>CANRLV010000077.1 GCA_947631565.1 uncultured Gemmiger sp. | reverse complement strand
CCGGCGCGGCGGCGGGGGCGGCGCCGCGCGCTTGCGCCGCCGCCGGGCACACCAGGCGGCCAGGCGCCGCAGCCAGTAAAAAATGTTCAGCCTTCTCACGGTGTCGCCTCCCCTGCCACGGCGCCGGCGGTCAGCGCCTGCCACAGCTCGATGTCCGCCGCGGCAGCGGCGGCCTGCTTGTCGCCGTGCAAAATGCGCCGGGCCAGGTACATCTCGCCCAGCAGGTCCTGGCTGTGACCTTGGAGTGGCTGGCCCAGCAGCTCGCTGCCGACGAAATCGCCCAGATCCAGTGCCGTCAGCACCGGGCAGGCGGTCCAGGGCAGGGTCAGGGCCTGCCAGTCGCCTTGCTCGGCGGCATCGGGTGCCGTGCCGTCCAGCCGGGCCAGGGCGGCGGTGTAGCGTTCAAAGCCCTCGGGGTCGGCCAGCAGGTAGATGTAGCCGCCGCGGCCCTTCTCAAGGTCACTGTTCAGGCGGGTGGCCCCGGCCACGCGGCCGGCGCTCTCCAGCATATCGCCGCCGGCGGCGGGCGAAAAGTCCAGGATATACTGCTCGATCTCCACGGCCACCCGGCCGTCGCCGTTCTGGTCGGTGCCGAGCGCGGCCAGCGCCTCGGTCAGGGCTTTCAGGGTGGCCTGCGGCAGCTCGGTGGGGGCGACGTAGCCGACGGTGTAGTCCGGCCGCACCTGGGTGACCAGCTGCCCGACCGTGATGATGATGGCGATGACGAACAGCACCGCCACCAGCACCAGCCACTTGTAGTACTGCCACCAGTTGAATGCCTTGTCCCGCTCCGAGAGGGGCGGCGGCGGGGTTTGGGGCGGGTATTCCTCGCCGCTGTGCTTGGTGACCCAGGGCATGGCGCGCGGCCTCCTTTGCTGTACTGGCGTTATTATAGCAGAAACGGGCGCCCTTGTGCAACAAATCGCTTGCAAACGGGAAGCAAAAGGTCTATCATGAAAGCAGAAACGAAGGCGCCGCAGGGCGCCGGTAAGGAGCGCGCGGCATGGACAGCCCCAACACCTTTTTGCTGCAGGACACCGAAGCCTTTATGCGGGGCGAGCTGGACAACGTGACGGTGGCCGGCGGGCATATCGTGCTGGACATGGTCCGCGGGGCGTATGTGCCCTACGGGTGCTATACCTCGCCGGTCATCCCGCTGCCGGTGTTCGACGCGCTGCGCCTGAGCTGGAACGTGTGCGCCCCGCCCGACACGGCGGTGGAGCTGCAGGCGCGGGTGTTGGTGGACGGCAACTGGACGGCGTGGTGCGGCTTTGGCCGCTGGAGCCTGTTTTTGCCCCGCACCGGCGCCGTGCCGATGGTGCGCGGCCCGCTGTGCCTGCAGGGGGACGAGCTGACGCTGGACGGCAAGACCGCCACCCAGGCGCAGGTGCGCATCTACTTATACACCAAGGGCGTCGCCGCCACCCCGGCCGTGCGGCTGCTGGCGGTCAGCGCCCGGCCCGTGGCCGGCCTGCCGGACCGCGGCCGCCCCGGCAACGCCAGGCTGCGCCTGATCCCCTACGCGGCGGCGCGGCGCGCGCCCGCCCTGCAGGAGGATATGGATCTGGCCTGCTGCGTGGCCGCCCTGACCAACCGCTGGGGCGCCGACCTGCTGCCGGAGGAGCTGGCCCAGGCCATGCGCGACCATGCCGGCGGCGCCAACCTTTCCTTTGCGGCGGCGGCCGCCGCGGCCTGGGGCTTCCCGGCCTGGACGGGCTGGTGTGACCTGGCCCGCCTGCGCGGCGAGCTGCGCGCCGGCTACGGCGTGGTCGTGGCCCTGCGGGACCCCGATGCCAGTCCGCCGCCCGCGCCGGAGCCGGACCCTGTACCGGAGGATGCACCCGCCGCCCCGCCGGCCCTGCCTTTCCAAACGCCGCGGCGCTATGTTGCGGTGCGCGGCCTTGCCGGCGACAGCGTGCTGCTGGTGGACCCGCGCGCGGCGGACGGGGATTTTGTCGCCGAGACCGAGATGCCGCTGGATGGATTTTTGGCGGCATGGACCGGGCTGGCGCTGTTCATGCGCCAGCGGCTGCCGCTGCAAAAGGTACCGCACGGCAGCGAGGGCGGCTGCCCGGCGCGCAGCGCAGTCAGCCTGCGCGCCAAGGCGGACGCGCCCGGCCTGTATGAGCTCTACCTGAACGGCGCCCCCTACCCGCTGGACGAGGCTTTCACCGCCGCCGGCGGCGTGCTGGCCTGGACCGGGCGGGAGCAGCAGCCCCACGCCACCACCGGGCACCGTGCTTTCCATTTTGCCGCGCCGGAGGACGGCTGCGTGCGCCTCGACACCGACCCGGCGGCCCGCCAGCGCTTTACCGTGTTCGCCATCCCGCCCAGCGGCTGTATGCTGGTCGGCGACGCGGTGCTGTAATCAAAAGAGGTGTTTTGCGCACGGCGGGCTATGCCCGCCGCACACGCGCAGCGTGTGGCGCAAACGCCCGTGCCTGTGCGCCAAGAGCCGCCGCTTTGCGGCGGTTGCGCTCCGGCAGGCGCCTGCGGGCGCACAGCGTTGAGCGAGGGCGAAACCGAAATATAGGTCCGCGAACGCGGATCATAAACCTCTCTTGGACACACCCCGTCGCAAAAATGCCTTGCGCATGCCTGCGGCGACTTGCCGCGGCATTTTTGCTCTGGAGGTATCGGCCTTGGCGGTACATGCCCGCCAAGGCCGATGGATTTGAATTTGCTTTTTGACAGACGAAGCGCCGCCCTGTGTACAGGGCGGCGCCTTTATGATATCTGTTCAGGCCGGGGCGGCGACGGCGTCGATGGCGGTCATGCAGTCGTGCATCGAGGCAAAGGTGACGGCACAGTTCGTGCCGATGAACCAACGCTCCTCGCCGTTGCACACGATCTTGCGGATGAGCTTGCCGTGATACTCCGTCTGGATATAGATGCCGTTGGGCATGATACCGTTCCCCCCACAGATGCTGTAGCGCTTACCGCGGCGCGCCACAAGCTGTGGTGTCCGCTCCCCTTATCATTCTGCCACAAAAAATCCTGTCTGACAAGAGGGAATGATGTCTTTTTTTGCCGATTTTTTGACCCCTTTTTTGTTGCTTTTGTCGGGGGACCGTATCAGGTGCACGCGGACCGCGCAGCCGGTAACGCCGAACCCCTCTTTTGCAGATTCATACAAACTCCCGCCAGGTCTGCTCAGCCTGTGCCTGGAAATCGCACAGCTCCTGCATCAGCTTGCGCGCGCCGGGGCTGGCCTGCGGGTAGTCGCTCTCGGCCCGCTTGCAGTCCAGCACGCCCTGGCCGCTGCCCTCGGCCAGCATGGTGGCCAGGTTGCGGTTGGACTTGTCCATCATGGTGCGGGTGCGGATGCCCATGCTCACGCTCATTTTGGCGGCGGCGGACTGGCCCTTGGCCTCGGCGCCGATGGCGTCCAGCGCCGCGTGCGCCTGCTGGTTGATGCGGCGGTATTCCCGCTTTTGGCGCATCATCTCGTCCTTGAGCTTCTGGTCGCGGGCAAGGGTGAGCATCTCGTCCATCGTGTTCTTGCCCATCTCGGTGTTCTGCACGATCTCCTGCAGCATCTTTTCGTTGTCGCTCTGGCTGTCCGGCATAGTAAAACCCCCTGTGTTGCGAAGTGTTAAGGTCGGTACCCTTACTATGCGCAGACGGCAGGGGGTTTATTCGGTTTTGCGGGAACTTCAGCCGAGACGCCGCTCGGCCAGGGCGACCATGCTCGGCCAGTCGCCGGCGTCCGGCTCGTCCCAGCGGGCGGCGCCGAACGGCATCGTGAACTGCCCGCGCCGCGCCAGCGTGATGGAAAAGCGGCGTCTGTGGCCTTCGATGGCCGCTTGCAGCGCGCTTTCCAGCGTGCTTTGCTCAGCCGCGGCGGCGACCAGAAAGGCATCGTCGCCCCAGCGCGCGACCACGGCGTTGGGCCAGGTGGCATCGACGGCGGTCTGCAGCACGCCGGCCGCGGTGCTCAGGCAGCGGGCCGCGGCGGCCTCGCTCTCGTCGGCGGTCAGGGCTGCATATTCCGGCACCCGCACCACGGCGGCAGCCACCGGGATGCCCTGCGCGGCCAGCGCGGCGGCGCGCGGCGCGAACACGGTCTCGGCGACCTCACGCCCGGCCAGCCCGGTGACCGGGTCGGCGCACTGTGTGCCGGCGTACCGGCACAGCGCCCTGCACAAGGCGCCCGCATCCTGCGCGGCGGCGGGGTCGGTCTTCTGCACGGCCTCGACCAGCTGCGGCAACGGCAGCACGGCGGTAAAAAGCTGCTGCATCCCTGTCCTCCTCTTCCCTTTGGGGACGGCACGGCCCGCCGGGCGGGCCGCTTCATCTCACTGAAGTATTGTACCATGGCGGGCGCGTTTTGGCTAGCCCGTGGGATGCACAAAGAAATTTGGGCCCGCGCTTTTGATACTGTGGAAGATGGATAAAAAACTATGAATGCTTCTTTTTAGCCTTTTTATTCGCAGTTGCGCCGGGCGGCAGAAGCCGCCCGGCGCAAAAATGTCACTGTTTTTTCGGCTTGGCGGCCGGGGCCGGCGCGGCGCGGAAATACCGCGCGCACGCCTCGCGGATGTGCACCGCCAGCTTTGGCGTGAGCGCCGCCGGCAGCGCCCGCCAGCGCCAGTAGCCCTGCGGCTCGCCGGGGGTGTTGATGCGGCATTCGCTGCCCAGGCCCAGCCAGTCCGCCATCGGGATGACGGCCAGGTCGGCGGCGCTCGAGAGCACCCCGCGCAGCAGCCCCGCCTGCGCGCCCTCGGCCTCGGTCAGGGCCAGGTACGCCGTGGCCTGCTTGCGGGCGGCGGCCGAGAGCTCCTGCTGCCACCAGCCGGCCAGCGTGTTGTTGTCGTGCGTGCCGGGGTAGGCCACGCAGTGGTGCGGATAGTTGTGCGGCAGGTCGGGCGAGTCCTGCCCGGTAAAGGCGAACTGCAGCACCTTCATGCCCGGGAAGCCGCTGTCGGCCAGCAGCTTGCGGACCGAGTCGAACATTTCGCCCAGGTCCTCGGCCACGATGGGCACATCGCCCATCTTCTCGCGCACGGTATCGAACAGGTCCATGCCGGGGCCCTGCTCCCATTTGCCGGTGCGGGCGGTGGGGGCGTCGGCCGGGATGGCCCAGTAGGTGTCGAAGCCGCGGAAATGGTCGATGCGCAGGATGTCGTAGACCGACAGCGCGTGCCGCACCCGGCGCAGCCACCAGGCGTAGCCGGTCCTTTTGTGGTAGGCCCAGTCATACAGCGGGTTGCCCCAGAGCTGTCCGTCCTTGGCGAAGTAGTCCGGCGGGCAGCCGGCCACGCGCAGCGGGTGACCGTCGGCGTCCATCTCGAACAGCTCGCGCCCGGCCCAGGCGTCGGCGGAGTCCGGCGCCACATAGATGGGGATGTCGCCCATGATCTTGACGCCGTTGGCGTTGGCATATTTTTTCAAGGCGCGCCACTGGCGGTCGAATATGTACTGCACGAAGGCCCAGAACACCAGGTCGTCGGCGTGCTCGGCCTTGAACTGCTCCAGCGCCGCCGGCTCGCGCAGGCGCAGCGGCTCGGGCCATTTCTGCCAGTCGGCCATCTTCTGGTCGGTCTTGATGGCCATGTACAGGCAGTAGTCCGGCAGCCAGGCGGCGGACAGCAGCGTGAAGCGGTACCAGTCGTCGTCATAGGGGGTGTCCCAACCGGGAACGGGGCGGCGGGCCAGGTAGTTCCGGCAGGCGATGCGCAGCACCGCGAAGCGCTGCTCATAAATTTTGCCGTAATCGACGTTGGCGGCGTCATCGCCCCAGTCACGCTTTTTGTAGTCGCCGGGCTTGAGCAGGCCGTCGGCGGCCAACAGATCCAGGTCGATGAAATAGGGGTTGCCGGCAAAGGCCGAGCAGCTCTGGTAGGGGCTGTCGGCGTAGCCGGTGGGGCCGACGGGCAGGATCTGCCACACCGTCTGCCCGGCCGCGGCCAGGAAATCGACAAATTTGCGCGCCGGCTCGCCCAGGCTGCCGATGCCGTAGGGGCCCGGCAGACTCGAGATGGGCATCAAAATGCCGCTGCAACGTTTAAACCGCATATGCATTCGCTCCTTACATGGTGGGGTGCGGCGGTCATTCCGCCGGGGCGGGGTCGGGCGCCTGCCCGGGGTCAGCCAGCGCGGCGACGGCGCTTTGCAAAAAGGCCTCGCGCGCGGCCTTGAGGTCCTTGTCCGACGCCGCGGCCGCAGCGTCGCTGCGCAGGGTGAGGACGGCGGCGTTCACGCCGTCGAGCTGTTCCTCGCTCAGGGCGGGGGCGGGCAGGATACCGTTCTCGACCTGCTGCACCTGCCACGCGCCCAGGGGCGAGGTATCGCCGGCCGTGTCCCACGGGGTGATGAGCAGCTCGTCCTCGGTCAGGGCCTGCTCGCCGCCGGCGCTGCCGTACAGCCACAGCAGCGCGGCGGCCGCCGCCTTGCGGGAGGATGTCTCGCGCTCGGCCGGGATGGCCAGCCAGCCCGCGTCGGTCAGGATGGGATAGTTGAGCAGGCCGGTCAGGTTGTATTCCTCGGTGAAGAGATCCTCCTCGACGAGATCGCTTTTGACCGGCAGCACGGTCAGGCGGGCAAGGGTATCGGCGTCCAGCGCGTCGGCCAGGTCGCACAGCGGCCGCCGCGTGAACAGCACCTGGCCGTCCGCCAGCGCCGCGGCGCTGGCGGTGACATCGGCCGTGCTGTTGGCGTTTTCCAGCAAAATGGTGCTGCACAGGCCGTTGAGGGCGCCGTACAGCGTCTGCTCGCTGCGGGTGCCGCCGGCGGCCAGCAGGGCGGGCGCAAACAGCGGCCCGCCGTTGCCCCAGCCGCCGTCGCTGCCGTCAAACACGGCGGTCAGGCGGGCGGCAGCCTCCGGCTTTTCGGCGGGCAGCATGTAGGGGTTGCCGTTCAGCGTCAGCTCCTGCTGCGCGGCGGCGGGGTCGGCGATCCAGGCCGTGACCGCCCCCACAAAGGCAGACCATTCCGCCCAGGTCGCGGCGCGCAGGTCGTTTTGATAGTTCTCGCCCAGCAGTGCCGCCAGCACCGCCGTGTCGGCCCAATAGCCGTACAGGCAGCGCCCGGCGGGGAAGGCGTAAAGCGGCCCGCCGCCGTCCAGCCCGGCGCGGGCGGCGGCCGCGGCCAGCAGCGGGTCGCCGTTCAAATCGAACAGCGTGCTCTCGCCGGTGGCGCCGCTCTCGGGGTAGATGTCCAGCAAGACGAGGTCGGCCGCGCCCTCGCCTGCCAGCGTGACATTGTTGGCGGCGGCGTAGGCCGCAAGGGCCTTTTGCAGGGTGCGGCCCGCGCGCACGGTCAGCGTCTGCGGCAGGGGGTCGGGCGCCGGCGGCAGCGTGGGCGCGGGGCCCGGCGTGGCCAGCAGCTCCTGCACCTTGTCGGCGCCCGGCACACCCGACAGTTTGTCACAGCCGGCCAGCCCGGCCGTCATGATGAGCGCCAGCAGCGCGGCGGTGATCCGTTTACAAAGCTTCATGGCAGTCCCCTAACGCGGCGCTTCGCCGCGATGTGATAAAATCCCCTCGTTTATTATATACGATTACGGTGGTTTTTTCCACACCTGATTTGTGCTATAATAAAATTTACCATAAAAATTGCAAGGAGTTTGCCATGTCCGCCCTGCCCATGACCGAAAAGCTGTATGAGGCCGATGCCTTTCTGGCCGAATTTTCCGCCCCCGTGCTGGCCTGTGAACCGGCGGACGGGGGCTGGCGCGCCGCGCTGGCCGCCACCGCCTTCTACCCC
The DNA here is from genome assembly GCA_947631565.1 of uncultured Gemmiger sp. GTDB lineage: Bacteria > Bacillota > Clostridia > Oscillospirales > Ruminococcaceae > Gemmiger. The sequence continues at coordinate 862 of CANRLV010000077.1, read as the reverse complement.
GAGGGCGGCGGTCAGCCGTACGATACCGGTACCCTGGGCGGCGCGGCGGTGACCGCCGTGCACGAGCAGGACGGCGTTATTTGGCACACCGTCAGCGCGCCGCTGCCGGTGGGGCAGACGGTGACCGGCGCCATCGACCGGGCGCGGCGGCGCGACCACATGGAACAGCACACCGGCGAGCATATTTTGAGTGGCTGCCTGCACCGGCTGTACGGGGCGGCGAACGTCGGCTTCCACATCGGCGAGCCGGCCGTGCGCATGGACGTCGACCTGCCGCTGACGGCGGCGCAGCTGGCGGTCGCCGAGGAAGCGGCCAACGCCGCCGTGCGCGCCGATACGCCGGTGCGCTGCTGGGTGCCGGATGCCGCCGAGCTTGCCGCCACCGACTACCGCAGCAAAAAGGCGCTGGCGGGCCCGGTGCGGCTGGTGGCCGCGGGCGGCGACGTCTGCGCCTGCTGCGGCACCCACCTGAAGACCACCGGGCAGGTGGGGCTGATCAAAATTTTGTCCGCCCAACCCTACAAGGGCGGCGTGCGTCTGCGCGTGGCGGCCGGGCAGCGGGCGTATGCGGCCGTGGCGGAAGCGTGGGCGGACGCCGAGGCCGCGGGCCGGCTGCTGAGCGTCGGCCCCGGGCGGCTGGCCGCGGCGGCACAAACGTTTTTTGCCCATGACGAGGCCAACCGCCTGCGGCTGGCCGTTTTGCAGCGGCAGCTGGCGGAGGCGCTGGCCGGACCGGACGGCGGCCCCGTGCTGACGGTCGAGGGCCTGGACGGCCGCACGGCGGCCGAGCTGGCCCGGCGGCGGGCCGTCACCGTGACCGATCTCTGTCAGGTGACGGGCGCGTCGGAGGCCACCATCCGGC
>CANRLV010000076.1 GCA_947631565.1 uncultured Gemmiger sp. | reverse complement strand
GCCGCCCGGCAGCGGCAGGCGCACCGCCCCGCAGCGGCAGAGCAGCGGCGCCAGATAAAACACCGAGCTGCGCATCGCCCCGGCCAGCGCCGGCGGCACGGCGCCGCACAGCGCCGCGTCCGGCACGGGGCGGGTGACGACGTCCGCGCCTTGGCGGCGGGCATCGGCGCCGACGGCCGTGAGCAGGGCGAGGCTGGTCTCGACATCCAGCAGGCGCGGCACGCCGCGCACCGTACAGGGGCCGCCGCACAGCAGCGTGGCCGCCAGCAGCGGCAGCACGCTGTTTTTGGCCGCCGGCGGGCACCAGCTGCCCCGCAGGGGACGGCGCCCCTTGAGTAAAAGTGTCTGCATGCTCCACCGCCTTCCGGCAAAATTTACAGCAGCAGCGGCTGCAGCTGGACGCCGTTGAGCGCGCTGTCCAGCGTATCGGGCAAAAGGGTCATGTCACTCTTTAAACTATGCGGCTTGCGGTAGCTGTCATCCTGGCCAAAGGGCACAAAATAGTAGTTTTTACGCTGCAGCAGCGCCGCCAGCGCCCCGGCGCTGCCGGAAAGCCCGTCGTTGGTGGAGGGGGCAAGGACAATGGGCCGCCCGCCGCGCAAAAGACTTTTGGCCGCCAGCGTGACCGGCGTCGAGCTGATGCCCGCCGCCAGCAGCGCCATCGTGGTACCGGTGCAGGGCGCGATGACGAGCGCCTGCGCCAGCTTTTGCGGACCCAGCGGCTCGACCTGCTGCAGTGTCTCGAGTGGGGCACGGCCGGTCAGTTCTTTCAGGCGTGCTTTGAGCTCGGCGGCGGTGCCGAAGCGGGTGTCCAGGCTGGCGGCGCTGGCGCTCAAGATCGGCAGCACCTCCCAGTCGGCGGCGCGCAGGCGGGCGATCTGGGGCAGCACCGCCTCGACGGTGCAAAAGCTGCCGCACAGGGCAAAGGCCACGGTGCGCGGCAAAACGTTCGTTTGGCGCATGGTCAGGCGCTCCTTTCGGGTGTTTTGAGGTTGGGGTGCTGTGCCCCGGCGCGCTCCTCCAAAATCGAGAGCACGGTCTGGGCGACGAGGGCGCCGGCGGTCTGCGGCGCGCACCTGGCGGGCAGGCTGAGCGCGTGCTCGGCGTGCAGGCCCAGGGCTTTGGCGGCGGCAAAATCGGTGCCGCCGGGGCGGCTGGCCAGGTCGATGATGAGCGCGCCCGGCGGCAGCTGCCGCAGTTGGGCTTCGCCCAGCACCGGCGCCGGCACCGTGTTGACGACGGCGTCAAACCCCGGCAGCAGGCGTTCGAGTCCTGCCAGCGGCGCGGCATGGTGCCCGGCGCAGCGGGCCGCGGCACGCTGCTCGGCGCTGCGCGCCGCCACCGTCACCCGCCCGCCCAACAGGCCCAGCCGGCCGGCCACCGCCCGCCCGATGCGCCCGTACCCGAGCACAAGGAACGGGCTTTCCCACACCGTGCGCTCGCGCAGCCGCATCAGCAGCGCAAGGCAGCCCTCGGCCGTGGGCACGGCGTTGAGGCAGGCCAGTTCCGGGCGCAGGAAATAGTCGACCAGCTCCAGCCCGGCCGCGGCCGCCGCCTGCCGCAGCGCCGCGCCGACGCGCCCGCCCAGCACCAGCGTGCCGGGGCGCGCCGCGCGCAGCAGGCGTTCCAGGTCTGCCTGGTCCGCCTGTTCGGTCCCCGCCCCCATCGGCAGCAGGATGGCGTCGGCATAGCCCACGGCCCCGGGCCCCAGCACGGTGCAGCCCGCCGCCCGCAGGGCCGCGGCGGCGGCCTGTTGGCGGGCATCGGCGCCCACCACACAAAACACGTTTTGCATAAGACTTTCACCCCCGGCATCTGCGCCATCCTATGCCCCGCCCCGCCGCACGGTGACAGCGGCGGCTCTTGTGTTTGGCATCGGTGCATGGTATACTGGAAAGCAGGCAATGTCATGAAAGGGGCAAGGTATGTTTGAAATACGCGCCTGTCAGGGCGATACAAGCTGCAAAACGCTGGAGCACAGCCGCCATGTCTTCCACGAGGCGCTCGCGGACGGCGGCGCCCGCTACCATGTCCATGACCCCGGCGGCGAGGATTACGATATCGTCTATAAAAAAAAATTACGATTACTATCGGGACTCCGCGCCGGAATTTGCCCGGCGCCTCGACCTGATCCCGGATTACAAAAGCTACGACGAGGATGACATTGCCGCCATGCAGCTGGATTTTTTGCGCCAGTATCAAAAGTACGGCTGCCTGCACCTCAACGAGTACACGGTCACGCTGGCCTATGTGATCCTCAAGTACACCGACGGCGAGGTCTTTTTCACCGACCCCCGCATCACAAGGTTCCTGGCGCCATGCGCGCGCCTGCACATCGGCACGCTGCCGCCGGAGGGCGAGGCGGGGACGCTGCTCATGACGGGACCGGGCGGTCCCACGCTGCTGGGGCAGTTCACGGGCGAGCTGGCCGAGACCACCGTCTTCCATGCGGTGTTCACCGAGCAGTGGCTGTTCGAGGGGCGCCGCCGGGAGGATATCAAATACGTCCATGTTCCGTCCGACCCGGGCGCGGGCATCGGCGCCATCCTCACGCTGGCGGACCGCGCCCGCAAGGTGTTCGAGCCGATGGGGCTGCGGGTCATCTACAAGGGCGAGAGGGCGGGAAAGTATCCGCTGCACGAGCTGCAGAAGTATTTTCGCCTTACCCTGAGCCCTGCGGACGCGACCGGGCAAAACACGCTGGAGCTTACCAACATGGCGGCGCTGGCATCCGCCTGGGTTTTTGCGCGGACCCAACCCGCCATCACCGCGGACATTTTCACCGACCGGTTCCGCGCCGAGCTGGCGGAATACCATGACAGCGTGATACGGGGCCGCAAGGCGCTGGGCGTCCTGATCCGCGGCACCGACTATGTGGCCAGTAAGCTGGGCGGGGTGCGCGAGATGGCAAGCGCGGCGCAGATGATCCCCACCATCCGGGAATGGGTCGACCGCGACGGCTATGAGGTGGTCTTTCTCGCCACCGAGGACGAGACGGCGCTGGAGCAGATGCACGAGGCGTTCGGCGATATGTTGATCGCGGTGGCGCAGGAGCGCCACACGCTGGAGGAATTTACCGATGTCCGGGTCATCAACGACCTGGAAAAAAAGCTGTATAACGCGGAAGAATACGACAGCCGGGTGATGGATACGACCATCAACTATTTCTATGCCCTGTATCTGCTTTCCCGCTGCGATGGCTTTATCGCCAGCGGACAGTGCAACGGCGTGGACATCGTTCTGTCGCTCCACGGCGGCCGGTTTGAAAATTACTATCGCTTCAATGCCGAAAAGAGCGATTGACGGCACAGCGGCGGGCGGCGGGCCGACGCCTGGCACAATGCCGCCGGCTGCCCGCACAAAGGAGTTTGTTTTGGAAGTACCGAACCGGCAGGCCCTGAACGAACTGTATGACGGCATCCTGCGCCGGGACCGCGCCAGGCTGTTGGCCGGCGGCGTCGGGGACCCATTCCTTGCCCATGCGGCCGCCGATGACCGCATGGGGCTCACCCTCGTGTTCCGGCCCGCCGCACCCGTCGCTGCGCGCATCGCCGCGCACACTGCCCTGCTGCGCCAAAGCGAGCCGACGCTGTACTGTTACCCGGCGCGGGACCTGCACGTCACAGTCCTTGATATCCTGAAAGGTGAGCCAGGGCGGGCCCTGCCCGCCGATATCGAACGGTATATCGCCTGCATCGGAGACTGCTGCCGCCGGGCGCGCCCGTTTGCCGTGGGATTTGACGGCATGACCGCCAGCAGCAGCGTGCTCATGGTCAAGGGCTTTTACGCGGACGGTCTTGCGCAGGTGCGGGCCGCGGTGCGCCGGGACCTGACCCGGCGCGGACTGCCGCCGGAGGAGCGCTACCGGACCGTCTCGGCCCACATCTCCGCGGCCCGGGTCACCGACCGGCTGCGCGCGCCGGAGGCGCTGTTGGACTTTCTCGCCCGGCCCGCATATTTTGGCGAAACGAACGTGGAGACGCTGGAGCTCGTGTTCCACAACTGGTACGATTCCCAAAAAACCGTATTGGCCCGCTTCCCGCTGGGCGGGTGACTTTCCCGTTGATCACAAGCGCGCCGCCGGTCCATTGGTGCGGCGGCGCTTGTGTTTGGCATCGGTGCATGGTATACTGGAAAGCAGGCAGGCACACCTGCCACCACTTTTGAATCTGCTGCAAAGGAGCCATGGACCATGTTTAAAGATCTCGGCGTAAAGCCGTACCTGTTCCCGATGCCGACCTACATGATCGGCACCTACAATGAGGACGACACCGTGGACGTGATGATGATGGCCTGGGGCGGCATCTGTGCCGAGGACAGGGTAGCGCTCAATCTCGAGGCCGACCACAAGACCGTCGCCAACCTGCGGGCGCGCGGCGCGTTCACGCTCGCCGTGCCCGGCACCGACACGCTGGCGGCTTCGGATTTCCTCGGCATCGCCTCCGCCAACAAGATGGCGGACAAGTTTGCCCGCACTGGCCTGCACGCGGTCAAGAGCAGCCGTGTGGACGCGCCCGTCATCAAGGAATACCCCCTGACGCTGGAATGCACGGTCGAGAAGATGGAGGACGAGCCCTACGGCCTGCGCGTGCTGGGCCGCATCGTCAACGTGCTGGCGGACGAGAAGGTGCTGGACGAAAAGGGCCGCATCGACGCCGCCAGGCTGAACGCCTTTGTCTTTGACCAGATGCAGAACGGCTATTACGCCGTGGGCGGGAAGGCCGGCCAGGCATGGCACAGCGGCGCCGACCTGATGAAGAAGTAAACAGTACTCTTTGCAACAAACGGCGCGCCGCCGGTCCTTTGCGGACCGGCGGCGCGCTTGTGTGTTTTGTATTATTGCTGCGCTTCGAGCTTGCGCAGGTAGTGGAACAGCAGAGCCGCGCAGTAGAGCATCGAGAGCGTCCACGCCAAGGGGTTGGCGTAGCACACGGCCGTGAAGCCGAGACCGGTGCCCACGGCCAGCGCGCCGCCCAACGCGCGGCCAATCAGCTCGCCCACGCCGCCCAGCACCGCCTGCAGGCTGTACCCCAGCCCCTGCAGGCTGTGGCGGAAGACCATCAGCGCGCCGTGGAAGCAGAACAGCGGGCTGATGCGGGTCAGGTATTCGATGGCGCCCAGCGCGGCGGGGCTCGACGTTTCGCCCAGCACCAGATACACGGCCGGGACTTTGATACAGCAGATCACGGCCCAGGCCGCGGCGCAGTAGGTCCACTGGATGGCCAGGCCCGCCCGCAGGCCCTGCCGCACACGGTCAAAGCGTTTGGCGCCGCAGTTCTGCCCGGCGTAGGTGGCCATCGCGGTGCCCACGCTCTCCATCGGCATCGTGAACAGCTGGCGTATCTTTTCGCCCGTCGTCTGCGCCGCCACGGCCGTGCTGCCAAGCGTGTTGATGGCGCCCTGCAGCACCACCGCACCCACCGCCGAGACCGAATACTCGAACCCCATCGGCAGGCCGACCCGGCACAGGCTTTTGAGTCGGGCGGTGCTCACCGCCGCCCGTCCGCGCCAGCCGGGCACGGCCCCGGTGCGGGCCAGCAGCCACCACAGCGTCAGCCCGCCGCTGACGAGCTGGCTCAAGACCGTGGCCCATGCTGCCGCGGCCACCCCGCCGCCCAGCGGCACGATGAACAGCCAGTCCAGCGCGATGTTGAGCACGGTGCCCAGCAGCAGGAAATAAAACGGGCGGCGGCTGTCCCCCACCGCGCGCAGGGCGGCCGCCGCATAGTTATACAGCATGGTGACGGGGATGCCGGCAAAGATGACGCGGATGTAGCCCACGGCCAGCGGCAGGATGTCCCCCGGCGTGCGCATGAGGCGCAGCAGCGCCGGCGCCGCCGCAAAGGTACCGCCGGCCAGCGCCAGCGCAAGGCCCGCCGCGAGATAACACCCGTTCCAGAAATACGCGCCCAGGCCCTCGGCGTCTTTGGCGCCGAAGCTCTGCGCCAGCAGCACGCCAAAGCCCGCCGCCGTGCCCATGACGAAGCCCAGCACCAGAAACTGCAGCGAGTACACGGTGCCGACGGCGGCCAGCGCATCAACGCCCAGAAACCGCCCGACGATGGCGGTATCGGCCACGCTGTAGAACTGCTGGAACAGCGTGCCGAACACCAGCGGCACCGCAAAACGCAGGATCTTGGGCAGCGGGCGGCCGACGGTCAGGTCATTGGTCAGGGCGGCAGGCATGGGGTGCAGTCCTCCTTGGAGCATAGATCGATTCCATCATAGCGCGGCTACGACGGCGGTGCAAGGGATGATTTTGTGCAAAACCGGCATGTTTTTTTGCATGATTTTTGGTCCGCGAGTTGACAGTACCGCGGCTTTATGGTATGATAAGTTATACAAATCATACTTTTGGGGGCAACGACCATGACAAACAAACCACACCCGCCCGGTAAATATGCCTGGACAGCCACCGTAGGCGAAAAGGGACAAATCGTCATTCCCAAGCAGGCGCGGGAGTTGTTCGGAATCTGTCCCGGCGACACGCTGCTGCTGTTGGGCGATATCGAACGCGGGCTGGCCATCCCGCCCAAGGAGCTTTTTGACGATTGGTCAAAGAAGGTTTTTGGCCTGGAGGACAGATAGCATGGCCTTCATCTGGTTTTTCAACATCGCAGCGCACGGGCACACCAACCCGACCCTGCCGGTCGCCGCGGCGCTGTGCCGGCGCGGACATACGGTGCGATACTATTCCTTTGCGCCATTCGAGGAAAAAATCATCGCCGCCGGGGCGCAGTTCGTGCCCTGTGATGAATATCTGCCCCCCGCCCCCGATGATTTGGAGCAAAAGGTTGGCAGGGACCTTTCGCTGCTGCTCGGCATGGTGGCGGATGTGACGCTGGCCATGCAGGACCGTATTGCCGCCGACATGGCCTTGCATCGGCCCGACTGCATCGTCAGTGATTCACTCTGCCACTGGGGCCGGTTGTTCGCCCAAAAATACGGCGTGCCCTTTGTCTGCTCGACCACGACCTTTGCCTACAACCGTTACACGGCCCCGCTCATGCGCCAAACGCCCGGTGAGGCACTGGCCTTTGCGCTCTCGCTGCCCAGGCTGCACCGCATTACGGCGTGTCTGCGCCGGGCCGGCTGGCCGGTGCGCAGCTTTGTGGATATGGTCAGCAACGACGAGAGTACCCGCACGGTAGTTTACACCAGCCGCGCCTTTCAGCCGCGATCCGAGACCTTTGGCGGCTGCTATGCCTTTGTGGGACCCTCGCTTGCCGTGCCTTCGCCTGACCTGGCCCCCAAAACACGGCCTTTGGTCTACATCAGCCTGGGCACGGTGCTGGGCCGCCAGCCGGATTTTTACCGCCAGTGCTTTGTCGCACTGGGTGGTCTTGCCTGCGATGTGGTGGTGAGCGCCGGGCAGACGACTGACCTTGCCGACCTCGGTACGCCGCCGGACAATTTTACTGTGGCGCCGTATGTAAACCAGCTCAAGGTTCTGCAGCGTGCCGACGTGTTTGTGACCCACTGCGGCATGAACAGCGTCAGCGAGAGCCTGTATTTTGGTGTGCCTATGGTGCTGTGGCCGCAGCATGCCGAGGAACGGGCCGTGGCCGACCGCGCTGCCGCGCTGGGTGCCGGCCTGTTGCTGTCAAGGCCCGACGCAGCCCACATTTCCTCCGCCGTGCAGGCGGTTTTGGCAGGCGAAACATACCGCCGGGCGGCGCGGGAACTCGGCGAGGGCCTGCGGGCCGGCGGCGGTGCCGAGGCAGCGGCGGATTTTGTGGAAGCATCGTTCTGAGAAGCGCGTGCCGCCCGGCCGGGCGGCACGCGCTTCTCAGTACAGTGATTTAAAATACCGCAGCACCATGGGCAGGGCGACGGCAAAGACGATAAGGTCGGCCACAGGACCGGCCAGCTGCACGCCCAAAAGACCCCACAGCCGCGGCAGGAGCAGCAGCGCCGGGATGTACACGGCCAGCTGACGGCCGAGGATGAGCAGGCTGCTCTTGCCGGGCTGCTTGACCATCTGGAACATGATGTTGCAGCTGTTGGCAAAGTTGGCGAACGGCAGCGCCAGGCAGATGTAGCGGAAGGCCGCGGCGCCGATGCGCACGACCTCGGCATCGTCGCGGAACAGGCGGACCAGCGGCGCGGCAAAAACAATGCCGAAGACGGCGAACACACACATACTCGCCACGCTGATGCGCACCACATACCAGAACGCCTGCTTGACGCGGGCATGGTCGCCCCGGCCGTGGGCGTAGCCCAGCACCGGCTGGCTGCCCTGGTTGAGCCCGTTGGACACGGCGTTGGAGAGATACAGCAGCCGCCCGGCCAGGCTCATGGCGGCGATGGCGGCGTCGCCCCAGCCGCCGGCCACGGTGTTCAAAACGACGTTGGCCAGCATATTGCAGCAATGCCGGCATAACGACGGGAAACCGGTGGTGAACAGCTGCCGGTACTCTCCTGCTGTGCGCGCGATGCGCCGTGCGGTGATGCGCACCTGCGTGCCGCCGCGCAGGTAGTATTGCAGCAAAATGGCCCAGCCGACGGCCTGGCTCAAGGCGGTGGCGGCGGCCGCGCCGGCGATGCCCCAGCCGAACACGAAGATGAACAGCGGGTCCAGCGCCATGTTGAGCACGCCGCCCGCCACCTGCCCGGTCATGCTCTGGCGGCTGAGCCCCTCGGCCCGCAGGCACTGCGAAAGCGCCAGGCTGCTGGCCGAGAACGGCCCGCCGAGCAGGATGAAGCGCAGATAGTCCCGCGCATAGGGCAGGATGGTCTCGGTGGCGCCGAGCAGGCGCAGCAACGCGTCCCCACCCGCAAAACCGATGACCGCCACGGCCACGCCGAAGCCGAAGCTGAGAAAAAACGACGTGCTTGCGATGGTGTTCGCCTCGTCGTTGGCCTTGGCGCCGAGCAGGTTGGACACCAGCGTCGAGCCGCCGGTGCCGACCCAGAAGCCGAGCGCATTGAGCACCATGGCCACCGAGAACACGACCCCCACCGCCGCCGTGGCGCTGGTGCCGATGCGGCCGACGAAGAAGGTATCGGCCAGGTTGTAGATGCTGGTGATGAGGGTGGTGACCATGGCGGGCACGGCCAGCGAGAGGATGAGCCCGCCCACGGGGGCGGTGGTCATGCGGATATACTGCGCATT
>CANRLV010000075.1 GCA_947631565.1 uncultured Gemmiger sp. | reverse complement strand
GCCCGCGCGGCCGCGCTGCGCCGGCAGTACGCGGGGCTGTGGGCGCTGGGCACGCTGGCGCTGGCCGCCGTCAGCTGGTGGCTGGCCGGGCAGGCGCTGGCTCCCACCCGGGCGGCGCTGCAAAGGCAGAACGAGTTCATCGCCGCCGCCAGCCACGAGCTGCGCAGCCCGCTGGCCGTGCTCAAGGCCGGGTTGTCCGCCGCGCAGGCGCCGGGGCTGGCGGCCCCGGCCCGGCAGAGCCTGCTGGCCGGGGCGGAAAAGGAGGCGGACCGCATGGCCCGCCTGACCGAAGACCTGTTGCTGCTGGCCGGCTCCGACGCCGGCGCCCTGCGCGCCGGGGCGGAGCTGGCCCCCACAGCGCTGGACACCTTATGCCTGGAGGTGTATGAACAGTACGACCCGCTGGCGCGCGCGCAGGGCCACCCGCTCACGCTCCAACTGCCGGAGGGGCCAGAGGGGGCGGAGGGCGGCGCCGTGCCCACGGTACCGGCCGACGCCGACCGCCTGCGCCAGCTGCTGGGCATTTTGCTCGACAACGCCCTGGCCCATACGCCGCCCGGCACGCCGGTCACGCTGCGGCTGGAACTGCTGCCAAAGGGCCGCGGCGCACGGCTGTGCGTGGCCGACCACGGCCCCGGCATCCCCGACGCCGACAAGGCAAAGATCTTCGACCGCTTTGCCCGCGGCGACGCCGCCCGCAGCGACCGCGCGCACTACGGCCTGGGCCTGAGCGTGGCGAAGGAGCTGGCCGCCCTGCACGGGGCGAAGCTGCGCGTCACCGATACCCCCGGCGGCGGGGCAACGTTTGTGCTGACGCTCAAAGCATAGGGCCTTGTGCGGCCGCGCTTGCTTTTCCGGCGTTCTTGCACTATAATGTCCCCATGGCACGGTTTTTCAAATACGACGGCACAGGAGCATAACGATGAAGATCTTAGCAGTCGGCGCGCATTTGGACGATATCGAGATCGCCTGCGGCGGCACGCTGGCCAAGGCCCTTGCGGCCGGGCATCAGGTCAAGGTGCTGATCATGAGCAGGTCCGGCTACACCAACATTCGGGGCGAAACGCAGCGCTCGGACGATACCGCCGTGCGCGAGGGCACGAACGCCCTGCATACGCTTGGCATCCGGGACATTGAGATCAAGGATTTCCCCACCAAGGACATCCCGTTCTGCTCCGACGTGGTGACGGCGATCGACGTCTGCATAACGGAGTACGATCCGGATCTCATTTTTACCCATCATCCGTTCGATACGCACCAGGCGCATGTGGGTGTGAGCAATGCGACGATCGCCGCGGCGCGCCGGAAGAACACGGTGTTCTTCTACGAGCCCATCACCCCGTCCGGGCGCTCCTATGTGGCGTTCCGCCCGCAGCTGTATGTGGACATCGAGAGCACTATCGACTTGAAGATCGCCTCGCTGCGGGAGCACAAGTCGGAATACAACAAGTTCGGTAAAGAGGACTGGATCGTCGGCGTGCAGAGCCGCTGCGGCTTCCGCGGCTATGAGATCGGCAAGAAATACGCGGAAGCGTTTGAAATTTTGCGGGAAGAAATGAGCTTTGACAAGAGCTTTTCGCTGTAACGCTGCCAATGCTTTGGGGGGAAACGAATGCGGGAATACATCGTGCTTGCAAACCACGACCATTATAATCATTTGGGTATCGTCAGGACCTTGGGCGAGGCCGGCATCCGCCCCGTTGTGATCGCCGTGCATGACGACCCGCCGATGGCAACGATCAGCCGGTATACCAAAAAAAAGCACATCGTTTCCTCCCCGGAGGCGGCCATCCGGCTCCTTATGTCCGAATACGCGAAGGACAAAACCGAAAAATCGTTTATCCTGACCGGGGACGATGTCAGCGTCATGGTGCTGGACAGCCATTACGACGAGCTGAAAGATCACTTTTATTTTTTCAATGCAGGGAAGACCGGCCGGGTCAAAAAATATATGAACAAGGATGAAATCTATGCATTGGCAGAAAAGCACGGATTTCGCGTCCCGAAAACCTGGAAGGTCCATACAGGTGATATCCCTAAGGATATCGAGTATCCTGTTATCACCAAGGCGACAAACTCGTTCAGCGCAGAATGGAAGGGCATCGTTTTTATTTGCCGCGATGACGGGGAGCTCAAAAATGCGTATTCAAAAATCAAAAGCGAGCAGGTCTTGCTCCAGAAATATATAAGCAAAACCGACGAGCAATCCTACGAGGGCATAAGCGTCAACAGGGGGAAAAGCACCCTTTTTATCATGCAGAACAATGAACTGTATCATATCCCGGACAAGTATGCCCTGTATTGGAAAAATAAAAACGTAGACGATCGGGACTTTATTGACCGGGCCTCAAAAATGATAGAAGAAATCGGGTTTGAAGGTATTTTTGAATTTGAATTTATGATCGGCGAGGACGGGGAAATGTATTTCCTCGAGATCAATTTCCGAAACACCGTCAACGGATGGTCGACAACGGTGGCCGGTATGCCCGGCGTGACCCTGTGGTGCGATGCCATGCGCAGCGGCAAGATACCGGCCGACTGCCGCAAGCCGATCCCCGAAGGCTTTACGACCATGGCAGAATGCTTTGATTATGATGTAAGAGTCAAGACGGGACGGATCCGCAAAAAGGAGTGGTGGAAGCAGTATAAAGAAGCAGACGCCAAGCTGTACCGCGGACGCCATGATCTCATCCCGTTTTTCTCCTTTATGTGGTACAAGCTTACAAAAATGAACCGAAGGTAGGGAAACGTATATGGAGATCGTGATTTCGATCGCTCTCGGCATATGGGTGATGCTTTCCGGGATACTCAGCTATATGTACATGAAAAATGACGATAAGCGGGAGAGCAAAAAGTGAACAACGTCTATTTTATCGGTATGTGCATATCGTTTGTGATCTACATCATTGCCGGGTTCCTGATCAGCCGCAGGGTCAAAAATGCCAACGATTTTTATGTGGCAGGCAGACGGGCCCCGCTGCTTCTGATCGTTGGGTCCATGATCGCATCGTACGCCAGCACAGGAATGTTTATGGGTGATGCAGGCGAATATTACAGCGGCCTTTTTTCCCCCATGACGATCCTTGCGACCATGCAGGTCACGGGGTATATTTACGGCGCTGTCTTTTTCGGCAGATATCTGCGGCGCAGTGAGGTCATGACGATCCCGGAATTTTTTGGCCGTCGGTTTTGCTCCGAAAACGTAAGAAGGCTGGCCACCATCACCGCTATAGCGACCATGACGGTCTACCTGCTGTCCATCATGCAGGGTATCGGCACGCTTATGAACGCCGTGACCGGTGTGGATTACAACCTTTGTATCGTGCTTGCGCTGATCGTTTTTCTGGTCGTTTCGGTTTTGTCCGGCGCAACGGGCGTACTGATCACGGACACCATCATGTTCGCCATTTTCACCGTCGGACTGGTCGCCGGCGCCGTTGTTATCACCAACAGGGCGGGCGGCTGGTTCAACATCATTGACGACCTGATGAACTTTGCAGGCAAGCCGGGACTGCTGGCGTGGAGCGCCAATACCGAATATCTCTACCCGAGCGGCGGCGAGAACGTCATATGGGGCATCGTATACGGGGTCGTATGGATGTCCGTGTGTATGGTAGGTCCCTGGCAGTCAAGCCGGTACCTGATGGCAAAGAACGAGCACACGGTCGTCAGGTCCTCGTTGTTTTCCGCTTTCGGGATCTTTATGCTGGAGCTCCTGGTCGGGATGTCTGCCGTTACAGTCAATATGCTGAACCCGTCGTTGGCGTCGGCCTCTCATGTTTTGATTTGGGCCTCCATGAATGTGCTTCCGAAAGCATTGGGGATCCTTATGCTCACAGGCGTGTTGGCGGCAGGCATCTCGTCAGCCACTACCTTCCTGTCCCTGATCGGCTCCTCCGTTGCTTATGATATCTTTAGAGGAAAAGGCAATTCCATAAAAATCGGCAGGATATCCATGATGCTGGTCAGCGGCATTGTGCTTCTGCTGGCAATATTCAATCCGCCGCAGATTTTTTGGATCATGTTTTTTGGCGGGAGCATCGTGGCAAGCAGCTGGATGCCGGTCGCCGCGGCAAGTATTCTCAGCAAACGGGTGACCAGGACCGGCGCCTTTTGCGGTATGCTGGCAGGCTTTGTCGGATGCTTTGCCGTGAAGCTGTATACCTCCCTTTCCGGCGCAACGCTTCCCGTTTATCTTGACGCGACGGTGGTGGGGATCGTGCTGAATGTTATCGCTCTTACCGCCGGTTCTGCCCTGACGAGCGTCACGGAGGACGAAAGGCAGGCACGGGCAAGGCTGTTTGTTGTCCCGCAGACGGAAAAGGACCCGGCGGAGATCAAAAAAACGCAGCGCTGCCTGAAAAGCAGCGTTGGGCTGGGTGCGCTGATCGCAGTGATTTTGCTGGCGGTCTGGGCCGTGCCGGTATGCTCGCAATGATGGCCGCGATCCATGCTCCAAAATCAGGCACAGCCAAATAATACAAAGAGAGCGTTGGCGCCTTTGGCGCCAACGCTCTCTTTCGTACCGCCCGCATCGGCGGCGTGTTTTACAGCGTGAACTGGATGCCGCAGAAGGCGGCGTAGATGCATAAGAGCGTGATGCCCTGCCAACGGCTGAGCTTGCCCTTGCCCACGAGCGGCGGCACCGTGAGCAGCAGCATGACCGCGAACATGACCGGTATCTCCAAAACGAGCGACGAATTCATGCCGGCGATGGTGGCGCTGGTGGGCACCGCGAAGGGCGCCAGCGACACCGACGCGCCCGAGACCAGCACGAGGTTGAACACGTTGGCGCCGATGACGTTGCCCAAACTGAGCGAGCCGTGCCCCTTGGCCAGCGAGGTGATGGCGGTGACGAGCTCCGGCAGGCTGGTGCCCAGCGCCACAAAGGTCAGTGCGATGACCGATTCCGGCACGCCGAGGGCGGCCGCGATGAGGGTGCCGTTGTCGACGAGCAGCCGCGCGCCGACGGCGATGAGCACCGCGCCGACGACGAGCAGCAAAATATCCTTGCCGAAGGAGCTTTCTTCGGTTTCCTCAACATCCTCCGCCTCGGCGGGGGAATTTTTCATCTGGAGCACATTGGCGACCATATAGGCGACAAAGATGGCCAGCAGCACAAAGCCCACCCAGCGCGAGAAGTAGCCCGAAAGATAGGCGACGCCGGCGTAGAATATCGCCGTGCCGAAGAAAAACAGCACCGGCACGCGCAGGGTCTTGGGGTCGACACGGCCCGGGCGCACGGCCAGCGTGATGGCCGCGATGAGCGAAGCGTTGCAGATGACCGAGCCGATGGCGTTGCCGTAGGCGATCTCGCCGTGGCCGCCCAAAGCCGACTGCACCGAGACCATGACCTCGGGCAGCGTGGTGCCGATGGAGACGACGGTGGCGCCGATGAGCAGCTCCGGCAGGTGGAACTTGCGGGCGATGCCGGTGGCGCCGTCGACGAACCAGTCGCCGCCCTTGATGAGCAGCAAAAGTCCGACCGCGAACAGCAGCACCGGAACGAGCATGGACTGCATACGATCTCCCTCCCTGTTTTTGCTTTTCTCCATTATATGGGTTTTGCGTGCCTGCGTCAAGTAAGGAAACGGACCTCCGGCTTGTCAAAACCGACAAAGGCGATGAAAAATATTTAGCAACGTTGAATATTTACACGGGTTGGAAAGGAAGGGCGCGCGCCCATCCACGCAAGGAGGAACCTATGGCAACGAAGACCGAGACCCGCAAGTTTGGCCTGCTGGACAAGCTTGCCTACGGCGCCGGTGACTTTGGCTGCAACATGAGCTTTGCCCTCAAGGGCACGATGACGCTCTTCTGGACGCAGTTCATGGGCATCGACACCATCGTCATGGCCGGCCTGACGCTGGTCACCCAGGTATGGGACGCCATCAACGACCCGCTGCTGGGCGCGATGGTGGACGCCGACCGCCGCAAGTATTCCCGCAACAAGTTTCTGGCCTACATCTGGTTCGGCTCCATCGGCCTGACCGTGGCCGGCGCGCTGTGCTTCATCCCGCTGCCGGGCCTGCCGTCGATGGCCAAAAACCTTGTCTACATCGCCGGCTACGTCATCTGGGACGCGTTCTACACCATCGCCAACGTGCCCTACGGCTCGATGCTGTCGCTCATCACCACCGACCCGGCGGAGCGCGCGCAGCTGTCGACCTTCCGCAGCATGGGTTCGATGGTCGCCGGCATCGCCACCGGCATCCTGATCCCGATGATCATCTACGATGAAAACAGCGTCCTGCTCGGCGGGCGTATCTGGATGATCGCGCTCATCATGGGCATCGTCGGCTTTATCTGCTTCCAGTTCATGATCCGCAACACCGTTATCCGCGTCGACACCGAGCTCACCCTCAGCGAGGACGCGCCCAAGTTCAACGTCCTGCTGGCGATGAAGAACTTTGTACGCAACCGCGCCGCCGTCGGCGCCACGCTGATCCCGGTCGGTATGTTCATCGGTATGTACGGCGCCGGCACCGCCACCGCCGTCATGTTCCAGGCGTACTTCAACGCCGCGCGGTTCTCGGGCATCTTCAGTATGCTGGCGCAGCTGGGTATGTTCCTGTTCGTGCCCTTCATCAACCCGCTGGTCAAGAAGATCGGCAAGAAGGAGGGCGTCACCATCGGCGCCTGTGTCTCGTGCCTGGCGTACATCCTGCTGCTCGTGCTGCCCATCACGCCGGACGGCAAGGGCCTGGCGATGTTCGCGGCCTGCCAGGTCGTGGCGGCCATCGGCGGCGGCTTCGGCACCTGCGTGCTCTACTCGATGATGGCCGACGCCATCGACTACGAGGAGTGGAAGTTCGGCGTGCGCAACGAGGGCACCACCTACGCGCTGCACAGCTTCTTCCGCAAGCTGGCGCAGGGCGTCGGCCCCTCCATCGGCCTCGTCGCCGCCACCGCGCTGGGCTATGTGGCTACGCTTGGCCCCGCGCAGGACCCCGCCGTTGCCTACCGTATGCTCAAGCTGGTGGGCGGGATGTACCTGGTCAGCGCCGTGCTGCAGCTGATCGCCGCCGGTCTCATCTACAACCTCGACAAAAAGACCCTCGACCAGATGCAGGCGGACCTGGCCGCCCGCCGCGCCCACAACGCCTGACCTGCTTTTGTACCCTAACTCTGTGCGGGCCCGCCTTTCGGCGGGCCCGCTTTCCGTGCCGGAAAATCGCGCCAAGATTTGGTGGTTTTGGCTCTGGACAAGCACACAAAGTTGTGATATGCTGTCAAAAATATCGCTTATCAGGAAAGGGGTGTCCGCCATGAAGGCCGAAAGCTACACCGGGCGCATCAACCGCAAGCTGAACAAAAAGCTGCGCATCATCGAGGTCGCGGCCGGCCGCCAGCCCGCCGACCTGGTGCTCAAGAACGCCACCTACGTCAACGTCTTCTCCAGCCGGCTGTGCACGGGCGACATCGCCGTGGCCGAGGGGCTCATCGTCGGCATCGGCAGCTATCACGGCCGCACCGAGGCGGACATGACCGGCAAGCTGGTGCTGCCCGGCTTTATCGACGCGCACATCCACCTGGAGAGCGCGATGGTCGCCCCCAGAGAGTTCGCGCGCGCCGTGCTGCCGCACGGCACCACCACCGTCATCACCGACCCGCACGAGATCGCCAACGTCATGGGCACCGACGGCATCGAGTATATGCTGCAGGCCACCGAGGGCCTGCCGGTGGACGTGCGCTTCATGCTGCCCAGCTGTGTGCCCTCGACCCCGCTGGACGAAAGCGGCGCGGTGCTGGATTTCCGCAGCATCGATTCCTTCTACGACCACCCGCGTGTGCAGGGCCTGGCCGAGATGATGAACTATCCCGGCGTGGTGGCCGGCGACGCGCAGGTCATCGAGAAGATCGTGGCCGCGCAGGCCCACCATAAAAAGATCGACGGCCACGCGCCGGGCCTTGGCGGGCAGGCGCTCAACGCCTACATGGCGGCGGGCGTCTACTCCGACCACGAATGCTCGACGCTGGAGGAGGCGCTGGAAAAGCTCGAGCGCGGGCAGTTCATCATGATCCGCGACGGCACGGCCGCCCACAACCTCGAGGCGCTGCTGCCGTTGCTGACCCCGCAGTACGCCGAGCGCTGCATGTTCTGCTGTGACGACAAGCACCCCAACGACCTGCTGGAGAACGGCCACATCGACGCCATCGTGCGCGCGGCCATCCGCCGCGGCGTCGACCCCATCCTGGCCGTGCGGGTGGCCTGCCACCACGCGGCGCGGTATTTCCTGCTCAACAACCGCGGCGCCATCGCGCTGGGGTATCTGGCCGACTTCGTCGTCATCGACGATTTCGAGCATTTCAACATCTTGCAGGTGTACAAAAAGGGCGAGCTCTACTTTGACGGCAAGACCGTGCGGGACTTCCCGCCGCCGGCCGTCGACCCCTATCTCGTCCGATTGGCGCACGACACCTTCCGCGTCGGCGCGCTTTCCGCGGAGGATTTCGCCGAGATCCGCCCGCGCGGGGTCATCGGCATCGTGCCGGGCGAGATCATCACCACCGACTGCGGCTATGCCGCCGGCGTCGACACGGCCAAGGACATCCTGAAGATCGCCGTCATCGAGCGGCACAAAAACACCGGGCACATCGGCATCGGCTACCTGCAAGGCTACGGGCTCAAGACCGGCGCCGTGGCCACCAGCGTCTCGCACGATTCGCACAACATCATCGTCGTCGGCGCCAACGAGGCCGACATGGCCGCCGCCGCCGACCGTGTGGTGCAAAACAAGGGCGGCATCGCGGTGGTGGAGAACGGCGCCGTCAAGGGCGAGGTCGTGCTGGCCATCGCCGGCCTGATGAGCGACGACACGCTGGAAAGGGTCAACACCGCGCTGGAAAGCGCCAAGGCCGCCGCCTACAGCCTGGGCGTCGGGCATGACATCGACCCGTTCATGACGCTGAGCTTCATGTCGCTGCCGGTCATCCCCACGCTGCGCCTGACCACCCGCGGTGTGCTGGACGTGGAAAAGCAGCAGTATATTTAAAACCGCCCCGCCTGCAACCTTGGACCGCCGCGAGGCGACCCAGAGAATACAAGCAAAATGCGGCCCCTGTCGGGGCCGCATTTTGCTTGTACAGTAGATGTTACGCCGCGGGCGTATACCCCGCGAAGGCGGAGGCGCCGTTGCCGGCGATGCGGCCAAAGACCACAAAGTCGCACACCGCGTTGCCGCCGATGCGGTTGCCGCC
>CANRLV010000074.1 GCA_947631565.1 uncultured Gemmiger sp. | reverse complement strand
AGGATCTGTCTTACAACTGTATACTTCTCCTCGCTGTTGATCTTTTTTTGCATAATAAATAATACTCCCTCCTTGGACACAGTGTCTTTTTCACTGTCTTCCATAGAGGGAGCATATCACTGCGGCGGGCAATTTTTTCTTTATTGCTTTGTCAGGGCCTCGAACTGCCGGACGATGGCCGGGTCCGGCAGCTTGATGACCTGGCCGGAGAGATAGTGCAGGGTATTTTCAGCCGGGATGCGGCCAAAGATCAGGCGGAACGCGCACAGCGCCTGGGTAGGAAGCCCGGCGCGCGCGTTCGCTTTTCGGTCACCATACTTGCCGTCCCCCAGCACCGGGTGGCCAAGGTAAGCCAGGTGCGCGCGGATCTGGTGTGTGCGCCCGGTGACAAGGCCGATGCGGCAAAGAGCATACGGCCCCGCCTGCCGGCTGACCGTGATCTCGGTGATGATCTGCTTATATCCTTCGGCTGCCCGGGCACGCACCTGGGCCCTGTTGCCCTTTTCGATGTGCCGCAGCCAGGCCGTGTGCCGGCCCTCGGGCGGGGCGCCGACGGTGATGGTCAGATACTCCTTTTTGACAAGGTCGGCCTTGATGAGCGCGTTCATGTCGCGCAGTGCGGCGTGGGTGCGGGCGGCGATGACAAGGCCCTCGGTGCCGCGGTCGAGACGGTTGCACAGCGCCGGGGCGAAGGCGTGCTCGGCCTTGGGGTCATATGCCCCCGCCGCCGTCAGTTGGGCGATATAAGCGTCGATGAGATTGGCGTCACCGGTGCGGTCACTGTGGCAGAGCAGGTGCGCAGGCTTGTACAGCACGGCGATGTTCGCATCCTCAAACAGCACGGTCACCGGCGGCTGGCGGCGCGGCGGTGCGGCCGCGGCCGGCGCAGCGGGGAAAAATTCGTCGTTGATATACAGCTCGATCACGTCCCCCGCCTGCAGGCGGGCAG
Source organism: uncultured Gemmiger sp. (assembly GCA_947631565.1). Lineage (GTDB taxonomy): Bacteria > Bacillota > Clostridia > Oscillospirales > Ruminococcaceae > Gemmiger. The sequence continues at coordinate 8,332 of CANRLV010000074.1, read as the reverse complement.
CCGGCTCGGCACGCTTGCCGTTGACCTTGACGCGCTTGTTGCGGAAAGCCTTGTACAGCAGGCTCTGCGGCAAGCCTTGGGTCACGCGCTCAACAAAGCGGGACAGGCGTACGCCCTCTTCATTGGGACCAGCGATAAACTGTTTCATCTGCTTCCCTTTCGGCAAATAGGCTTTGCATTTTTACGAGGAGTGTGTATAATAAGAATGGTTATACGCAACCGCAAAGGATGTGCAAAACGATGCCCACCGCCAACACACCCCACTATCATGCGCACCACCGGATGCGTATGCGCGAACGCATCCGGGAGAACGGTCTGGATACTTTGCAGGAGCACGAGGTCCTCGAATACCTTTTGTACTTCGCCCTGCCCCGCGTCAACACCAACGAGATCGCGCATGAGCTGCTGCACCATTTCGGCGGCAGCCTGTGCAACGTGCTGGAGGCCACCGAGGAGGACCTGCTCGCCGTCAAGGGTGTTGGCCCCAAAAGCGCCGAGCTCATCCACGCCATCCTGCCGCTGTCGCGGTACTACGCCCGGCGCAAGCGGGACCCGCACAAGCCGCTGGACCACTTTGAGGCGGCGCTGGAATATCTGCGCCCGCTGTTTGCCGGCTTGCAGGAGGAGCACTTCTACGTCATCGCGCTGGACGAGGCCTGCTGCCCGCTGCGGGACGTGCTGGTGAACCGCGGCCTGCCCAACAAGGTCCAGTTCGACGTGAACGCGCTGGTGCGGCAGACCATCAACACCCGCTGCACACAGGTGCTGCTGGCCCACAATCACCCGGCCGGGCTGGCAAACCCCTCCCAGGAGGACCACAATTCCACCATCGAGATCGTGGGCCTGCTGGGGCCGGTCGGCATTACGGTGCTGGACCACATCATCGTCACGCCCAAGGATGCGTATTCCTTAAAAATGGCCGGCGAGCTGCCGTATTTTGATAAGAACAGCCGTCTGGTCATGTATGAGAAGCGGGAACAGCCCGCCGCCCCGGAACAAAATACCGCCGACACCGGCGAAGGAGGACCTGCACATGGCTGATTATATCTTGAGCTGCTGCTCCACCGCGGACCTGAGCGCCGAGCATTTTGCCCGGCGTGATATCCGGTACATCTGCTTCCATTTTGAGCTGGACGGCGTTTCCTACCCGGACGATCTGGGCCAGTCCATCTCCTTTGCGGAATTTTACCGCCGCATGGCCGCCGGCTCCACGACCAAGACCAGCCAGGTCAATGTGAGCGAGTATGTGGCCTACTTTGAGCCTTTTTTGAAGGACGGGCACGATGTGCTGCACCTGACGCTTTCCTCTGGTATTTCCGGCACCGTCAACTCGGCCCGCATGGCGGCCGAGGAGCTGCGTGAGAAATACCCCGACCGCAAGCTGTACATCGTCGACTCGCTGGCAGCCTCGTCCGGGTACGGCCTGCTGATGGACAAGCTGGCCGACAAGCGCGACGAGGGCCTCTCGCTGGAGGAGCTGCGCGACTGGGCCGAGGCCCATAAGCTGGAGGCCCAGCATTGGTTCTTCTCGACCGACCTGACCTTCTACGTCAAGGGCGGGCGTATCTCCAAGGCGTCCGGCTGGTTCGGCACGGCGCTCAAGATCTGCCCGCTGCTCAACGTCAGCTTTGAGGGCAAGCTCATCCCCCGCCACAAGCTGCGCGGCAAGCAGGCGGTCATCCGCGCCACCGTCGACAAGATGGTGCAGCTGGCCGCCAACGGCACCGACTACAGCGGCAAATGCTTTATCTCCAACTCCGCCTGTGCCGAGGACGCCCGCGCCGTGGCCGACCTGGTCGAGAAGACTTTTCCCCATCTGGACGGACCGGTGCAGATCTACAGCATCGGCACCACCATTGGCGCCCACACCGGCCCCGGCACCGTGGCCCTGTTCTTCTGGGGCCAGAAACGGATGGATTGACAGATTTTCATTGCTTCCCTGCCCGGCGTACAGCCGGGCAGTTTTTATCGCCCGCAAATCGTCACGGTCAGGTGCGGGTTCTCCTCCCCCGCCCGTGCCAGCAGGCGCAGCACGGCCTGCCCCCAGCCGCCAAAGCGGGCCGGCAGGGCATCGGCTTGCTCGACAAGGATCTGCGTATCGGTGCCCAGCGTGCTGAGCACGTCATACAGGGCGTCGAGATTGCTGCCATAGTATGACGGCAGCGGCAGCGCGGCCGCCGCCCAGGCGTGCAGTGCTGCGCGGTCGGGCAGGAGCGCGGCGTCGATGGTCCAGACTCTCATGATGCATCCTCCCCGCAGAGCAACGTGAAGGTCTCGTAGTGGTCCGCCGTGTAATAGATGCTGCCGTCATCCGAGTAGACAAGGCGTTTGGTGCCGCGGCTGTCGGCGCCGAGGGTATCAATGTCACATTCATAGTAGGTGCGGCCCGGCACGTCGGGCAGGATGCCCTCATAGTTGCCGAACTCGTCGCCGCCGATGCACTTGCCGGGGGCATATTCCTCCAGCCCGCCGCCCGGCCAACCGAGCGCGCGGGCCTCCGCCTTGGTGATGAAGTTGCCGGGCAGATGCCCGTAGGTGAGAAGATAGAGCGCCACATCGTCGCGCTCGGTGTAGCTGCCGTCCTCCGGCAGGGCATCCTGCTCCGGTACGGTATCGGTCTGTTGGGCCGGCTTGTCGCTCTGTGCCTGCGCGGCGGACACCGGCCGCGGTTCCGGCGCCGGCGCCGCAGTCCGGTCCGGCTCGATCGGCAGCAGGAAGAGCGACGCTGCCACCAGCGCGGCGGCCAGCATAATGCCCCACAGTGTTTTGCGGTGCTGCACAGTTTATGCCCCCTCCTGCTCCCGCAAGGCGCGGCCGCGTTCCAGCGCCGGTTTGAGGTATTGCCCGGTGAAGGAGGCCGGGTTCTCGGCCACCTCCTCCGGCGTGCCGGTGGCGACCACCAGCCCGCCGCCGCTGCCGCCTTCGGGGCCGAGGTCGATGATATGATCGGCGCGCTTGATGACGTCGAGGTTGTGCTCGATGACGATGACGGTGTTGCCGCCGTCCACGAGCTTGTCCAGCACCTTGACCAGGCGGTGCACGTCGGCTATATGCAGGCCGGTGGTGGGCTCGTCCAAAATATACACGGTCTGGCCGGTCTCGCGCCGGGCCAGCTCGTTGGCCAGCTTGACGCGCTGCGCCTCGCCGCCGGAGAGCGTGGTCGCCGCCTGCCCGAGCTGGATATAGCCAAGGCCGACGTCCTGCAAGGTCTGCAGCTTGCGGGCGATGCGGGGCTGGTTGGCAAAGAAGACGCAGGCCTCCTCCACCGTCATATCCAGCACGTCAGAGATGGTCTTGCCCTTGTACTTGACCTCCAGCGTTTCGCGGTTGTAGCGGCGGCCCTTGCACACGTCGCAGGGCACAAAGATATCGGGCAGGAAGTGCATTTCAATTTGCAGGATACCGGCGCCCTCGCAGGCCTCGCAGCGGCCGCCCTTGACGTTGAAGCTGAATCGCCCCGGCCCGTAGCCGCGCTGCTTGGCGTCCTCGGTCTGGGCGTAGAGGGCGCGGATATCGCTGAAGACGCCGGTGTAGGTGGCGGGGTTGGAGCGCGGCGTGCGCCCGATGGGCGACTGGTCGATGCCGATGACCTTGTCGAGCCATTCCATGCCGCGCACCTCTTTGCAGGCGCCGGGACGGCTGCGCGCGCCGTGGAAGGCGGCGGCCAGCGTCTTGTACAAGATCTCGTTGACCAGCGACGATTTGCCCGACCCCGAGACCCCGGTCACACAGATGAATTTGCCCAGCGGGAACTCGACGTCGATGTTTTGAAGGTTGTTTTCGCGCGCGCCAATCACCCGCAGGCTCTTGCCGTTGCCGGGGCGGCGTTTGGCCGGCACCTCGACGAATTTGCGCCCGGCCAGATAGTCGCCGGTGATGCTGCGCTTGGCTTTGCAGATGTCTGCAACGCTGCCGGCAGCAACGATCTCGCCGCCGTGCACGCCGGCGCCGGGGCCGACGTCGACGATATAGTCGGCCTTGCGCATCGTGTCCTCGTCATGCTCCACGACGATCAGCGTGTTGCCGAGGTCGCGCAGGCGCTTCATGGTAGCGATGAGCTTGTCATTGTCGCGCTGGTGCAGGCCGATGCTGGGCTCGTCCAGCACATACAAAACGCCGGTCAGTGCACTGCCGATCTGGGTGGCCAGGCGGATGCGCTGGCTCTCGCCGCCCGAAAGCGACGCTGCCCCGCGCGAAAGCGTCAGGTAGCCAAGCCCCACGCTCTGCAAAAAGCCGAGGCGCTCCTTGACCTCCTTAAAAATAGCGGCGCCGATGAGTTGCTCGCGCTCGGTGACCTTGGCGGTCTTGATGAATTCGAGCTCGTCGTTGACGCTCATCTCGCAGAAATCGGCGATGTTCACCCCGCCCACGGTCACGGCCAGGCTGGTAGGCTTGAGCCGCCGGCCGTGGCAGGTGGGGCACTCCTCGCTCGACATGGTGAGGGCGATCTCCTCCTTCATCCATTCGCTGTTGGTCTCGCGGAAGCGGCGTTCGAGGTTGGGGATGATGCCCTCGAAAGTATTGTAGTAGGTGCCGGAGCCGAACATACTCTCGCGCTGCATCTCGATGCGCTCATTGCCGGTGCCGTACAGGATGGCGTTGACGGCCTCCTCGCTCATGTCCTTGACCGGCGTGTCCAATGTAAAGCCAAATCGCTTGCCAAGGGCCTTGTAGGTCATCTCGGCGATGGAGCCCTCGGCATAATACCAGCCGCTGGCCTTGATGGCGCTCTCGCGGATGGACTTGCGCTTATCGGGGATGATGCGGGCCGGGTCCACCTTCATAAAGGTGCCGAGGCCGGTGCAGGTTTCGCAGGCGCCGAAAGGGTTGTTGAAGCTGAACATACGCGGGGTCAGCTCCTCGACCGAGACGCCATGCTCCGGGCAGGCATAGCTCTGGCTGAACATCATCTCCTCACCGCCGATGACGTCGACGGTGACGATGCCGCCGGTTAGCGAAAGCGCCGTCTCGATGGAATCGGCCAGGCGGCCGCGTACCTGGTCGTTGATGACCAGGCGGTCAACGACGACCTCGACCGTATGCTTGATGTTCTTTTCCAGCGTGATGGTCTCGGACAGGTCGTACATATTACCGTCCACGCGCACGCGGGCGTAGCCGCCGCGGCGGGCGGAATCCAGCTCCTTGGCTTGGGTGCCCTTGCGACCGCGCACGATGGGCGCCAGCACCTGAAAGCGCGTGCGTTCGGGTAATTTGAGCACCTCATCCACCATCTCGTCGATGGACTGCTGGGTGATGGGCCGCCCGCAGACCGGGCAGTGCGGCGTGCCGATGCGCGCGTACATCAGGCGCAGGTAGTCGTAGATCTCGGTCACGGTTCCCACGGTCGAGCGCGGGTTGTGGCTGGTGGTCTTCTGGTCGATGGAGATGGCCGGCGACAGGCCGGTGATCTCGTCGACGTCCGGCTTTTCCATCTGGCCCAAAAACATACGCGCATAGCTCGACAAGCTCTCGATGTAGCGGCGCTGGCCGTCGGCGTAGATGGTGTCAAAGGCAAGGCTTGATTTGCCGGAGCCGGACAGCCCCGTCATCACGATGAGCTTGTTGCGCGGCAGCTCGAGGTCGATGTTTTTCAGGTTATGCTCCCGCGCGCCGCGGATGACGATGCGGTTGTTGGGGTCGATGGTGATTTTACTGTCTCTGGGGCTCAAAATGGTTCCTCCCTCGCTTGGGGCCTGCCCGTTGGCGGTATTTGCCTGGTTCAATGAACGGGAAGTTGCCTGTTTCTTCTTTTTCGGTTTTGGTGCTGGCGGTTCCTCTCCTGTCAGGCTATCGCTCGGCAAGGATGCCATAGAGTTCGGGCCGCCTGTTTCGCAGGTTCTGCGCTTCCCGTTTTCGGTACGCTCTGAGCATGGCGACATCCAGCCGGGCAAGAAAGATCCCTTCGGATCCGTCGGCCTCCAGTACGCAGGTGTCCCGCGAGCCGCTCAGCTCCGGCAGGTAGGCCACACCGTCAAACAGCGTGGAATGGCCGTTGCAGTCCGGGTGGGGCGCGGGATAGTTGCAGGTGGCGATGGCAAGCATATCCTCATATGCACGGCCGCGCAGCTGAGACAGGCGGTTGATCTCCATCGGGCAGGCATTGGGCACCAGCAAAAGCTCCGCGCCCTTGTGCATAAGGATACGGGCGCTCTCCGGGAACTCGCGGTCATAGCAGATCATCGAGCCTACCTTGACATCGCCCTTGGCGGTGTTTAGCACGGCAACGGGAAATTCATTCCCCGCGCACAGCACACTCTCGTCATCCGGCTCGCCAAAGTCGCAGATGTGGACCTTGGAATACTTGTAAACCAACCGCCCGTAACGGTCAAACAGGCAAATGCTGTTTTTCGGCCCGCGGCTGCTTTTCTCCAAAAAGGTGATGCCGATGGCCATTTCGAGCTCTGCGCTGAGCGCCGCAAAGCGCGTGACGAATTCTCCGTCCGCAGGAACGACCAATCCATCCAACTTCTTTGCGTCATGCGGGATGGTATACCCGCTGCTCCACATTTCCGGGAACAGGGCGATGTCTGCGCCCCGCGCTTTGGCCTGTTGGCAGCAGCGGACGCCTTTTTCCATGTTCTGCCAAGTGCTCCCCGCAGGCATGATTTGAAGCAGAGCGATGTTTACGGGATCGTCCATTGCAGTTTCCTTTTCTGTCATCCGCTTCCTGGAATGGAGGGATTTACTTATATCTTTTTGATGGGATGTTTGTTCAGCTCCTCTAATGCCGTCGGTGCCCGCGGGCGCCCGGCTTTCCGGTGCGTTTGCGCTCGGCCGCGCGGCGCTCGCCGGCGTCCTGGCTGGTCGGATCCTCGCCGCGCTGGAGCCGTGCGATCTCGTCGCGCAGCTGGGCGGCGTGCTCGAACTGCAAAAGACGCGCAGCCTCTTTCATCTCCTTGGTCATGCGGGCGATGACCTGCTCGCGCTCGGCCTTGCCCATGCGGTGCGCACGGAGTTTTTTGTTCTCCTCGCTCATGCTGATCTCCAGCCCGTCGGCAATGGCCTTGACGATGGTGGTCGGCGTGATGCCGTGGTCGGCATTGTAGGCCTGCTGGATCTCGCGGCGGCGCGCGGTCTCGGTGATGGCGCGCTCCATGCTCGGCGTGACCTCGTCGGCGTACATGATGACGGTGCCGTTTGCGTTGCGCGCGGCGCGGCCGATGGTCTGGATGAGGCTGGTCTCGCCGCGCAGGAAGCCCTCCTTGTCGGCGTCGAGGATGGCGATGAGCGACACCTCGGGCAGGTCCAGGCCCTCGCGCAGCAGGTTGATGCCGACGATGACCTCAATGGCGCCCACGCGCAGGTCCTTGATGATCTCCATGCGCTCAAAGGTGTCGATCTCATGGTGCATATACTTGGCCCTGACACCGTGCTCCTCAAGGTAGTCGGTCAGGTCCTCGGCCATCTTGACGGTCAGCGTGGTGATGAGCGTGCGCTCGCCGCGCTCGATGCGCAGGCGCACCTCGCCGAGCAGGTCCTCGATCTGACCCTCGACCGGGCGCACTTCCACGACCGGGTCGAGCAGGCCGGTGGGGCGGATGAGCTGCTCGGCCACCTGGCTCGAGTGCTCGCGCTCATACGGCCCCGGCGTGGCGCTGACAAAGATTTTCTGCCGTATCTTCGCTTCAAATTCATCAAAGCGGAGGGGGCGGTTGTCGAACGCCGAGGGCAGGCGGAAGCCGTAGTCAACCAGCGTCTTTTTGCGGCTGAAATCACCGCCGAACATCCCGCGCACCTGCGGCAGCATGATGTGGCTCTCGTCGACCAGCAGCAGAAAATCGTCCGGGAAATAATCAAGCAGCGTCGTAGGCGTGGAGCCCGGCGCGCGGCCCGAGAGCACGGCGGAATAGTTCTCGATGCCCTTGCAGGTGCCGACCTCCTGCAGCATCTCCATGTCATAGCTGGTGCGCTGTTGGATGCGCTGGGCCTCCAGCAGCTTGCCCTCGGCGGTGAAGAACCGGACCCGCTGTTCCATCTCGGTCTCGATCTTTTGCAGGCCCTCCTGCATCTTCTCCGGCCCGACGATGTAGTGGCTGGCCGGGAAGATGGCCACATGACGGATGACGTTTTTACGCTCGCCGGTCAAGGGATCAAACTCGGAAATGCGGTCGACCTCGTCGCCAAAGAACTCCACCCGGATGGCAAATTCGTCGTTGTAGGCGAGGTGTACGTCCACCGTGTCGCCGTGCACGCGGAACTTGTTGCGGGTAAAGTTCATGTCGTTGCGCTCGTATTGCAGCTTGACCAGACGCCGGCAGAGCTCGTCGCGCTCCATCGTCATGCCGGGGCGCAGGCTGATGACCATGCTGCGGTAGTCGATGGGGTCGCCGAG
>CANRLV010000073.1 GCA_947631565.1 uncultured Gemmiger sp. | reverse complement strand
ATCGTCACGAGCTGCCTGCTCAAGGGCGTGAGCATCTACAACGAATACTACATGTCCAACCTCTACCTGACCAAGCCGGAGCTCAAGACCATCTCGACGGCGCTCTACACCTTCACCGGCCCCTACGGCAACCAGTACAACTACATCTGCGCCGGGGTGCTCATTACCATCATCCCCATTTTGGTGCTGTTCCTGATCTTCCAAAAGGAAGTTTACAGCGGCATGGCCGCCGGCGCCGTCAAAGAATAAAGCTTTTTCTTCGTGCTTTTCTCCTATTTCTCCTTCTTACCGTTTGGAGCCCCGCCCGCTTCGGGGCGGGGCTCCAAATCGGCAAGACCCAAACTTTGCCTGAAACGGAGCGGACTTTGCCATGAGCAATGTGAAACTTCTCTGCGATAGCCTGCCGAACATCCCCTGGCAGGAAAGACCCGCCAACTGCGCAGGACCGCTGTGGCGGTATACCGAAAACCCCATCATCGGCCGTGACCCGCTGCCCGGCGTGGCGCGCATCTTCAACAGCGCCGTCGTGCCGTATCAGGGCGCGTTCATCGGCGTGTTCCGCGGCGAACAGCGCGACGGCATCCCCTATATCTACCTCGGCCGCAGCGCCGACGGCATCCATTGGGACTTTGACCCCGAAAAAATCGCCTTTGTCGATGACGCCGGCCAGCCCTTCATGCCGCGCTACGCCTATGACCCGCGCCTCGTCAGGGTCGGGGACACTTACTATATCATGTGGTGCCAGGATTTCTACGGTGCCTCCATCGGCCTTGCCAAAACGAGCGACTTCAAGACCTTTACGCGGCTGGAAAACCCGTTCATCCCCTTCAACCGCAACGCGGTCCTGTTCCCGCGCAAGGTGGGCGGCATGTACCTGATGCTTTCCCGCCCGTCGGATTCCGGCCACACGCCGTTCGGCGATGTGTTTTTGAGCCAGAGCCCCGACCTGACCTTTTGGGGCAGGCACCGCCATGTGATCGGCAAATCCGACAACTGGTGGGAGAACGTCAAGGTCGGCGGCGGCGCGGCGCCCATCGAAACGAGCGAAGGCTGGCTGTTGTTCTACCACGGCGTGACCGGCACCTGCAACGGCTATGTCTACTCCATCGGCGGGGCCATTTTGGACCGCGAACAGCCGAGCAAGGTGCTCTGGCGCTGCAAGGAGTTTCTGCTCACGCCGGAACAGTGGTACGAGGAACGCGGCTTTGTGCCCAACGTCTGCTTCCCCTGCGCCACCTTGCAGGACGCCGATACCGGCCGCATCGCTATCTATTACGGCTGCGCCGACAGCTACGTCGGGCTGGCGTTCACCACCGCGGACGAGGCGGTCGGCTACATCAAAGCTCACGACGGAGCCGGCAAGGCCGACCGGGAGGAGGGCGTTCGCTGATGCGCATCGCCAGGGCCGCGCGGGCCATGCTGGAGGATACGATTTTGCCTTTCTGGCTGCGCCTGCGCGATGACGAGTACGGCGGCTTCTACGGGTACATGGGCTATGACTTGGCCGTGGACAGGACCGCCGAGAAGGGCTGCATCCTCAACAGCCGTATCCTCTGGTTTTTCAGCGAGGCGGCGCTCGCTACCGACCGTGCCGACGCGGCGGCCGCCGCCGACCATGCTTATTGGTTTTTGTGTGAGCACTGTCTTGACAGGGAAAACGGCGGCGTCTTTTGGAGCGTGACCTATGACGGCAAGCCCCTTGATACCACCAAGCACACCTACAACCAGGCCTTTGCCATCTATGCGCTGGCTGCCTACCATCGCCTGCGCGGCAGCGTGGAAGCGTTGGCGCTGGCCGGGGAGCTGTTCAAAACGGTCGAGCAGCACTGCACCGACGCCGGGGGCTATCTCGAAGCCTTCACCGTCGATTGGCAGCCGGCCAGCAACGAGAAGCTGTCGGAAAACGGTGTGATGGCCGCCCGCACGATGAACACGCTGCTGCATGTGTTCGAGGGGTATGCCGGGCTGTACCAAACGGCCCCCTGCGACGCCGTTGAGAAAGCTCTGCGCCGCATCCTCGGCATCTATGCCGGCAAGGTGTTTGACGTGGAGAACCGCCGCCAGCGCGTGTTTTTTGACGCGGATTATCACTCCCTCATCGACCTGACCAGCTACGGGCATGACATTGAATCGAGCTGGCTCATCGACTGGGGCACGCGCCTTTTGGGCGACGCCGCTTTGACGCAGAAAATCGAGAGCATCAACAGCCAGCTGGCCGCCGCCGTCTATGAGCGGGCTTTCCGCCAAAGCAGCATCCTCAACGAGTGCGAGCGCGGCGTCAACGATGAGCACCGCATCTGGTGGGTGCAGGCCGAGGCCGTGCTGGGCTTTGTGAACGAGTACGCCAAATCCGGCGACGCCCGCTATCAAAAGGCCGCCGCGGACCTCTGGCATTTCATCTGCGAAAAGCTCGTGGACAAGCGCCCCGGCAGCGAGTGGTTCTGGCGGCTCGGACCCGATCTGACGCCGGACGCGCAAAAGCCCATCGTCGAGCCGTGGAAATGCCCCTACCACAACGGCCGTTTGTGCCTTGAACTGATGAGGAGGGACCCCGATGTCGAAGTTTGAGCTGCACCCGCAATACTACGTCGAGAAACAAAAGCAGGAGGCCCTGCTCGCGCGCAAAAACGTCAAGGCCGATTTCTACAACGGTCTCTATGACCGCTGGCAGTACCCGGTGCTGACGCGGGAGCATGTGCCCATCGAGTGGCGGTATGACCTTGACCCGGCGGCCAACCCGTATTTCATGGAGCGTTTGGGCGTCAATGCCGTGTTCAATTCCGGGGCCATCGAGCTCGACGGCAGGTTCTATCTTGTCGCCCGCGTCGAGGGCAACGACCGCAAGAGCTTTTTCGCCGTGGCCGAGAGCGACAGCCCCGTGGACGGTTTCCGCTTTTGGAAAAAGCCGGTCGAGCTGCCCGACACCGAGCCCGGCGAGACCAACGTCTACGATATGCGCCTGACAAAGCATGAGGACGGCTGGATCTACGGCGTGTTCTGCTCTGAGAGCAAGGACCCCAACGACCCGGACCTGAGCGCCGCGGTGGCGGCGGCGGGCATCGTGCGCACCAAAGACCTCAAGACCTGGGTGCGCCTGCCCAACCTCGTCACCAAGCGCAGCCCGCAGCAGCGCAACGTCGACCTTTTGCCGCGCTTTGTGAACGGGCAGTATGCCTTCTACACCCGCCCCATGGACGGCTTTATCGACACCGGCTCCGGCAGCGGCATCGGTTTCGGTCTCTGCGCCGACATCACGCACCCGGTCATTGACGAGGAGATCGTCACCAGCGCCCGGCACTACCACACCGTCACCGAGGCCAAGAACGGCGAGGGCGCGCCGCCCATCTGGACGCCGCGCGGCTGGCTGCACATTGCCCACGGCGTGCGCAATACGGCGGCCGGCCTGCGGTATGTGCTCTATCTGTTCGTAACAGACTTGGCCGAGCCGTGGAAGGTCATTGCCGAGCCGGGCGAGCTGCTGATGGCCCCGCGTGGTTGGGAGCGCGTGGGCGACGTTTCCAACGTCGTGTTCACCAACGGCGCCATTGCGCGCGACAACGGCGAGGTCTACGTCTACTACGCTGCCAGCGATACGCGCATGCACGTTGCCTCCACCACCGTTGACAAGCTGCTGGACTTTGCCTTTGGCACCCCGCCGGATGCCCGCCGCAGCCGCGACTGCGTGGCCCAGCGCTGCGCCCTCATCGACAAAAACCGCACCCTGCTGCAAAAGGCGGGGCTGTAAACAAGGCAAGTACGATGGCTGACAAGGAACCGATGCAAAACATACAGAAAAGCGCCTTCCTAAACTCGGCGTTTTTCCGCTGGATGGCGGTGCTGGGGGATGTGTTCATCCTCAACGCCCTCTGGGCGGTGGCCTGCCTGCCCGTCGTCACGGCCGGGGCCGCCACCTGTGCGACCTTTGCGGCGGCGGGCAAGATGGCCGCCCGGCCCGATTACCGTGTCTGGGCCGATTTTTGGACCGCCTTCAAGCGCGACTGGAAGCCCGCCACCCGCCTCTGGCTGGTGCTGGCTTTGGCCGCCGGGCTCATCGCCGCCTACTATCAGGCCGGGCTCATCCTCTCGGGCGCGGTCGGCGGCGTGCTCATCGCCCTGGCGGCGGCGCTGGGTGTCGTCTGGCTGCTGGCCCTGGGCGGCTGCTATGCGCTGCTCGGGCGCTTTACCTACCCGAAGCTGCGGCCGCTCTTGCGCGACGGGCTGCGCCTGTGCATCACGAACCTCGGCCCGGCGCTAGCTTGGTGCGGTCTCTTGTGCTTTATGCCGGTGCTGCGCCTGCTCGTGCCGAGCGCCTTCACCTACCTTTTGCCGGTGTGGGCGCTGGTCGGCGGCGGGGCGTCTGTTGTGGTTTTCAGCCGCCTGCTGCGCCCCGCCATGGCGCGCATCGAGACGGCGCTCGAACAAAAGGATCGAGGTTAGACCGCCATGCATTTTTTCAAGCTCACCCCCGCCTGCAAGGATGCCCTTTGGGGCGGCGATACCCTGCGCACAAAATTCGGCATCCGATCGACCTGCCGACCGCTGGCCGAGGCATGGGTGCTCTCCTGCCACCCGGCCGGGCCGAGCCGGCTGCCCGGCGGCACGACACTGCCGGCATGGCTCACCGCCCACCCCGAGGCTGCCGGCATCCACTGCGCGAAGTTTTCACAATTTCCGGCGCTCGTCAAGCTCATCGACGCGCGGCAGCCCTTGTCAGTCCAGGTCCACCCGAATGATGCCTACGCCCTTGCACACGAGGGCCAGTACGGCAAGACCGAGATGTGGCTCGTGCTCGACGCCGCGCCGGAGGCGAGCCTTTATTATGGCGTCAAAAGGCCGCTGACGCGGGCCGGGCTCGCCGCGCACATCGCGGCCGGCACCGTGACCGAGGTGCTGAACGCCGTGCCGGTGCAGGCGGGGGATGTGTTCTTCATCCCGGCCGGCACGCTGCACGCCATCGGCGCCGGCATCGTGGTGGCCGAGGTGCAGCAGAGCTCGGACCTGACCTACCGCGTGTATGATTATGACCGCCTCGGCCCCGACGGCAGACCGCGCGCCCTGCACATTGAGCAGGCGCTCGCCGTGGCCGATCTGGAGCCCGTGCAGGTGCCGGATTTCGGCAGTCACCTTGCCCAATGTGCGTATTTTACCGCCGATGTGCGCACGGCGCCCTTTGCCGGCGCCGTGGACGGGACATCCTTCCTCTCGCTGCTGGTGCTGGACGGTCATGGCACGCTCATCCAGCACGGGCAGGTGGCGCCGCTCGACGCCGGCGACAGCGTCTTTCTGCCCGCCGGCGGCGGCGATTACCGTGTCGAGGGGGATTGCCGCTGCCGGCCGATTTGCACCCCGACCCCGGCTGCTGGCCCGACCAGCTCCCGCAGGAGTGGCCGGCCTCCGGCCTTGGCGACAACCGCGCGCCCTTCTTTGTGCCGCAGTTCGCCGACGGCACCGAGGCCGCCGACCTGCGCTTTGCCGCCGCCGAGGTGCTGCCCGGCAAATATTCTCTGCTTGGCCTGCCGGCCTTCTGGGGCGGGGGAGAAACGCTCAAAGTCACCCTCACCGACCCGGCCGGGCTGACCGTGTATCTCTATTACGGCGTGTTCGAGGACTGCGACCTCATCACCCGCGCCGCCGTGCTGGAAAACACCGGCACCAAGCCGCTCACGCTGCACGGCGTGCCCTCGGCGGTCGTCGATTTTGCCCGCAAAGACCTCGATTTTATTACCTTTGACGGCGAGTGGGCGGCCGAGCGCACACCCCACCGCGCGCCCTTGCGCCCCGGCGTGCAGAGCGTGGGCAGCGTGGGCGGCATCCCGCTGCACTACCACACGCCGTTTGCCATCCTCTGTGCGCCCGATGCCGGTGAGGCGACGGGCGAGGCCTGGGGCGCGGCGCTCGTCTACAGCGGCAACTACCGTGTGCAGGCGGAGCTGAATGCCGCCGGGGTGCGGCTGGCGCTTGGCATTGAGCCGTACCACTTCCACTGGACCCTTGCCCCCGGCGAGCGCTTCACGGCGCCGGAAGCGGCCTTTGCTTACAGCGCCGGCGGCTATGGCGGGCTGCGGCGGTGCTTCCACAATGCCATCCGGCGGCACCTGCTGCGCGCGCCGTGGCGCGATATGGCAAGGCCCCGCCCCGTGCTGCTCAACAGCTGGGAGGCCTGCTATTTTGCTTTTGATGAAGCAAAGCTGCTGGAGCTCGCCGCGGCCGGCAAAAAGGCCGGTGCGGACCTGTTTGTCGTCGATGACGGCTGGTTCAAGGGCCGCAGCGATACCACCTCGAGCCTTGGCGACTGGGTGGCCGACCCGGCCAAGCTGCCCGGCGGCATCCCCGGCCTATGCAAAAAAATCAACGCCCTAGGCATGGCGCTGGGGCTTTGGGTCGAGCCGGAGGCCGTCAGCCCCGACAGCGACCTCTGCCGCGCTCACCCCGACTGGGCGCTGCACATTCCGGGGCGGGAAACACTGGCGATCCGGCACCAATATACCCTCGATTTTTCCCGAGCCGATGTGCGGGAAAACATCTGGCAGCAGCTGACGGCGGTGCTCGATTCCGCACCCATCCGCTATCTCAAGTGGGACATGAATCGCAGCCTGGCCAACGTCTACAGCGCCGCGCTGCCCACGGCGCGGCAGGGCGAGGTCTACCACCGCTATGTACTCGGCGTGTACGAGCTGCAGGAGCGGCTGCTGGCGCGCTACCCTGACCTGCTGCTCGAAAACTGCGCCAGCGGCGGCGCCCGCTTTGACTGCGGTATGCTCTTTTACAGCCCGCAAATTTGGACGAGTGACAACACCGACGCCCGCGACCGTATGCTGATCCAGTACGGCACGAGCTTTTTGTGCCCGCCCTGCGTGATGGGCGCGCACATTTCCGCCGTGCCCAACCACATCACCCGCCGCGAGACGAGCCTCGCCGCCCGCGCGGCACTGGCGTTGACCGGGACCTTCGGTTATGAGCTGGACCTGACGGCCTTTGATGAAAAGACGCTGTCCGAACTGGCGGTATGGTCGGCTTTTTACCGCGCCCACGGCGAACTTTTGCGCGGCGGCGATCTGTACTGGCTCTGCCCGCCAGACACCGAAAAGCGCGGCGCGGCTTGGGCCATTGTGACCCCCGACGGCAGCGAGGCGATGGTGTTCGCCGCCGGCGAGGTGCTCGACGGCCGCAGCCTGCCGCTGCCCTTTGCCGACACACAGGCCGACTACACCGCCCCCGACCATGGTCAGACCTTTGCCGGCACAGCGCTGCGCACGGCCGGCCTGCCACTGCCGGCCTGCGAGGGAGATTTCCCCGGCTTTGTGCTGTGGCTGCGAAAGGAAGAAACGGCAAAGGAAAAGGCATAGGCAAAACCCAGACATCGAGACTCCGGCTGATTCGGATGCACGCAGCAAGCGCCCGCCCAAAACGGACAGGCGCTTGCTTTACAGTGGCCTTGCGTGCAACAAATACCGATGGATGCGAAAATCGGGACCACTAGCGCAGCCGGTGGTCCTGATGAAATCATTTTGGGCACCATCAGATCCTGCCAAAACATGCTTTGTTTTCCCTTTTGCATGGATTGGTTTAAGCTTGCCTTAAATGGCTTGAATTTTGCGGCCACAAACGTCCGTTTTTATCGTCTATACGTCCTGTTTGTCAGTCGCTTTCGGCCAAGGGTCTCATTGTCGGGAATATGAAGCAGAAAATGAATTGAACGAAGCTATCAGCAATGCGGTGGAGGACGGAAAGATAACACAAGAGGAAGCTAATTCTGCCCTTAATCAGTAAGTATCTCAAAAAGGGTTTTGCGTAAATTATCAACCTTTCAAAACCAAATATGAGAAAACTGCCGCACGACGGCAAAAGAAAAAAGCCGTCGTGCAGCAGTAAATAGTTATACCCTCATTCGGCGGCTTTGAGAAATCAGGCCGCTGTTTCTCTTTATCCCCAAATCGAGGCAAAGGCTTATCCCCAATAAATACGGCGGCTGACAGGAGGTGGCCGCCATGATACTATATAGGGATTGTAATATCCCGATAGAAAGAAATCCATCAAAAAAATCCCGTATTTCGAGCGGGTCATCCGCACCAATCAATATGAAGTTTTCCAGAATGTAATCGACAATATTATTTCATACACCTGTATAGCGATACCTATGTCTGTCACTTTGGCAATTCCCGTGATTTGTTGGAACATGCTCAGCGTCGGGCAGCACACGGCAAGCTGCATATCGAAAATCTGGCCGATGAAATCGGCGCATGATTTCTGTTGGCCGTGAAGCGGCCAGAAAGCATCAGACAGAAAGTGCAACCATCCCCGCCGAGTCTGGTTTGCGGATTTTGTCCAAGTTCCAACTGGTCCTTAAAAATCCGTTGAAACTTATTATATTGAACTAAGCCAGTTGATACGATTCTTGGTTGATTGGCCGCCAATTGTATTGCAACATCGCATCAATATAAACCCCTCATTGACATTTACACATCGCCCCCGTTATAATATTTTCATAGTTCGAATAAGTCAAAGCGGTCTTGCACAAAACGGTAACGATTATGGATGACATCTACAACGAACTGAACACCTACCTGCGGGGTAGCAGCAAAACTGGCATCAACGAGACGATTGCCAGCTTCCTGCTGACATGGCTCAACGATGTTCCCAACATGCGCGCCTCGGATATTGCAGAGCGGTGCCATACATCCACGCCCTCGGTCATCCGTTTCTGCCGGGAGCTGGGATACGATGGCTATCCCGATTTTAAGGACGCCGTCGACACCTATTGCCAGAATGTGGATGCAGAATATTTGACGATGCGTGTTCCCCTGCGAGTGCTGGGAAGTGACGCCGATTTCACGACCTCCATCGAACAGTGGACACGGCAGATGCACGAATATGCCCTGCGCACTCTGTTGACCGTGGACCGGCCCCAAATGCTGCGGCTGGCACAGGAGATCGTTACCTACCCGCAGGTGTATGTGTTTGGCATCGGTGTCTCCGGCATTGTGGCCGAGCAGCTGCGCATCCGTCTGGCACGCCGGGGTAAAATCATTATCGTTATGCCGGGTACCCACACCGACCTGCCGCTGACGGAAAACAAAGCGGAGACCCTTGGCATCATCATCAGCCAGCATGCCCGCCTTTTAAGTGAACAGCACGCAGGCAGCGGGCTGCCTCCATACCTGAAGCGTTACTGTGCCAAAACATGGCTCATCACCCAGGAACCGCCTGACCGCCGGTTCGCGGTGGACGAGTTGCTGCACATCCTGCCAAACAAAAACCACGAGGCGGAAAACCATAGCTTGCTCTACGCAGAAGAAATGTTGGGGGAGTGCTGCTGCCAGCTACTTGAAAAACAATTATAGAATGTAAAATTATCAATTACAGATTTTGTAATTTCAAAATCTGTACAGCCTGTCGAAAAAGGGTCGCCTTAGGCGGCCCTTTTCTGGTATAATGAAGGAAAGGGGGAAGAGGTATGCTGGTA
>CANRLV010000072.1 GCA_947631565.1 uncultured Gemmiger sp. | reverse complement strand
TTAACCTCATGTCATCGGGCAGAGCACCTGACTGTTAATCAGGGTGTCCTCGGTTCAAGTCCGAGCGGGGCAGCTAAAAGGGCCTGTTGCAAAATGAAAATTTTTGCAGCAGGCCCAAATCTGTTGAGAAGTAAGAACCGCGGAGGGATATAAGGGGGAATTGTTGAAAATCCGTTCAAAATCACCGTAAAGAAAGTACAACAACACCGACCCCGAAAGCGATTCCGGCGCCAAACAGGAAGTATTGACCGTATCATTTTCTTACGCGGTCATTTTCTCGGACACACGCGTTCGCAGACGTCCCTGCGCCCGCTTCATCCATATCTTTTTCAAATCAAATGCCATCGCCAACAGGAACAACTCCGCCCGGATATTGGCCTTTCCGTTGGTCAGAAATCTGCGGAATCCGAAATCGTTCTTCAGCAGTCCAAAGGCTCCCTCTACCTGGATAGAACGACATACCCGCAGGAGTATTCCCCGCGGTGAAGTAATACGCTGTTCAGCGTCGCCTCTTTTTTCCCAAAAGGTCTTCTGTATATGCAGCTCTTTGGGCTGCTCTTTGTCTTTTGCCCGGCAGCACTGCTCCCGGCACGGACAACCGATACAGCTTTCACACCGATACCGTGCACTGTCAATAAACTGTCCGTCCTTTTCTTCACTGCTCTCCCGGTACAGCCACACATACGTATACCGTCCCGCGCGACTCTCTATCTTCGTCCCGTCTATGAATACCGCTTGGTGGTCTGTCTCGCCCATCTCTTCCAGCCTGCGCACCAGCTGGTAAAACAAATCCTCCAATGCCTCCCGGCTCCGCCCGGTCCGAAACCGTGCCAATGTGCTGTGGTCCGGTACTCCCTCGTCCCCCAGCAGCCACATGAAGTCGATCCGGTACCGGCACGCTTCCTCCAGTTTTCGGCTGGAATAGATCCCGCACAGATATCCGTATACCAATACCGCAAACAACACCTGCGGGGCGACTGCTGATTTCCTCCCTTTCGGAGAATAGGCGCGGTACAATTGCTTGTAATCCAACTCCTCCAATACCGCGCTTACCAGCCGGACGGGTGCCTCGTAGGGTATCTCTTTTTCGCAATTCAGGGTAAATACCAGTTGACCTTTGCGATCATATACGCTACACTGGTCTTGCTTAAGATTCTTTTTCACAATTTAATCTTAATGCGAAAAGTCCGGTCGGGCAACCTTCTTCGGCCGCTTGACCGGGCTTTTTTCTATTCTATTTTGCAACGGACCCCCTACAATATGCCCAAAAAGTAGCTCTCGCTCTTCTTTGCTGAAACAATCCTGAAACATCCCGGCGCTATACTGTAAAAAACGTATGTTGGAGGGATGCCCCATGACCAGCGTTCTGATCGTGGAGGATGAGCAGGCCATTGCCGACCTCGTCGAGATCACGCTGGCCCGGCTGGACTGCACCTGCGAGCAGGTGCACAGCGGCGAAGAGGCCGCCGACCGCATCGAGGCCGATCGGTATGACCTGATCCTGCTCGATGTCATGCTGCCCGGCGTGGACGGCTTTGCGCTGATGAATTACATCCTGCCCACCGGCACGCCGGTCATCTTTCTGACCGCCCGCGTCGAGGTGGCGGACCGGGTGCGCGGGCTTTCTCTGGGCGCCTATGACTACATCCTCAAGCCCTTTGCGCCCGAGGAGCTGCTGGCCCGCGTGGACGGCGTGCTGCGCCACACCGGCCGGCGCGGGCCGCACATACGCCTGTGGGACGTCGAGATCGACCCCGAACGACGGCAGGTGTGGCGG
This sequence comes from uncultured Gemmiger sp., assembly GCA_947631565.1. GTDB lineage: Bacteria > Bacillota > Clostridia > Oscillospirales > Ruminococcaceae > Gemmiger. Next base: position 7,794 of record CANRLV010000072.1, on the reverse strand, counting down.
GCCGGCGCGCCCGTGGACCTGCACCCGCGCGAATATGACCTGCTGCTGTTGCTCGTGCGTAACAAAAACATCACGCTCTACCGCGATACCATGCTCGAGCGCGTGTGGGGCCTGGATTCTGAGACCGGTCCGCGGGCGCTCGATATCAACATCCACCGCCTGCGCAAAAAGCTCGGCTGGGAGCAGCATATCCAGACCGTGCACGGCGTGGGCTACCGTCTGGAGGCGCCGCTATGAGCCTGGCCCGGAAATTTGCCCTGACGGTGCTCAGCCTGCTCTGCGCCGTGCTGGCCTTGGGCGGGACGCTGACGCTGCACCGCAATTTTGCCGCGGCGCTTTCCGCCGCCGAGCAGCAGTGCACCGCCGCCCATCTGCGCAGCCGGCTGGCGCTCGAGGACGGCATCGCCGCCTGCCGGCACCCCGCCGGGATCGCGGCCGCCACCGGCCGCTATGCGCTGGAGCTGCGGGCAGCCGGGCAGCAGAAAGACCTGCTGGTCCTGCTCACGGCCGGCGGTATGAATGTGTGGAGCAACGCCCCCGCCGCCCTGCCCTATGCCGAGCAGCAGGCCGCCGTTGCCGCCGGGGCGGACCGGCTGCACTATACCCGCTGCGGCGATACCTGGTATCTGCTGCTGGCCTCGCCCTTACAGAGCAGCTTGCCGGACCTGTGGCTCGTCAGCGGCTATGACGTGAGCGAAACCTTTGCCGAGCATGAGCGCCAGCTGCACCAGCAGCTGGCGGTGCAGGCGGCGGCGCTGGCGCTGGCCGGGCTGGCGGCCCTGCTGGCGGCGCGACGCCTGACCGGCCCCTTGCGCCGGCTGGAGGAGGCAAGCCGCGGCATTGCCGGCGGCGACTATGCCCGCCGGGTGCCGGTGCGCGGGCGCGACGAGGTGGCCGCCCTGGGCGAAAGCTTCAACGCCATGGCCGCCGCCGTGCAGGACCACGCCGCCGCGCTGGAGGCCGAGGCTGCCCGCCAGACCCGCTTTGTGGCCGCCTTCACCCATGAGATGAAGACCCCAATGACCGCTATCTTGGGCCATGCCGACCTTCTGCGCAGCGGCGAGCAGCCGCACGAGGTGCGCATGCTGGAGGCCGGGCACATCTACCATGAAGCCGCGCGGCTGGAGGCCCTGAGCCATGAGCTGCTGGCCCTGCTGGGCCTGCGCCAGGGCGAGGCGCCGGCGATGGGCCCGGTGGCGGTGGGGCCGCTGTTTGCCGCCGCGGCCGGCTGCCTGCCGCCCGCCTTGCAGCACGTGCAGGTGCAGGCGGACGCCCCCGCCGGGGCCCAAGCTTGGGGCAGCCGCACGCTGCTGGAGGCGCTGCTGCGCAACCTTGTTTTGAACGCCGCCGCGGCGATCCCCGCCAACGGCACGGTGCGCCTGAGCTGCACGCCCTGTCCGTCCGGGAACGGCTGGCGCCTGGCGGTGACGGATGAGGGCCACGGCATCCCGCCCGCCGACCTGCCCCACGTGCAGGAGGCCTTTTACCGTGTGGACAAGAGCCGCGCCCGCGCCGCCGGGCAGGGCGGCAACGGCCTGGGCTTGACCTTATGCGCCGAGATCGCCGCCGCGCACGGGAGCGCGCTGCATATCGAGAGCGAGCCGGACAAGGGCACCACAGTGTGGCTGGACCTGCCGCAGGAAGGGGTGCCGGTATGAAACAGAAAACAACTTTTGGGCAAAGCCTGGCGCCGGCGCTGCTGGCGCTGGCTCTGGCCGGCGCAGCGCTGGGCGTGCCCGCGCTCACGGCGCGCCGGCAGGAGCAGGCGCTTTTGCAGGCTGACCGCCCCCGCCCCGCGCTGGGCAGCGTTTTGTGGCGGGACGCCGTGCGCCAAAGCCCGGTGCTGTACGCCCTGCACCGCGCCGCTTTGCAGGGCCGCAGCGGCACGCCGGTCTATGCCGCCGCGCGCGCCGATGCCGACGCCGTGGCGCAGGAGGCGGCCGCGCTGCTGGAGCCCCTGTGCGCCGCCGGCATTTTGGACGAAGACGACATGAAGGCGCTGGGCCCCACGCTGTATACCCCCACCGCGGCCTGGCGCAGCACAGACGAAGGACGCTTTGCCGCGCTGAGCCTGATTTTTGACGGCGGGGACGGCGGAGACGCCTCTGTGCCCGATCTGCTCGAACTCGTGTGGCACGTCGAGATCGGGCTGCCGGTGGCGTTCACGATGCGCGTGCACAGCACCGATGCACCCCCGGACCCGCAGGCGATCGCGAGTGCCTGTTTGGCGATGCTGGGGCTGGATGCCTTGGGCGACTGGACCGCCGGGGAGATCGGCAACGGCATGGACGATGCGTACAAAGGCAGCGTATGCACATCTGCCGCCGGGCAGGTGCGGCTGGAGGTCGGCGTGGGTCGCGGCTATATGAGCATCGCCCTGCGCGCCGAGGAGTGATCTTTTTGCAAAAGCTGCCAAATCCGACGAAACTGAAACATCGGTGAAACATTCGCCTTTTACACTGGACGGCAAAGGAGGCGATGTGCCCATGAAAAAGTATTATGCCATTATTGCGGTCTTTCTGGCCGCACGCCTGCTGACGGGTTGCGCCGGGCATACCGGTATGCAGGTCGCCGCCCCGGCCGCGGAGGAGCTGCACCCCCTGGGCACCGGTCTGGACGCCGGCAACGCGCAGGGGCGCACGGCCCTGCTGCCCACCGACGAGGGTGACGGGAGCAGCATCCTGTACTGGGTGGACTATGCGAGCGCACAGTGCGTGCCGCTGTGCGCCGAGCCCGGCTGTGCGCATGACAGCGAGGCCTGCACGGCCTGGCTGCCCGACGGCGCGGCCACGGCGTTCAGCCTGCCGGCGGGCGGTGTGCTCAAGCAGCAGTTTGTCTGGGACGAGGCGAGCCGTTCAAGCACCTGCACGCTCATCCGCTGCAATGCCGATGGCAGCGACCCGCACACGCTGGCCGCGTTTCCCGGCGGCAGCATCGACCTGTTGGCCGCGGACGGCGAAGGTGTTTGGTTCGACCGGCTGGACCCCGGCAGCGAGACGATGAGCATCTGCCGCGTGCCGCTCGCGGGTGGCGAGGTACAGGTGCTGTACAGCTATGCGGTCGCGGAATCGCCGCTGTTTTTGGGCTGCGACACGCGACGGCTGGTCTACATGCGCACCGATCAAAGCATCTATGACCGCATGGCCGAGGCCAGCGCGAACGGCGCCAGCGAGGAGGAACTGGCCGCCCTGCGGCAGCAGGCTGCCGGCGAGGAATTTGCCCGCGAGGCCTTTTTCATTGACGCCGACACCGGCGCAGAAACGTCGTTTTTGCAGTGGAACGCACACGAGGTGCAGGCACTTTGGCGGGACGGCACGCTCTGGCGCAGCACGGTGGAGGACGGCGAGGGCGTGCTGCGCTGGGACCGCCCGGACGGCACCGGCGGCGAGGCGCGCTATGCCTATCCGGACCGCGCGCTTTCCGGGCCGGCGTGGGAAGCGGCCGGAGGCATGGTGCCCGCCGTCGAGGGCACGGTGGCGGGGCAGGTGCTGCTGCGGGCGCGCTTTATGGCGGAAGAGTCCCTCAACGACCCCGCCGTGGAAGCCGGGCTCGATGACCCGGTATTTGAGTGGGAGCGCATCGCGCTGGACCCCGCGACCGGCAGCGTGACCCCGCTCACGCTGCGCTATGTGGCGTTGGGGGACGGCAGCTACCCCATCGAGCTGCTGGGCCGCAGCGGCGATGACCTGTTCGTCAAATTTGAGGAGCAGCGCCCCTTTGACCCCGGAACAGACCCCCACGGCAGCAAGGCGTACTACACGCAGGTACGCTGCGGGCTTATCACGAGAGACGATTTTTGGGCCAGCCGGCCCAACTACCGCGAGGTCGAGATGCCGGCAAACATCGCAATGTGGTAAATGCGGTTTGTATAATTTTTCTTGCAAAAAGTACGCCCTGTATACAGAGCGTACTTTTTATGTTGATAAGGCTGTTTACGGTTCGGTTTACAGGGCCCGCTGCAACACAGAAAAATCGCATACCTTTTGTGTTATACTGTAGGGGCCGCATCGCAGGGCGCCCCTGTGGGGCCATGCGGCCCGGATACCTCGCGATGCATCGCAGGTTTCACGGGCCGGATATATTGTATTGAGAAGTAAGATAGGTAACAGATAGGGAAGGGACATAGGTAACAGTTTTCTGCTAAAATAGAAAGCATCCGACACACGAAAGGGTGAGTCAGATGCCGTGGAGGCAGGAGACCGTAATGGAGAACCGAGAGAAGTTTGTAGAGGCCGCAGAGCACCACCAGGCGAGCGTGAGCGCACTGTGCCGGGAATACGGTATCAGCCGGAAGACAGGCTATAAGTGGCTGAATCGTTCAAGGTCAGGCCAGCCGCTTTGTGACCAAAGCCGGCGGCCAAACCGACAGCCAGGCAAGACAAATCCGGAAATAGAGAAACTGATTCTGGAGCTCCGGCAGGAGAATCCCTGTTGGGGTGGGATGAACCATAGTCAAGTAAGTAGACACAAATTTGTGTAATTTTTTACTGGATGCAAAGAATTATTTCTGCGCCCAGAAAGCAGCTTCTACTTCATCAGGCGTAAGATAGCCAAGTGAAGCATGAGGACGCTTCGTATTGTAGTAACCCTCTATGTAGGAGAACACAGACAATTTCAGGTCATTCAGGGTAACATACCCGCATTGCCGTCAACGCACAGGCAGCACGGCAGCGCACAGGACAGCGCGCGATGACAGATACGGCGACAATGATACTTCCGTCCAGTCCCAGGCACAAGCAAGGAGGGCGGCGGCCAGAGATCCTGGCCGGGGTGAAAGTCCCATGAGGTCTGCCTGACCAGCAGACCGCTGTGTATTGCCGCCCTACCCGGCCGGGGATGGTAGTGTCCGAATGCGGCCGGGGCATCCAAAGGCAGACCATGGAAGTCTGTTCTTTGAGTGCCCGAAATCTACAAATACAAGATTATTTTATTATTTTATGAAAAGGAGAAGAATGTCTGAGAAGATCACATTTACAGATAAAGGTCCCCAGGGGGAATATGAGCGCATACTGACAGCGACCGTTGCCGGCAGCCCTGTTACCCTTTGTTTTCAGGACAAGTCACACGGGAAAAATCTCGAAGCCATCGCCGCCTCGCTCAAGGATGCCTATCGGCAGAGAGTCAAAAATTGGAGCTGAGACGGCGGTTTCTTCGTTGGGTTTGGTGATACCATTCCCCCATGATTAACGATATGCTTAGTGGTAGAGAAAGTGAGGTGAAACCCCATGACAAGAGTAGAATGTTTATACCGTGTTTCCACCAAAGGGCAGGTGGACCACGACGATATCCCCATGCAGCGCATCGCATGCCGCAGGTTTGCCCAGGAACAAGGCTGGACCATCATCAAAGAGTTACAGGAAAAGGGCGTTTCCGGCTTCAAGGTCTCTGCCAATGACCGTGACGCCATCCAAGAACTGCGCGAGGACGCCATGGAGAAGCGTTTCGATGTGCTGCTGGTCTTCATGTTCGACCGCCTCGGCCGCCGCGACGATGAGACGCCCTTTGTGGTGGAATGGTTTGCCAAGCAAGGCATCCGCATCTTCAGCGCCAAGGAAGGCGAGCAGAAGTTTGAGTGCCACACCGATTCGCTCGTCAACTACATCCGTTTCTGGCAGAGCGAGGGCGAATCCATGAAAACGGCTGTGCGCATCAAGACGCGGCTGGACCAGCTCCGCGCTGAGGGCGTCTACACTGGCGGCCCGACCCATTACGGATACCGTGCCGTGGAGAAAGGCCGGCTGAACAAGAAAGGTAAGCCGGTCAAAGATCTGGAAGTAGACCCCGAAGAAGCAGCCGTGGTCAAAGAGATTTTTGACCGTACCGTCTACCACGGTGAGGGCTCCTTTACGCTGGCCAACGACCTCAACGCCCGCGGCTACCGCACCAAGCACGGCAAGCCGTTCCAGTGCCGGCATATCACCAGCATCCTGCAGGACAAGATGTACATCGGCTATATCGTCACGAAAGATATTACCTCCCCTTTCCTGCCGGAGCTGCAGATCATTGACGAGGATACCTTTCAGCAGGCTGGTGCTATCGTCGAGCAGCGCAAGCGCAAGAATGCCGAATGGCGCAACATTCCCCGCCAGACGGGCAATGGTGCCCTGTTGGCGGGGAATCTCTATTGTGCAGACTGCAGCAGCCGTATGACCTCCAGCGTTCCGGCAGAAGGGGCGCACCGGCCCTATGCCGAGTATATCTGCTATAAGGGCGCCAACCACCGGGTCAAGTGCGAGGGCCAGAAGGCCTATGTCGCCAGCCGTGTGGACGAAGCCGTGCTGGCCGTGACCGCCGAATTGATGCAGATGATCCGGGAAGTGCCCAAGGACGAGGCGCTGGAGAAGCGCATCAAGCAGCAGGCGAAGGCGATGGAAAAGCAGGTCGCGGATGCGAAAGCCGCAGCGGCCCGCGCGGCCAAAGAGCAGGAAGCCTTGGAGATGGAGGTCGGCAAATGCCTGCTGGGGCAGAGCAGGTTCAGCGAGGAATTGCTGAGCAAGCTCATCTCTGACAAGGCACAGGAGCGCAAGGCTTTGCAGAACAAGGCTGCCGATTTGGAGATGCAGCTGCGGAACCAACGGCAGCTGGCTGTGGATACATCCAAGTATTATGACCGCTTCAAGGGGTGGAGCATGGAGTTCCAGCTTGCCGACACCGACCGCAAGCGTCTGATCATCTCGCAGCTGTACAGCCGCATTGAGATCGGGCGCGGGTACAAGCTGCGGTTCGTCCTGGACGCCAACTACCAGCAGTTCCTCGATGGGCAGGCGGATACCACGGTGAGCGACTTTGTGGCGAAGCTAGCCAGGAAGAATACCGTCCCGTACATGGCGCCTGCTGCGGCACTGGCTGCGCCTGTGGCGATGGGGGCGTGAAGCAGGTTTATACAGCCAGCAGACCGCCCGGCGAAAAACGGGCGGTTTGCTTATAACAATATCCCTTTGAGCAGGAAAATGGCAATTTCAGGAAGCATCGTTCCTTGAGAAGGCACCTTATTACTATTACGCTAAAAACATCTTACGACAGAAAGGATGCTGTTAAGATGTTTTTAGACAATCTTTCCGCCAATGTTCTCCAACTGTGCGACTTCTATCATCTCAGCTACGAACGAGGTGCTGAACAATGCTCCATCAGTTCCCGCTATTTTGGTTCCATTGCCAGAGGCAAGACTGCACCAACCATTGTTACCCTTGAAAAACTCTGTACCGGTTTTGACCTGACTCCAAACGACCTGCTCATCGCCTCCACCATGCGGCAGGAACTAGCTTACCGGCAGCCTTTGCCTGTCACGCAGGTCCGCTGTTTTCGTTTTTCTTCCGGCTTGACCGGGTTCCCGGTCTGCCCGCGGTGCAGATGCACGATGGAGCGGGAATACCAGAGCTACTGCGACCGCTGTGGGCAGACCCTTGATTGGCGTAATTTTGACAGGGCGGCCTTAATCTTTCCAGAAGGTTAATCTTACCCCTGACCATTCAAAGCATCATGCACGGGTAGTTATCACCTGAAATGATCATGGTTCTTCCCGTAATAACGAGGATGGGCTTAGACCGAATCAAGCCCGTCTATTATTTACCATGGTCAAGAAAAAGTTGCAATCATCGTTCTTCTGCGGTATACTGTAAATGGGGAAGGAGGCGCATTGCCGATGCAGCAGGAAGGATATCTGGCACATGGTATCGAGCAGGTCGGGATCGAGGCCCGGTATGATGAGCAGGTGAAGCGCCTTCTGGCCAACAAGCTGATCCTGGCGACCATCATGCAGGGCTGCGTAGAGGAATATCGCGGCTGTACCGTAAC
>CANRLV010000071.1 GCA_947631565.1 uncultured Gemmiger sp. | reverse complement strand
ATCACGGCCTACCCTGACGGTTATACCGCGGTCATCTTCCTGGATGCCTGCGCGTCGAACGATTTGGCGGGGTATGCCGAGGCTATGCGGAAGGACCTGCTTGCCTGGGCCACCCGGCAGGGCAAACAAGCTGCTGCCATGCCTTCAAAGCGCTGTCTGCCGGAGGATATGATCGTTCGGCACAAAACGCTGGAAGAGGCGCTCGGCTACCTTCTGGCCATGCTGGATGCACCGGAGCATTGCTTATGCTAAAGACGTGTGCCCAGGCTCTCCTCATAGCTGGCCAGGATCGAACGGCATTCCTGTGAAGTGTATCCCCACAGCACGGAGCTCACGACCTCAATGGCCTCCTCGCGCTTGACATAATAGGTGCGCAGCGCCATCGACGGGAAATGTGCTGCCAACGCCTGCAGGATCTCCTCGGAGTTGTTGTACTTTTGCGGCGAGAGGAAGGTATAGTACAGGACCCAGTAATACAGCTCACCCTTTTTATGCTTGCGCCGTACCAGTTCAATGGCGGAGTCGATCAGGTGGAGCATCTTTCGACTGCGGTCTAACGACCGCGCAAAACTTTCAATGTGCGTGCCTTGCAGGTCAGCGCCTGCCGCTTCTACGGTATCCAACGCCTTGTCTGCTGCCGAGCCGTATTCCGCCCGGAACTCCGCCTGCAGGTCAAGCCCGGAAACCTCCAGCTGCCAGGAAACATCCCGATAGTTTTTCAGCAGCTTCCATGTGCTGTGGAAGTAGGGATGCTCTTCCGGCAGCATTTTCTTTGCCATCGCCATTCAGATCACCTCCACTTCGATGTCCGGTTGGCGGATCTCTCGTCGCAGGGTAAGGTTGAACAGATAGCGCGGCCCGGCATCTCCGCAGCTGATGGCAAGATCATAGCGATATGTACCGTCCTCGCAGCCGGACAAGCATGATAATCTATATAAGGCGTGCGGACAGGCCGAGCAGGAAAAACCGCTTGCGTACATGCCTTTCCGCACATTGTCAAGGATACGGCGGATGTTCGGATTTGAAACGCTCTTGCAGCCTTCTGCAACGCTCTCTGAAACGCTCGCCAAGGTGCCGGTAACTACGTTGCCCGGCAGTTCTTCCGGCGGCTGCGGCAGGTCGATGCGCAGGTGCAGGGCCAGTTCTGCTTTATCCGGGTGCGGGTCCGCCACGCAGAACATGGTGGAAAGATAGCTGCGCAGGCAGATGACCGATCCGGCGGTACCGGGAAAGCTGAAGGAGAGCAGCATATCCCGCTGCTCCAGCTTTTTAATCGTCCTGTACACCGTCGCCTTTGAGACGCGCCAGCGCCGGGCCAGCATCGCATAGTTCAGGAGCGGCAGGCGGTCCTCGTTGCGGAAGTAGACGAGCGGGCAGACCTCCGAGCCGACGACATCGGTGTCATTGAAGACGGCGTTCATCCACAGGTCCAGCAGCATATCCGCTTCGGAGCAGCGGCCGGCGCCGATGAGCGGCTCAATGAGCGAAACCGGGAAGAAGATAAAGCCGAGATCCTTCTGGCAAGGGGCACTGTAATCAAGCGTCGTGTTGCTCTGCTGCCAGCACAGGATGCGGAAGCGTACCAGCTTTTGCCGCGGATACTCGGTGTAGGATAAGCAGTGCAGCTCCTCCAGATGGTGCAGGACGGCGGCAACCTGGCCATACCGGCGCAGGCACAGGCGCTCGCACAACTCACTGCGGCGGGCGATCCATTCCCCGGCCTTGATAGAGTAACGCTCCCCATCCAGAGTACGGTAGGAACGGCGGTAGTTGGCGAGCGTAAACAGAGCGACAAAATAGAAAAGCAGCGCGCCGCCATGCTTGCGGATCTGCGGATCCCGCACGATGCTGTTGGCAAAGCTGCGGTAGATCCGGCAATACGGGAAACGAACGAGCTGCTTGACTTCGAGAGAGTATGTCATTATTTTACCTCCAAAATGATGGAGGATGTTTACAGCAAATAAAGAGCAGAGCCTTGAAAAGCTCTGCCCTTTGGGGTATACTTATGATATCACAAGACCGGCACATACAGACTTGTATCAAAGCATTCCTTGGTGTTGATTGAATAAAAACACGGTAAGATCGGTTTGCAGATGTTTGGTCTTTGGGATAAAGGGTCTGCACATTTTTTGATGTGCAGTGCACATTGCGGGGAGATAAACCGGATGCAAAAACGGCTATTTTATGCACTTCCGCGCAGCCCATTCGTTTGATTATAATAACGCTATGTCGCTGTTTTTAGATTGTTGGGGCTCTGATTGCAAACTCTTGCAGAAAATTTGTAATCAGCAGGTTGCAGGTTCGATTCCTGTCACCAGCTTGCAAAAGCCGCCGTATCGTCCGATACGGCGGCTTTTTTGTGATATGTGGCGTTTACAGCAGCGCCACGCCGGCCTCTTGACAGGCCTGTACGGTGGCGTCATCCCACAGGCTGGCCTGCACCTCGCCGACGTGGGCCTTGCCCAGCAGCAGCATGCACAGCCGGCTCTGCCCGATGCCGCCGCCCATGGTCAAGGGCAGCTCGCCGGCCAGCAGCAGCTTGTGGAAGGGCAGCCGCGCCCGCTCGGGGCAGCCGGCCTCGTCCAGCTGGCGGCGCAGGGCCGCCGGGTCGACGCGGATGCCCATGCTGGAAAGCTCCAGCGCGCAGCCAAGCGCCTTGTGCCAGAACAGGATATCAGCGTTGAGGGTCCAGTCATCATAGTCCGGCGCGCGCCCGTCATGCGGCCGGCCGCTTTTGAGCTTGCCGCCGATCTGCAGCAGGCAGACCGTGTGGTGTTTTTTGACAAAGGCGTTCTCGCGCTGCTTGGGCGTGAGGTCCGGGTACAGCTCCTCGAGCTCCTGCGTGGTGATGAAGGTCACCGCGCGGGACAGCTGCACCTTTTTGAGCGCCGGGAACTTCCAGCGCAGCTCGTCGGCGGTGGCGCACACGGCGTCGACGATGTCCTGCACGGTCGCTTTTAAAAAGTCCATGTTTCGCTGGCGGGCCGTGATGACCCGTTCCCAGTCCCACTGGTCGACGTAGATGCTGTGCAGGTTGTCGGGCTCCTCGTCGCGGCGGATGGCGTTCATGTCCGCGACCAGCCCCTGCCCGGGGCGGAAGCCGTAGCGGTAGAGCGCGTAGCGCTTCCACTTGGCCAGGCTGTGCACGACCTCGGCCGTGCCGCCGCCGACGTTGGGCGCGGTGAAGGCGACCGGCCGTTCAACGCCGTTCAAATCGTCATTGAGGCCGCTTGACTGCAGCACGAACAGCGGCGCCGTGACCCGCTTGAGGTGCAGCGCAAAGCACAGCTTTTCCTGAAAAATGGTCTTGATGAGACCGATGGCCTTTTGGGTATCGTACAGGCCAAGGGCGCTCTTGTAGCCCTTGGGAATGACGGTGGGCATGGCACTTCTCTCCTTTTTGCCTGCCGGCGCCGGGGCGCCGGCCTGTGACCGGTCTATTATAGCACAACCGGCGCTTTTTGTCACCGTCCTGGCGCCGCCTGCCGATGATTATTTTGCGCGCCCGCGCCTATACTGGACTGTGGAACAACGCGGCACAAGGCAGGGGGAATGGCGGTATGCTCTACCACTACAAGGGGCTTTCACACACGGCGCGGCGCACGGTGGACACGGCGCGCCGCCTGGCAGGGCGGCAGGGCTGCGCGGCGGTGGACACCGGCCACCTGCTGTTGGCGCTGCTGCAGCCGCAAAGCAACGACGCGGCGGCGCGCTTTCTGCGCCGCCACCGCGTGACCGAGGCCGCCCTGCAGCAGTGCACGGCCCAGCGCGCGACCGCCGGGCATCCGCTGCGCCTGGGCGGCGACGACCTTGCCCCCGAGACGCGCAAGGCCCTAGAATTTGCCGTGCTGGGCGCCCACGCCGCCCGCCTGCCCAGGGCCGAGAACGAGCACCTGCTCTGCGCATTGCTCGAGGACAGCGCCTGCACGGCCAGCGTGTGGCTGGCCGGGCTGGGGCTGGAGGTGGCGCAGGCGGCCCGGGAATGCCGCCAGCTGTCCGGCCAGGAGCCGGTGCAGCCGCTGTTTGGCGCCGGCAAATATGAGCCGCAGCCGCGCATGACCGCCGCGCGCAGCACCGGCCGCCCCAGCGAGAAGTATGGCCGCGATCTGACCCGCCTGGCGCAGGAGGGGCAGCTGGACCCCGTGCTCTGCCGCGACGCGGAGCTCGAGCGTATGATCGAGATCTTATGCCGGCGGCAGAAGAACAACCCCTGCCTGCTGGGCGAGCCGGGCGTGGGCAAAAGCGCGCTGGCCGAGGCGCTGGCCCAGCGCATCGCCGCCGGGCAGGTGCCGCAGCCGCTGCGCGGCAAGCGCCTGCTGGCGCTGGACATGGCCAGCCTGGTAGCCGGCACCAAGTACCGCGGCGATTTTGAGGAACGCTTCAAGGCTCTGCTGGAGGAGCTCTACCGTGACCGCAGCACCGTGCTGTTCATTGACGAGCTGCACATCATCGCCGGGGCGGGCGCGGCCGAGGGCGCCATCGACGCCGCCAACATTTTAAAACCGATGCTGGCCCGCGGCGAGATACAGCTCATCGGCGCCACCACGCCGGAGGAATACCGCCGCACCATCGGCAAGGATTCGGCGCTGGACCGCCGATTTGGCCGCGTCGATGTCGAGGAGCCCTCCCCCGATGCGGCGGAGCAGATTTTGGCCGGGCTGATGCCCCGATATGAGCGCTTCCACGGTGTGGCCATCCCGCCGCAGGCCATCCATGCCGCCGTGGAGCTGAGCGTGCGTTACCTGCCGGGGCGCTGCCTGCCCGACAAGGCCATCGACCTGCTGGACGAGGCGGCGGCTGCCGCGCGTATCGCGCGCACACCGCTGCCGGGGACCTTCAGCGCCGCGGCCGCGGGGGCCAATGCCATCACCCCCGCCGACGTGGCACGTGTGGTCAGCAAGGCAAGCGGCGTTCCGGCCGAGCGTGTGGGCGAGGCGGAGCGCGAGCGGCTGGCGAATCTCGAGCGTCGGCTGGCCGCCGAGGTGGTGGGCCAGCCCAAGGCGGTGGCGGCCGTGGCCGCCGCCATCCGCCGCAGCCGCACGGGCCTGCGCGAAAGCGGCAAGCCCATCGGCGCCATGCTGTTTTTGGGCCCGACCGGGGTGGGCAAGACGCAGCTGGCGCGCACGCTGGCCAAGGGCTGGTTCGGCAGCGAGAAGGCGCTTTTGCGCTTTGATATGTCGGAATATATGGAGCAGCACACCGCCGCCCGCCTGCTGGGCGCGCCGCCGGGCTATGTGGGGCACGACGAGGGCGGCCAGCTGACCGAGGCCGTGCGCCGCCGCCCCTACAGCGTGGTGCTGTTTGACGAGATCGAAAAGGCCCACAGCGATATCCAGAACGTGCTGCTGCAAATTTTGGAGGACGGCCAACTGACCGACGCACAGGGGCGCAGGGCAGATTTTTCCAACGCCATCATCCTGCTCACCTCCAACCTGGGCGCGCGCTGCCTGTCCGGGCAGGCGGCGCCGGTCGGCTTTGGCAGCGAGCAGGAGGAATTGGCCCGCCGCGGCCAGCGCGCCCTGCAGGAGGCGCGGGACTATTTCCGCCCCGAGCTGATGGGGCGCCTTGACGAGGTGGTGCTGTTCGACCCGCTGGGCCCCAGCCAGCTGGCCGCCATCGCCGACAAGCTGCTGGGGGAGCTCGAACAGCGCGCCGCCGCCCAGGGCTATACCCTGCGCCACACGGCCGCCGCCGCCAAAACGCTGGCCGGGGACACCGTGCCCCCCTACGGCGCGCGGGAGCTGCGCCGCAAGGTCAGCCGCGCCGTGGAGCAGGCGCTGGCCGACCGCATCGCCGCCGGCACCGCCAGCCCCGGCGCCGCCTACACGGCGGACGCCGCCCCGGACGGGCAGATCCGGCTCATCTCCGGCGACCTGGCCACCGTATAAGCAGCGCCCCGCCGCGGGCCCCCAAACAGGGCCTCGGCGGGGCGCGTATTCATACAAACAGTTTACAGCAGCGGCGCGATGAGGCGCAGCAGGCATTGCCGGATGCGCAGCACGGTGTTGCGGCCGGTGCGGTACTGCTCGGTGACCTCGCGGCACTGCGGGAACAGCGCGTCAAAATCCGCCTTCATATCCCTGACGGCCGCCTGCGCGTAAAGCACCGCGCCGTTCTCAAAATGATGGTACAGGCTGCGGTAATCCAGGTTGATGGTGCCGCAGGTGGCGATGCGGTCGTCGGCCACGCACTGCTTGCAGTGGCAAAATCCCGGCGTATACTCATAGATGCGCACGCCGGTCATCGCCAGTCCCGCATAGTAGGATCGGGTCATCCGGTAGATCATCTTTTTGTCCGGGATGCCGGGCGTGATGAGCCGCACGTCCACGCCGCGCTGCGCCGCCAGCGCAAAGGCCTTTTTCATCTCGTCGGTGATGATGAGATAGGGCGTGACGAAGTAGGCATAGTCGGCAGCGTAGTTCAAAACGTGCATATACACGTCCTCGCCGGTCGCCTGCCCGTCCATGGGGTTGTCGGCATAGGGCTGGATAAAGCCGTCGCTCTCCCCTTTCGCGTGCGCGTCGGGGAAAAAGCGCGAGAAGTCGGTGTCGTCAAGGTCGGTGCCTCGGATGGCGTTCCACATCTCCAAAAACAGCACCGTCAGCGTGCGGACGGCCGCGCCCTCCAGCCGGATGCCGGTGTCCTTCCAGTGGCCGTAGGGGTGCGTGAGGTTGAAGTATTCGTCGGCCAGGTTGTAGCCGCCGGTAAAACCGACGATGCCGTCCACGACGGTGATCTTGCGGTGGTCGCGGTTGTTCATGAACAGGTTGAGGATGGGCACCAGCGGGTTGAACACGCGGCACTGCACGCCGCCGGCCTCCATCTGTTTGACAAAATCCCTGTTGATAAAGCCGGCGCTGCCGATCTCGTCATAGAACAGGCGCACGTCCACGCCCTCGGCGGCCTTTTGCATCAGCAGCTCCTTGAGTGGGCGGAAGGACTCGCCGTCTTCGATGGCGTGGTATTCCATGAACACGAACCGTTTGGCGCCGCGGATGGCCTCCAGCTGCGCCGCAAAGCCCTTGGCGGCATCGTCGTAGTACACGACGTCGGTGTCGGCGTAGACCGGGCAGCCGACAGTGCCGGACAGGTAGGCGGCGATGTTGCCGGCGCGGCGGTCCTGCGTGCGCAGGGCGTCCAGCTCGGCCCCATTCGCGGGCAGGTAGGGCCGCAGCTTTCCGTCGATGGCCTCAAAGCGTTTTTTCATCTTTTTGACGGACGGGTTCCAGCCCACCATCAGATAGAAAAACACGCCCAGCACCGGGAACAGCAAAATCAAAATGATCCACGGCATTTTGATGGCGGCGTTCTGGTGGCGGCCGTAGATGAACAGCACCAGCACCAAAGCAAACAGCGACACCGCCATGTTGACCCACACATACTTCGCCTGCAGGCTCCAGAACAGCGACCAGATCCATGCGATCTGGATGAGCACCGAGATGCCGATGGCCGCGATATGAGCCACATCGCTGCGCTGCTCGGCCTTCTTTTCCACCGTCGTCGCTTTGTGCATGGTTTTGTTCCTTTCTGCGGGCTTTTTTGCCCGCGTGCCGATACTACCAGCATACCCCCGGGCCCGCCAAAAGTCAATGCCAAAAACAGCCGCGGCAGGGCGCTTGCTGACCCCGCCGCGGCTGCTTTTTTGCGTTACGGTCGCTGTTTTTAATTGCTGCGGTCATTGCGGCCCAGCAGGCGGACCACATACAGGAAAATGTTGATAAAGTCAAGATAGAGCTCCAGCGCCGCGATGATGGACGCCTTGTGCAGCATGACGGCGTCGGCGCCGAAGCAGGAGTAATAATACTTGATCTTCTGCGTGTCATAGGCCGAAAGCCCCATGAACAGCAGCAGCCCGGCGGCGCACAGCAGCAGGTCCGCAAAGCCGAAGCTGATGCCGAACATCCCCAGCACCATGCCCACGAGCTGCGCCACGACCAGCGCAACGAGCCCGCCCAGCAGCTTGGGCCCCCAGCCGGACAGGTCCTTGCCGGTGGTGGCGCCGTAGACCGCCATCACGCCAAAGTAGACGGCGCTGAGCAAAAAGGCCAAAATCAGCGTGCCGAAGCGGTACACCACCATATACACGCTGAGGTTGACGCCGTTGAGCGCCGCATAGGCAAAGAACAGCGCCGTGGCGGTGCCGGGCTGCATACGACCGATGCGCGCCGACAGCACGAACACCAGCACCAGCTCGGCGATGGAAAGCAAAAACACCAGCCCGGTGTTGTACAGCGGTACGAACAGGCCGCTGCCCACCGTGAGCACCGCCACCGCGAAGGTGGTCAGCAGCCCCGCGAACATCCAGCCAAAGGTGCCGGTCATATACTGGTTGAGCGTGCCGAACGGGCTTTCGGCATAGGAAACGTCATAATATTTTTGATCCATACCATATTCTCCCCTTTCCCTTGCGGGTAGTTATAGTATATACTGTGTTTATGTCAGAATTGTAAACGATGTTTAAAAAAATCACGATATCTGCGTAAGGAGGGCCGCCATGGCCGCCGAGGACCGCTTTGGCATCTACCTGCATATCCCCTACTGCCGCGCGCGCTGCCGCTACTGTGATTTCCACACCCGGCCCGCCGCCCGCGCCGTACCGCAGGCATATGTGGCGGCACTGCTGCGCGAGCTTGCCAAAAATACCCGCCGGCCCGATACGCTTTATTTTGGCGGCGGCACGCCATCGCTGCTCACGCCCGCGCAGGTGGCAGCGCTGGTCCGCGCCGCCGACCCGCTGCCCGGCGCCGAGATCACGCTCGAGGCCAACCCCGACACCGTGACGCCGGACAGCCTGCGCGGCTACGCCGCCGCCGGCGTGACGCGGCTGAGCTTCGGCGTGCAGTCGGCCGACGATGCGCAGCTTAAGCGCCTGGGCCGCGCCCACACGGCGATCGGGGCCGCGCAGGCGCTGGGCTGGGCGCGGCAGGCCGGCTTTGCCGATGTCTGCGGCGACATCATGCTCGCTCTGCCCGGCTATTCGAACGCCGAATTTGACGCCACGCTGGCGCTT
Source organism: uncultured Gemmiger sp. (assembly GCA_947631565.1). Classification (GTDB taxonomy): domain Bacteria; phylum Bacillota; class Clostridia; order Oscillospirales; family Ruminococcaceae; genus Gemmiger. Next base: position 994 of record CANRLV010000071.1, on the reverse strand, counting down.
TTGCAGGCGGGCGGCTGCACGCACATCTCGGCCTATCTGTTGAAAATCGAGCCCGGCACCGCCTTCGCCCGCCGCCCGCCGGCGGGCCTGCCGGACCCCGATGCCGCGGCGGACTTTTACCTGTACGCCTGCCGGCAGCTCGAGCACGCCGGCTACCGCCAGTACGAGATCAGCAACTTTGCCCGGCCCGGCCACGCCGGGCGGCACAACCTGCTGTACTGGAACTGCCGGGACTATCTGGGCATCGGCCCCGCCGCCCACAGCTGTGTGGGCGGCGTGCGCCGCTTTTGGCCCGCCGACACCGACGCTTTCATTGCCGGCACGCTGCGCGAGCAGGCGGAGGGCGCCTGCGGCGCCGACGATTACCTGATGCTGCGCCTGCGCCTGACCGCGGGGCTGGACGTGACCGAATACCAGGTCCGCGGCGGCAAGCCCTTTACCGCCGCGCAGCAGGCCTTTCTGCGCCGGTGTGCTGCCCACGGCTACGCCCGCTGGGATGGGGACACCCTTGCCCTGACCCCCGCCGGCATGGTGGTGCAGAACAGCATTTTACGCGAGCTGCTGTAGAAGACACGGGCCGTCCTTTTGAAAGGACGGCCCGCGGCTATTCTGCCATGTGGTACACCGGCCAGCCGAGCAGGTCGGCGATGGCGGCGTCGTGGGTGACGAGGAGCGTATCCCGCCCGGCGGCCAGGCGGCGGATGGCGGCGGCGGCGCGGGCGGCCAGGGCCGCCTCCATGCCGGTGAAGGGCTCGTCCAGCAGCAGCGTGTCGGCGCCTTGGCACAACAGCGCGCGCAGCAGCGCGGCGCGGCGCTTCTGCCCGCCCGAAAGCCGCGCCGCCGGCAGTGCCAGCTCAGCGTCGGCAAAGCCAAGGTCGCGCAGCGCACGCTCGGCCGCGGGCAGGGTCAGGCCCGCCCCGGTCAGGCAGAGGTTGGCGGCGGCGGTCAGCTGCGGGCACAGGCGGTCGGTCTGGAACACCGCCGCCACCCGGCC
>CANRLV010000070.1 GCA_947631565.1 uncultured Gemmiger sp. | reverse complement strand
GACATCTGCACCAAGGCCGAGCTGGTCGAGTATTCCAGCGTCAAGGGCTTTGTGGTGGTGCGCCCCTACGGCTACGCCATCTGGGAGAACATCCAAAGGCTGCTGGACGCCCGCTTTAAAGCCACCGGGCATGAGAACGTGGCCATGCCGATGCTCATCCCCGAGAGCCTGCTCAAGAAGGAGGGCGAGCTGGTCAACGGCTTTGCGCCCGAGGTCGCGTGGGTGACGGCCGGCGGGTCCGAGCCGCTGGAGGAGCGCCTCGCCGTGCGCCCCACCAGCGAGACGCTGTTCTGCGACCATTTCGCCCATGTGCTGCATTCCTACCGGGACCTGCCGCTGCTCTACAACCAGTGGTGCAGCGTCGTGCGGTGGGAGAAGACCACCCGCCCCTTCCTGCGCACGCGGGAGTTCTGGTGGCAGGAGGGCCACACCATCCACGAGACGGCCGCCGAGGCCGAGGCCGAGACGCAGCAGCAGCTCAACTGCTACGCCGATTTCTGCGAGCAGGACCTGTGTATGCCGGTCATCCGCGGCCGCAAGACCGATAAGGAAAAGTTCGCCGGCGCCGAGGCCACCTATTCCATCGAGACGATGTGCAAGGACGGCAAGGCGCTGCAGAGCGGCACCAGCCACTATTTCGGCGACAAGTTCTCCCGCGCCTATGACGTCACCTTCACCGGGCGGGACAACACGCTGCAATACCCCTACCAGACCAGCTGGGGCGCATCGACCCGGCTGATGGGCGCCATCATCATGACCCACGGCGACGACGACGGCCTGATCCTGCCGCCGGCCATCGCGCCCTACCAGGTCGTGGTCGTGCCCATCGCGGCGCACAAGCCCGGCGTGGCCGAGAAGGCCGCCGCGCTGGCCGCCGATATCGCGAAGTACGCCCGCGTCAAGCTGGACGATTCCGACAAGGCCCCAGGCTGGAAGTTCAGCCAGTGGGAGATGAAGGGCGTGCCGCTGCGCGTCGAGGTCGGCCCGCGCGATCTCGAGGCGGGGCAGTGCGTGCTGGTCCGCCGCGACACGCGCGAGAAGCAGACCGTTACGCTGGACGCGCTGGCCACGGCCATCCCGGCGGCGCTGGACGCGCTGGCGAAGGACCTGTACGACCGTGCCAGGGCCAATATGGAGGCGCGCACCACCACCGCCGCCACGATGGACGAGCTCAAGGCCCGCGCCGCCGAAAAGACCGGCTTTATCAAGGCCATGTGGTGCGGCGACCTTGCCTGCGAGGAGGCCATCAAGGAGCAGGCCGGGCTTTCCAGCCGGAATATGCCCTTTATGCAGGAGCACATCAGCGACGTTTGCCCCGTGTGCGGCAAGCCGGCCAAACATATGGTCGTGTGGGGCGTAGCCTACTAAGCGCGCATGGCGCGCTTTAAAGGGGAGGTTCGGCGTCACTGGCTGCGCCGGTCCGCCTGCACCTCCCCCTTAGTACACCCACCGTCGCAAAAATGCCTTGCGCATACCCTGCGGGCGACTTGCCGCGGCATTTTTGCTCTAGAAGTATCGCCATCGTCGGCACATGTCCGCCGATGGCGATGGTTTAAAAAGGACAGCGCGTATGTCTGTTATCATCGTCACCATCCTGCTGTATCTGTTCGGGCTGGCGGCCGCTGCGGTCGGCAGCCGGCTGGCGGGGCGCTGCGCCACCTGGTGCGGCGCCCTGTGCGGTTTTCCGCGCTGGGTGGTGGCGGGCACGGTGGTACCGCTGTGCGTGGCGCTGCCGCAGCTGCTGCTGGCCTTTATCGCCGCCGGCATGGACGCCACGGGTCTGGCCGTCGGCGTGGCGCTGGCCGGCGCCGTGACCGACCTGGGGCTGGTGCTGGGCGTCTGCCTGTGGCGGCGTGAGGTGACCGTGGAACGCAGCGAATGGTATGGCAAAACGGCCGTTCTGCTGCTGGCCGGGCTGGTGCTGGCCCTGTTCGTGCGCGACGGCGCCCTGAGCTATACCGGCACCGGCCTGCTGATGGCACTGTTCGCGGTCTCGGTGCTGCACGGCATCGCCTGCCGCTGCCGCCAGCAGCAGGCGGAGCCGGGGCTTTGCTGGCTCACGGCCGGCGCCGCGCCGCCCGCCCCCGCGGAACAGGCCGTGCGCGCCTTCCCGGCCATGAGCGTGGCGAACGCGCTCAAAAACCTGCTGGGCACGGTGCTGGGCGTGGCCCTGCTGGCGGCGGGGGCGCTGGCCCTGCTCACCAGCGCCTCGGCGCTGGCCGCCCTCACCGGTACCATCCAGGCGCTGTGGGCGGCCACGCTCATCAGCTTCGGCTTCTGCCTGCCGCTGCTGGCTGAGGCCGTGCACCGGCCCCGGCGCGGCGCGTGGCATTGGTTTGCCGAGCGCTGCCGCTACTACCCGCCCCGCCAGCTGCCGGCCCAGCTGCTGGGCAGCGCCGTCACCGAGCTCACGCTCGTGCTGCCGCTTTCCAGCCTGATGTACCGCGACCGCCTGCCGGTGGGCGCGCAGTTCCGCGCCTACGATGTGCCGCTGTGCGTGGTGCTGGCGCTGGTGCTGCTGGTCCCGCCGCTTTGGCAAAAACGGTTGGCCCGCTGGCAGGGCGCCGTGTGCGGCGTGCTCTATCTCGGTTACCTGGCCGCCGTGCTCTTTGCCCCCAGCGCCGCGGCGTGACGCATAAAAATAAGGCCCGCTTCCCGGTTTTCGGGAGGCGGGCCTTTTGCGTGCGCGCTCAGCGCGCAAAGGTCGTGGATAACGTGGTGGTAAAGCTCTCGCCGCACTGCAGGCAGGCGGCGGCCGGGCGCTGCGCCCATTCGCGCGGGCCGTCCTCCTCGCCGGTCAGGCTGTGCCACGGCTCGATGCACACAAAGCGCACCGGCTTGGCCTTGGCGCTCCACAAAAGCACATAGGGGAACCCCTCGACGCTGCAGCGGATGAAGCGCCCGGTGTCCTTCTCGACGATGGCCACGCTGCGGCTGCGCAGGTTGACGATGCAGTGACTGTCGTTCTGGAACAGCTCGTCGGTCAGCGGGATGGTTTTGGTGTTGCGGGCCAGGTAGTAGCTGGTCCCGTTGAGCAGGCCGTTCGGCAGCGCGCTCACGCACAGGGGGCTCTCGGTCTCGTCAAAGCGGAACTCATAGTCGGTGGTGGTGTGCTTGTCGTCAAAGGGGATGGCGAAGGCCGGGTGGTAGCCAAGGCCGAAGCGCAGCTCCTTCTCGACCGGGTTCTCCACCGTCAGGGCGTGGTGCAGCGTGTTGCCGCTCAAGGTGAAGGTGCTGCGCAGCACAAAGGCGTAGGGCCAGCGGCGCAGCGTCTCGGCGCCCGCCTGCAGTTCAAAAATGAGCGTGTCGTCGGTGCGGCGCACCAGCGTGTGCTCGACGTCGCGGGCAAAACCGTGCTGCCCGCCCGGGTACTCGATGCCCTTGGCAATCATCGCCCCGCCGGTCAGCTTGCCGGTGTAGGGGAACAGGATGGGCGCATGGCGGCCCCACACGGCCGCGTCGCCGCACCACAGCATCTCGGCCCCGGTGCGGCGGCTGCGCACGCTCACCGCCTCGGCACCGTGGGTGTCAACGGTCAGGCGCAAAAAGTCATTCTGGATGGTATACTGCATAAAAACCGGCCTCCCGCCATCGTATTTCTGCTTTCAGTGTAGCGCATGGGCGCGCGCTTGTCAATTCGCTTTGGCGCGGCATAGCCTGTGGCAGGAGGTGTTTTTATGCCAAACGGAACCTTGCAGATCTATACGTCCGTGGCCCGGCAGGCCGCGCCGCTGGCCGGCGTGGCGGTGCAGGTGCTGGACGAGGGCGGCCTGGCCGTGGCCGCCGCCGTCACCGGCGCCGACGGGGCCGCCGAGCCCCTGACCCTGCCCGCCCCGGACAAACGCTACAGCCTGGACGAAGCCAACACCGCCGTGCGCCCCTACGCGGTGTATGACCTGGCCCTGACCAAGCCGGGCTGGCGCCCGCTGACCGTGCGCGGCGTGCAGGTGTTCGACGGCCAGACCGCCATCCAGCGCCTGGACCTGCTGCCCGCCGCCGAGGGCGACGACGCCCTTGCCGCGCTCAGCGATGCCGGGGCGGACATCGTCATCCCGCCGCACAGCCTGTTCACCGGCGCGGGCACGGCCGGCGGCAGCGGCCCCGCGCCGCGGGGCGCCTGCCCGCTGGCACCCCGTGTGCTCACCGAGGTCGTCGTGCCCAAGACCGTCACCGTGCACCTCGGCGCGCCGGGCGCTTCCGCCGACAACGTCTCGGTCGATTTCCAGCGCTACATCGCCACCGTGGCCAGCTGCGAGGTCTACCCCACCTGGCCGGAGGAGGCGCTGCGCGCCAACATCCTGGCCCAGATCAGCCTGCTGCTCAACCGCGTGTACACCGAGTGGTACCCCAGCCGGGGCTACCCCTTCAACATCACCGGCAGCCCCAGCTACGACCAGGCCTACACCCGCGGGCACACCGTCTACGCCGTCATGGAGCGCCTGACCGCCGAGCTGACGGGCACCTATGTGCGCCGCGCCGGCGACGCCGAGCCCTATTTTACCGAGTACTGTGACGGCAAGCTCGTCAGCTGCCCGGGCATGAAGCAGTGGGGCACCGTCGACCGCGCCAATGCCGGGCTGTCGGCGCTGGAGATTTTGCGCTACTACTACGGCAGCCGCGTGCAGCTGGTCACGACCAACAACATCGCCAGCATCCCCCAGAGCTACCCCGGCACGCCCCTGCGCCGCGGCGATACCGGCACCGCCGTGCGCATTTTGCAGCGGCAGCTCTCCCGCATCGCCAAGGATTACCCGAGCTTCGGCAAGCCGGAGCTCACCGGCACCTTTGACGCCGATACCGAGGCCGCGGTCAAGAATTTCCAGCGCTATTTCTCGCTCACCGCCGACGGCGTCGTCGGCAGGGCGACGTGGTACAAGATCAGCTATATCTATGTCAGCGTCAAGGACCTGGCCGAGCTGACCAGCGAGGGCGAGGAGTTCACCGGCGACGAGAGCATCGGCGCCTGGCAGGGCACGACGCTGCGCCGCGGCGCCAAGGGCAGCGAGGTGGAGCTCGTGCAGTTCTGGCTGGCCGAGCTGGCCGAATTCGACGCCGGCCTGCCGGATGTCGAGGTGGACGGCAGCTTCGGCCCCGCCACCGAGCGCGCGGTCAAGGCCTTCCAGCAGCTGGCAGGCCTGACGGCGGACGGCGTCGTCGGCCGCGCCACCTGGACGGCGCTCTATTCCGCCTGGCTGGATGTCCAGAGCGACCTCGGCGGCACCGCCTACCCGGGCCGCCCCGTGCGCCAGGGCGCCAAAGACAACGATGTGCGCCTGGTCCAGCTGTGGCTGCGCCTGGCCGCCGGCCACTATGCCAGCCTGCCGGCGCCGGCCGTGGACGGCAGCTTCGGCCCCGCCACGCTGCGCGCCGTCAAGGCGTTCCAGACGCTGTTCGGGCTCGAGGCGGACGGCGTCGTCGGCCGCATCACCTGGAACAAGCTGCGCGAGGTCGCCGTCGCCGTCATCGAGCGTCTCGTCGAGCCGGGCGTGCTGCCCGGGCAGTTCCCCGGCACGCTGCGGCAGGGCAGCACCGGCACGCCGGTGCGGGCGCTGCAATACTACCTGCGCCTGCTGGCCGCCTACCACAGCGATATCCCCGCCGTTGAAGTCGACGGCAGCTTCGGCCCCGCCACCCGCGCCGCCGTCGTCGCGTGGCAGCAGCGGGCGGGGCTTTCCGCCGACGGCGTCGTCGGCCCCTTGACCTGGCAGAGCATCTACACCGCCGCGCAGAAGCTGGCCGCCAGCGGTCCCGTCGCCCGCCGCGCCGACGCTGTCGCGCTGGCACGCACGCTCGCCCCCGGCGACACCGGCGCCGACGTGCTGGACCTCTCCCGCGCCATGTTGTTCCTGGGACAGTGGCTGCCCGAAATCGACCGGATGGACCTGCCCGCCCCGACGGCCGAGTACACGCCGGGCCTCGCGGCGGCGGTGCGCAGCGCGCAGGCGCTGTTCGGCCTGCCGGTCACCGGCACCGTGGCCCCCGCCGACTGGCAGGTGTTCTATAACGCCGCGGCCGAGCTGTTTGCCGCCAGCCCCGACACCGGCACCCCGCGCCCGGACGGCGTGTGGCCGGGCAGCACGCTGGCCGCCGGCAGCGCCGGCCCGGCCGTGACCCTGGTGCAGAGATGGCTCAACACCGTCGCCGGCGCGTACTGCGGGCAGGCGTTCGTGGCCGAGACCGGCGTGCTGGACGCCGGTACCGAAGCGGCGCTGGAAAGCTACCAGATATCGGCCGGGCTGGACGCCCTCGGCAGCCCCCTGGGCGTCGTCGACAACGCCACCTGGGAGAGCCTGCGCGCCGCCGCGGCCGAGATCGAATGCCCGTCCTGCGCGCTGCCGGACGCCGATACCGAGGAGGAATGAACGATGGCCAAACTGTTCGTCTATGACGCCTACACCGACCGCTTTTACACCTACACCCTCAACGAGAACGACCCCATGCCCTACAGCTACGGCAACACGCTGCGCCTGCGGGAGTTCCGCGGCTCCAGCGGGGCCGACGTGCTGTGGACGACGGTGCGGGCGATGGAGGCCTGGAACCTGACCCGCCGCCGCTACGGCGCCGGCATCCCGGTCGGCTACGCCTTCAAGCGCATCTGGGAGGGCGGCCACGGCACCACCAGCCAGCACTATGCCGGCGTCAGCTTTGACGTCGGGCAGGGAACATCGGCCGCCACCCGCCGCGCCATCCACGCCGCGGCCACGGCCACCGGCGCCTGGGGCTACGTCGAGCCACTGGCCGACACCCCGACCTGGGTCCACTTTGACCGCCGCTACGGCACCCCGGCCTGCCGCGGCACCACGGCCGGCTACCCGACCGTGCGCAACGGCAGCCGCAGCACCTATGTGCTCATTTTGCAGGACGCGCTCAACGCGCTGGGGTACTCGACCGGCACGCTGGACGGCGTGTTCGGCACCCGCACCGGCAACGCCCTGCGGGCCGCACAGCGCAGCTTCGGCCTCAAGGCCGACGGTATCTGCGGCTGCAATTCCTGGCAAAAGATCGCGTCGGCGGTCGTCGGCATCGGCCGCACCGCTACCGTCATCGACCCGTAAAGCGCCGCAAAAGCGGGGGACGCCCTTTCGGGCGTCCCCCGCTTTGTGCTGTACTTCGTCTCCCGGCCCGGTCAGCGCCGCAGCAGGTAGCCCAGCAGGCCCGGCCGGCGGGCCTTGTCGACCAGTGAGAGCGCATAGCGCAGGTCGTTTTCGTAGTTTTGGCCCCAGCCGCTGCGGTTGCGGCAGATGGCCGCGGCCGGCCCCTTGGCAAAGATGGCCTGCAAAAACGCCGCGCAGGCGCTGCCGTCCCGGTAGGCGGCGGCGCGGCTGCCCGCGCGCAGGATGGGGGCATGGCACATGGCCAGGTAGGCGCCTTCGTCGGCGTCCAGCGCGTCCAGCGCGGTGAGCAGGGCGGCGGTGTCAGGGTAGTCGGCCGCGTTCACGAAGGCCGCGGGGTCGAATTCCTCCTTGATGAGAGGGTCGCCCCAGTAGACAGGCACGCAGCCGGCGGCCCAGGCGTCGACGATCTTCTCGGTGCAGTAGCCGGGGTCGGCGCTGTTCTCGCAGGCAAGGGCAAACCTGTACCCCCGCTGGAAGGCCGTCTTGTCCGCCACCGGCCCGCCGACATTGTTGCGCCAGGCGCCGCCGCTGGCCACCGGGCGGTGGGCGGAAAGCGCCTCAAAAATAGCGTTGCGCGCGGCGCCGTCGCCGTTGCTGACGACGAAGGCGCAGAACCCCCTGCGGGCGGTGAAATATTCGTCCGGCTGTTCATGCTTGGCCAGCGCCGGGGCCCAGGTATCGCGCATGGCGTAAAGCGGCAGGCGCAGGTAACGGTCGCCGCACACCATGTGCGGGAAGCCCATTGCGTAGTCGTACAGATTGAAGTCCGGCCAGCTGTCCTCGCCGGAATAGAGGATGCGGCAGCAGCTGTACTGCAAAAAATCGTGGCCGAAGGTACCGCACAGCACATAGTCCGGCGCGTCCTGCGGGCCGGCGCAGAGCGTAAAAGGCACCCCCGCCTGCCGCAGCACGCGGGTGAAGTAGTTGTCGGCCGGGTCCCAGTCGGGGGCCAGGTCGCAGAAGGCAAGGCGGATGTCAGGCATGGCGCTCCCCCCGCAGGGCCGCGTATTTCAGGATGCCGGCCACCGACTTGCTGTCCTTGACGGTGCCGTCCAGCACCATTTGGTACGCCTTTTCAAACGGCACCTTATACACATCCAAAAACTCGTCGTCATCCAGGTGCTGTCTGGCCGCGCGCAGGCCGCGGGCCAGGTAGAGGTAGATCACCTCGGTGCAGTAGCCGACGGTAGGGTACACGGCGCCGAAATCCTCCAGCGTGTCCGCTGCCACGCCGCACTCCTCGCCCAGCTCGCGCAGGGCGGCTTGGCGCGGGTCCTCGCCGGCCTCCAGCTTGCCGGCCGGCAGCTCCCACAGCTCCTGCCCGAAGGCATAGCGGAACTGGCGCACCATGTAGATCTCGTCCTCCGGCGTCACGGCCAGCACACAGGCGCCGCCGTGGTGGTGCACCACCTCGCGCAGAGAGGTATCGCCGTTTTCCAGCTTGACCGTGTCCAGCGTCACCCGGATGACCTTGCCGTCGTACAGTTCCTTGCTTTCCAGCGTCGTTTCGCCGTGTGCCATGGCTGGCCGCTCCTTTCCGCCCCGGCAGGCGGGCGCCGCCTGCACGTTTGTATCAGTATACCACGCCGCGCCCCGCACTGCAAGCGTGACCGCCGGGCCGGCGGCGCCGCAAAGGGACGGCCGGCAAAGCGGCCGGCGGGAGATGGCAGCAAAGTGTCTATTTTTTTGCTCCATTTTCTGTGCAACATTCCAGCCGAAAAAGCTTTACGAGCAGGCCCCTTTTTTGATAAAATATACTCAAGCACAAGCGCCTTTCTTTAAAGGTACTGTTCCCAAGCCGCGGCCTGCCGCGCGCTTTGCTCCGGAGCGTGACCGGTCACGACGCGGGTGCTGAATACTGTAACATGGAGGAAGAAAAATGCCAAGAGCCAAACAATCCATGGATGGCAACACCGCGGCGGCGCATGTAGCGTATGCGTTCACCGATGTGGCGGCCATCTACCCCATCACCCCCTCCAGCCCGATGGCCGACTGGGTCGACATCGAAAGCGCGAATGGCCGCAAGAACATCTTCGGCAACCAGGTCAAGGTCGTCGAGATGGAGTCTGAGGCCGGCGCCGCCGGTGCGGTCCACGGCTCGCTGGGCACCGGCGCCATCACCACCACCTTCACCGCGTCGCAGGGCCTGCTGCTGATGATCCCCAACATGTACAAGATCGCGGCCGAGCAGCTGCCCAGCGTGTTCCACGTGTCGGCGCGTACCGTGGCCACCCAGGCGCTGAACATCTTCGGCGACCATTCGGACGTTTACGCCACCCGCCAGACCGGCTTTGCGATGCTGGCCGAGAGCGACCCGCAGGAGGTCATGGACCTGGCGGCCGTCGCGCACCTCGCCGCCATCGAGGGCCGCGTGCCCTTCGTCAACTTCTTTGACGGCTTCCGCACCTCCCACGAGATCCAGAAGATCGAGAAGTGGGACTATGAGGACCTCAAGGAAATGTGCAACATGGACGCCGTCAAGGCCTTCCGCGACGCCGCCCTCAACCCGGAGCACCCGAAATCCCGCGGCAGCCACGAGAACGGCGACGTTTTCTTCCAGCACCGCGAGGCCTGCAACGCCGCCTATGACGCGCTGCCCGCCGTCGTCAAAAAGTACATGGACAAGGTCAACGCCAAGCTCGGCACCAACTATGACCTGTTCAACTATTACGGCGCGCCGGACGCCGACCGCGTCATCGTGGCCATGGGCTCCATCTGCGACGTGGCGCAGGAGGTCGTCGACTACCTGAACGCCCACGGCGAGAAGGTGGGTCTCATCCTGGTTCGCCTGTACCGCCCGTGGTGCAGCGACGCCCTGCTCAAGGTCCTGCCCAAGACCGTCAAGAAGGTCGCGGTGCTCGACCGCACCAAGGAGCCCGGCTCCCTGGGTGAGCCGCTGTACCTGGATGTCGCCGCCACCCTGCGTGAGGCCGGCCTCAACGACATCGTGCTGACCGGCGGCCGCTACGGCCTGGGCAGCAAGGACACCCCGCCCTCCAGCGTCTTCGCGGTCTACACCGACCTGGCGAAGGATGCGCCCAAGCCGCGGTTCACCATCGGCATCGTCGACGACGTGACCAACCTCAGCCTGCCCGAGGTCAAGCCCGCGCCCATCACCGCGGCCCCCGGCACCAAGGAGTGCAAGTTCTGGGGCATTGGCGGCGACGGCACCGTCGGCGCCAACAAGAACTCGACCAAGATCATCGGCGACCACACCGACAAGTACATCCAGTC
>CANRLV010000069.1 GCA_947631565.1 uncultured Gemmiger sp. | reverse complement strand
TACTGGGCCGTCGCCAAGCGGTAAGGCAACGGACTTTGACTCCGTCACCCGTGGGTTCGAATCCCGCCGGCCCAATGGGAAGAGGGGGCTCCTTTAGGAGCCCCCTCTTCCCATTGGGCCAAGGGATTCGAACAGCCCGTGCCGGCGTGAAAGGGTGCAGTTGGTTTATGGCAAGACAAACCCTGCCGGGACCGACCATTTGCCTTGTGAGAAACCACACGTCCCGCCGGCGGCGAATCTCCCCTGTGGGGAGTTCGCCAGGGCGCGGGAGAATCCCGCCGGCCCCCTGCTCACATATTGGAGACGGCGAGGATTCGAACAGCCCGTGCCGGCGTGAAAGGGTGCAGTTGGTTTATGGCAAGACAAACCCTGCCGGGACCGACCATTTGCTTTGTGAGAAACCACACGTCCCGCCGGCGCGCGACCGGCCCATCTCCGCGCTAAGAGCCGCCGCTGCGCGGCGGTTGCGCTCCGAAACGCCTCGCTGCGGCTCGGCGTGCGGGTAGTTCGCCAGGGCGCGGGAGAATCCCGCCGGCCCAAACACCATTGGATACAGGCCCGGCGTGCGAAAAACCTTGCAAACCCGCGCAAAATGGTGTATGCTGGAAATACCGAATTTAAAAACGCAAGGAGGTACTTTCCATGGGCAAGTTCGTCATCAACCAAACCAAGACCGGGTTCACTTTCCACCTCAAGGCCGCCAACGGCGAGACCATCGCCACGTCCGAGGTCTACACGACGCTGGATGCCTGCAAAAAGGGCATCGAGAGCGTCAAGGCAAACGCCCCCGTCGCCGCTGTCGAGGACCAGACCGTGGAGGGCGCCCCCGCCGCCAAACATCCCAAGTTTGAGATCTTTACCGACAAGGCCGGCGAGTTCCGCTTCCACCTGACCGCCAAAAACGGCCAGATCATCGCCGCCAGCGAGGGCTATAAGGCCAAGGCGAGCGCCGCGAACGGCATTGAGAGCGTGCGCAAAAACGCCCCCGACGCCCCTGTCGAGATGGCGGAGTAACGGCCGGAACACAAAAGCAGGAGGGAGCGCCCCGCATGGTCATCGCCATGTACCCCGGCAGCTTTGACCCGGTGACCAACGGCCACCTGGACATCATCAAGCGCGCCGCCCGTATGTATGACAAGCTCATCGTGGCCGTGCTCAACAACACCGCCAAAACGCCGCTGTTCACCCTTGAGGAACGGCGGGCGCTGCTGCGCGAGAGCTGCGCCCACCTCAAAAACGTCGAGGTGGACAGCTTTGAAGGCCTGACCGTGGATTTTGCCCGCCAGAAAGGCGCGACCGTGATGGTGCGCGGCTTGCGCGCCGTGACGGATTTTGAGAACGAGATCCAGCTTGCCCACACCAACTTCGCCCTCATGCCGGGCATCGAGACGGTGTTTCTGGCCACCAGCCTGCGCTGGAGCTACCTGTCCAGCACGACGGTGCGCGAGGCCGCCCACTACGGCGCCGACGTCTCCAAGTTCGTGCCGCCCTGCGTGGCCGCGGCGCTGGCCCAAAAACGTGAGAGTGGGGCGCTGTAAAGCCCCATGCAGACCGAAAAACAGCCGCCCCCGCCGGACAAGCTCCGGCGGGGGCGGCTTTGCGTATGCAGGGGTTTATGCCTCCGGCACGGGGAGGACGGGCACCGCGCCGTCCAGCGCCTCGGCGCCGTCCAGGTCGCGGCCGGCCTGCTCGTCACAGCCGCCGGCGGCCGCCGTAAAGGCCTCGATCAGGGCGTCCGGGTCGGCCAGCGTGGTGTCGGCCATCACACAGCAGATGACGTCGCCGCAGCGGGCCATGCGCACGGCGTTTGGCATCACGCAGATCCATTTGTCGGTGGGGGCGTTCTCCAGCAAAGCAGCGGCCGCGGCGCCGGCGTCGGCGTCGGGCTTGACCCGCGCCAGCACCAGGCTGTAGGCCTGGCTGCCGGTCATCGACTGGTTGATGACCGCCGCGTCGAGCATGGCCAGCGTCCCGTCGTCCAGGCCGGTGTTGTAGCCGGCCATGCCGTCGGCGTTGGAAAGCTCGATGGCGTGCGTCTCCATCATCATCAGCTCGACCGGGCAGGCGGCGTAGATGGCGTCCACCAGCGCGGTCAGGTCGGGGTCGGCCTCCGGCTCAGAGGGTACGATCTCGATGTCGTCCAGGATGGGCGGCTCCACCTCCGGCAGCTCGGTGGCCTCGGGCGCGGGGTCCGGGGCCGGCTCGGCGCCGGCATCGCTACCGGCGCCGGCACCGCAGGCGGCCAGCGCCAGCAGCAGGGCAAGCGAAAGGGCAATGGCAAGCAGCTTTTTCATGGTCAACTCTCCTTTTTCGTTTGATAAAGGCCGTGCTCCGTCAAAATTTCCCCCGGAGCAAAGGCAATGTCCCACGCTGCCCGCGGCAGGGCGGGCAGCACCAGCGCCGCCGGGCAGAGCACCAGCCGCGGCCCGGCAAAGCCGGCCAGGAAGCGGTCATAGTACCCGCCGCCGCGGCCCAGGCGCACGCCGTGCGCGTCCATCGCCAGGCAGGGGACAAGGGCCAGCGCGCCGGGCGGCAGCGGGGCCGCCGGGCCGGCCGGCTCACGGATGCCATACGCCCCGGGAGCAAGCGCCGCAAGGTCCCGCACCGGCACGGTCTCGAGCGCTTTGCCCGCCACCCGCGGCAGGTACAGCCGTTTGCCGGCGGCAAGCGCCGCGCGCAGCAGGGGCAGGGTATCCGGCTCGTCGGGCAGGGCGGCAAAGGCCAGCACGGCCGGGGCCGCCTGCCACGCCGGCAGGGCGGTCAGCGCCCGGGCCATGGCCGCGCCCAGGGCCGGCATCTGCGGCGCCAGTTCCCGGCGGCGCTGCCGGGCCAGCGTGCGGGCCTGCTGCCTGGTCATCGCCGCACCGCCCCCTTGCCCACTTTTCTGACTTGATTATAGCATTTCCCGCCGCGCTTGTAAATAAAGACGGCGGACCGCCGTCCGGCATACCCGGCCGCGCCAAAAAGAGGTTGCGTTTGCCCCCAAAACAAGGTACAATAGAGGCATACTCGGTATAAGGAGAAATGCGGCATGGGCAATTTTACCTTCGCGCCGACCGGCCTGCCCGGCGTGGTCGTCATCGAGCCCAAGGTGTTCGGCGATGCGCGCGGCTATTTTATGGAGACCTACAAGCTCACCGATTTTGCCGCCGCCGGCATCGCGCGCCCTTTCGTGCAGGACAACCAGAGCCGCTCGGTACGCGGCGTGCTGCGCGGGCTGCATTTCCAGAAGGAGCACACCCAGGGCAAGCTGGTGCGCGTGACCCTGGGCGAGGTCTACGACGTGGCCGTCGACTGCCGCCCCCACAGCCCGCAGTTCGGGCAGTGGGTGGGCGTGACCCTCTCGGCCGAAAACAAAAAGATGCTCTACATCCCCGAGGGCTTTGCCCACGGCTTTCTGGTCCTGTCCGACGCGGCTGAATTCACCTACAAATGCACCGACGTCTATGACCCGGCATCCGAGGGCGGCATTCCTTTCGATGACCCCGACATCGGTGTGGTCTGGCCGGACTGCGGCTGCCCTTACATCACCAGCGCCAAGGACCGCGCCCACACGCCGTTCAAGGACCAGACGTTCCCGTATTTTGAAAAATACTGACGATGTGAAAAGAGGACCCTGCCTGTGCAGACCATCAAGAGCCATTTTGAGGGCGGGTGGCGTTACCGTTACCTGCTGCAGAACCTGATCACGCGGGATTTCAAGCTCAAGTACCGCCGCAGCATCCTGGGCGTGGCGTGGAGCGTGCTCAACCCGCTGCTGACCTGCCTTGTCATGTACGTCGTGTTCGGCGCCCTGATGAAGGGCCTGCGCGGCGACGGTATCCCCAACTTTGCGGCGTTTTTGCTCATCGGCCAGCTGCTGTTCAACTTCTTCCGCGAATCGACCACGATGGCGATGGAGAGCGTGCTCAAAAACGCCCCGCTGCTGCGCAAGGTCTACATCCCCAAGTACATCTTCCCGCTGGAAAAGACCTGCTTTGGCTTTGTCAACTGCCTGTTCAGCTTTGTGGCGCTGGTGCTGGTGCTGCTCTTCACCTGGACGCCGGTCAGCTGGGCCACGCTGGTGCTGGCCGTCTACCCGCTGCTCACGCTGTTTCTGTTCAACCTCGGCGTGGGGCTGCTGCTCTCGGCGCTGTATGTGTTCGTGCGGGACATCATGCACATCTGGGAGGTCTTCTGCACGCTGCTCGTCTACGGCAGCGCCATCTTCTATGACCCCAACATGATGGACGGCTGGGTGCAGTGGGTCATCAAGTTCAACCCGCTGTACCACTACATCACCGCTTTCCGTGAGTGCGTGCTGTGGGGCATTGGGCTGGACCCCGTGCGGGCCGTCATCTGCCTGGCGTGTGCCGCCGTCAGCCTGGCGCTGGGGCTGGCCGTGTTCAAAAAAACGCAGGACAAGTTCGTCCTGTATATGTAAAGGGGGCGCCGGATATGGAACAGCAGCCCATCATCTCCATCCGGGACGTGTCCATGCGCTTCAACCTCGCCAAGGAAAAGCACGAGAGCCTGAAGGAATATTTCATCGCGCTGACCCACGGCGGCGTCCGCTTTGACGAGTTTTTTGCCCTCAAAAACGTCACCCTCGATATCATGCCCGGCGATTTTTACGGCCTCATCGGGCTCAACGGCAGCGGCAAATCGACGCTGCTCAAGATCATCTCCGGCGTCTACAAGCCGAGCGCCGGTCAGGTGACGGTGCGCGGCACCATCGCCCCGCTCATCGAGCTGGGCGCCGGCTTCGATATGGATCTGACCGCGCGCGAGAACATTTATCTGAACGGCACCGTGCTCGGTTACACGCCCAAATACATAGATTCCAAATTCGACGAGATCGTCGAATTCAGCGAGCTGCGGGAGTTTTTGGACGTGCCGCTGAAAAATTATTCCAGCGGCATGGTGGCGCGGCTGGCTTTCGCAGTGGCGACCATCACCAAGCCCGATATCCTGATCGCCGACGAGATTTTATCGGTGGGCGATTTCCTGTTCCAGCAAAAGTGCGAAAAGCGCATGGCCGAGCTGATGAGCGGCGGCACCACGGTGATTTTGGTCAGCCATTCCATCGAGCAGATCGAGCGTATGTGCAACAAGGTGGCGTGGCTGGACCACGGCCGTCTGCGCCGCAACGGCGAGGCCGCGCCCATCACCGCCGAGTACCGCCGCTTCCAGAAGGAGGAGCCGCCGCAGGACGCGCCGCAAGCGTGAGCGCCGCCGGCCAAAAAAAGACGCTATGATGAAAAAGCCTGACCCGCAAGACCAGCTCCGCCCCGCCGACGTTGCCCCGCAGGACAGCGTCGGCGCTATGGCGCGCCGCCTGGCCGACCCCGGCCATCTGGCGGACCTTGCCCGCCGCAGCCTGGCCACCCTGCGCGAGCAGGGCGCCGAGCAGCTGTGGCGGGACGTCACGTTCAGGGTGGGGCTGGCTTTCCACCATGACGGCTGGCGCCACCGCGCCGACATCCCGCTGCGCCGGGAGCTCAAGGCCCAGCGGGCGGCGGATCTGCAGGGGCCGCGCATCAGCGTCATCGTGCCGGTGTACAACACGCCGCCAAAGTTTTTTGCCCAGATGCTCACCAGCGTGCGGAAGCAGACGTATCAAAACTGGCAGCTGGTGCTCGTCGATGCCTCCGATGCGCCCTGTGCGGCGGCGCAGGCCGCCGCCGCGGCCGATGCGCGCGTCGTGTACAGGCGCGTCAAAAACGGCGGCATCGCGGCCAACACGACGGCCGGCTTTGCCGCCGCCGACGGCGCGTACCTGACCCTCCTCGACCACGACGACCTGCTCTACCCGAACGCGCTGTTCGAGACTGCGCAATGTATCCAAAATACCGGAGCTGATTTTGTCTACAGTGACGAGATCGTGCTCTCGGCCGATTTGAAGCACCTGGGCGGCTACCACTTCAAGCCGGATTTCGCCCCCGACTACCTGCGCGGCTGCAACTACATCACCCACCTGGCCGTGTTCAGCCGCGCGCTGCTCGATGCCGCCGGCGCCGCCGAGTACCCGGACTTTGACGGCGCGCAGGACCACGAGCTCTTCCTGCGCCTGACCGAAAAAGCGCACAAGATCGAGCATATCAAAAAGGTGCTGTACGTCTGGCGCGGCCACGCCGGCTCCACCGCCGCCGGCATGGAGGCCAAGCCCTACGCCGTCGACGCCGGTGTGCGTGCCATCGACGCGCAGCTGAAGCGTCTGGGTCTTGCCGGCAAGGCGCAGGCCGTGGACGGCGCGCCCGGCGCTTTCCAGGTGCGGTACGAGCTGACCGGCGCCCCACTCGTCAGCGTGCTCATCCCCAACAAGGATCACACCGACGATTTGGAGCGCTGCCTGTCGAGCCTCTACAAAAACGCCGGCTACGACCGCTTCGAGGTCCTTGTGCTCGAGAATAACTCCACCGACCCGGCCACCTTTGCGTACTACAAGACCCTGCCGGAAAGGTACCCCCGCTGCCGGGTGGTGACCTACGAGGGTTCGTTCAATTTTTCCGCCGTCAACAACTTCGGCGCGCAGCAGGCCAAGGGCGGGCATCTGCTGCTGCTCAACAACGATATCGAGATCCTGTCCCCCGATTTTGTGCGTGAGCTGCTTTCCTACAGCCAGCGCTCCGATGTGGGCGCGGTGGGGGCCAAGCTCTACTACCCGGACGATACCATCCAGCACGCCGGCGTGCTGATGGGCATCAACGGCAGCGCCGGGCACAGCCACAAAAGCTACCCGCGCAGGGCGGTGGGGGACCTGTACCGGCTCATCACCACCCAGAACTACATGGCCGTCACCGGCGCCTGCCTGATGACCAAGCGCCGTTTGTACGAGCAGACCGGCGGCCTGGACGCGGAAAATTTTGCCGTCGCTTACAATGACGTCGACTATTGTCTCAGGCTGTGGGAGCAGGGCCTGCTCAACGTCTACACCCCGCGCGCCGAGGCCTGCCACTACGAGAGCAAGAGCCGCGGGCTGGACACCACGCCCGAAAACGCCGCCCGCTACGCGCGCGAGAAAGCGAACTTTTACGCCAAATACAAGCGTTATATCGACAACTATGACCCTTACTACAATCCACACTTCAACAACCTGTTTGAGAATTTCGGCCTGAAATAAAAGGAGCCCGCCATGGACCTGCGCGCCAAACGCATACGCGAACTGTTCGGCTACGCCCGGACCCTGACCAGGGAGCAGGGCGCGGGCGTCATGCTGCGGCGCGCCGCGGGCTTTTTGGGGCGGCGTCTGCTGCCCAAACGCGGCCGTTACTGGCCCGGCAAGCAGGCGCTGGCCGCCCAGCGCGCGGCGGATACGAGCGCTTTCCCGCTTATCAGCATCCTGACCCCGCTTTACAACACACCGCCCGCCTATCTTAAGGCTTTTTTGGACAGCGTGCAGGCCCAGACCTGCCCGCGCTGGCAGCTGGTGCTGGCCGATGCCTCGGACGCCGACCACGCCGCCGTGGGGGCGCTGGCGCAGGCGCGCGCGGCGGCGGATGGGCGCATCCTGTATAAAAAAATCGACAACGGCGGCATCGCCGCCAACACCAACGCCGCGGCGGCGCTGGCGGCGGGGGACTATCTGGCTCTTGCCGACCACGACGACGTTCTCGCCCCGCACGCCGTCTACTGCCTGGGACAGACTCTCCAAACCACCGGGGCCGATTTTGTCTACAGTGACGAAGCCCTGTTCCGCAAAAGCCCCAAGGCCGCCCATGTGGCGCATTTCAAACCGGACTATGCGCCGGAATACCTTGAGAGCTGCAACTATATCTGCCACCTGGCGGCGTTCAAAAAGGAACTGTTCGAGAGGGTGGGCGGCGAGCGCCCCGAATGCGACGGCGCGCAGGACCATGACCTGTTCCTGCGCCTCATCGACGAGATGCAGAAAGCCGACCCCAACGCGGCGCCGGTGCACATCCCGCAGGTGCTCTACTATTGGCGGGTGCACGCGGCCTCGACCAGCGGCGGCACCGGGGCCAAGCCCTACGTCGTGCAGGCGATGCTGCGCGCGGTCGATGATCATCTGCAGGCCGCCGGCAAGGCCGCCCACGCCGAGACAGGCCGCTTCGCCGGCACCTGCCATGTGGTCGCCGATGCCCCGGCGGAAGGCTATGGCCGCGTGAGCATCCTCATCCCCAACAAGGACCATATCGCCGACCTCGAAAAGTGCCTGCACAGCCTCTATGCAAAGACCTTCTACGAGGACATCGAGGTCATCGTCATCGAGAATAACTCGACCGGGAAGGCGACGTTTGATTACTACCGCGAGCTGCCCAAACGGTATGAGCGCTGCCGTGTGGTGACGTACAAGGGCGCGTTCAATTTCAGCCGTATCAACAATTTCGGGCGGCGGTACGCCACCGGCAAATACCTGCTGCTGCTCAACAATGACGTCGAGGTGCAGAACGGCGACTGGTTGGACCAGATGCTCGGCACGCTGAGCGTGAGCGGGGCCGGCGTGTGCGGGGCGATGCTGTGGTACCCGGACGGCACGGTCCAGCACGCCGGCATCATCACGGGGCTGGGCGGCTACGCCGGGCACAGCCACAAATACCACACGCGCGGCGGCAGCGGGTATATGTTCCGCCTGGCCACCGTGCAGGATCTTTCCGCCGTGACCGCCGCGTGTATGCTGGTGCGCGCCAGCGTCTATGACGCCGTGGGCGGCTTTGACGAGGCCTTCACCGTCGCCTACAACGACGTCGATTTCTGCCTGCGTGTGCGGGCCGCCGGCTGGAAAGTAGTCTGGACGCCCTGGGCCGAGCTCACCCACTACGAGAGCAAATCCCGCGGTCTGGATGACGCCGACCCGGCCAAAAAGGCCCGCGCCGACGCCGAGCGCGCCCGCCTGTATGAAAAGCACGGCCGCGAGGCCATCCTGCATGACCCCTACTACAACCCATCCCTGAGCCTGGATTATGAGGACTTCCGCGAGAGCAGTGACCTGCGCCGGCTCAAGACAGTGTGCGACTGACCCTGAAACAGGACACGGCCCCGCGGCGCCAAAGCGCCGCGGGGCTTCGTTGTATCGGCGAAAAATCAGGCTGCGCGGCCGCGCGCCGGGGCGTGGTGCACGCGCTGTACGGGGCGCACGGCGCCGGCGCGTGCCCGCGGGGCGGGGGCCAGCAGACCGCACAGGGCATTGAGCACCGGCAGGCAGACGAGCAGCAGCAAAACGCCGGGCAGCAAGGCCAGCGTGCCCTGCGCCACCGCCAGAACCAGCAGGACGGCGAACAGCGCCGCGCCGCCCAGCATCGCCTTGCAGAGCAAGATCTTGAACGCATCATAGGCAAAAGGCTTCATGGTCATTTCCTCCAGTTCACACCGCTTGACACAACCGCAAGTTGTTTTCTGATGCCAATATACTACAACAGTAAGTTGTTGTCAAGCAAAAATTTTCCAAAATTAACAACTTTTTTTCGCAAAACGCCTTTACAAACACTATAAAAAGTTGTATGCTGGTAACAACAGGAGCATTCCCGGCAGCTTTGGCTGCCCGCGGCAAAGGAGCAAAGCTATGTTTGCAGAGCGTTTGAAGCAGGCCCGCACAGCCAAAAGCCTCAGCCAGGCGGAGGTCTCGCGCCGGCTCGGGGTGACCCAGCAGGCCGTCGGCAAGTGGGAGACGGGGCGCTCCACGCCGGACCCGCAGACCGTCGCCCGCCTGGCCGAGATGCTGGACACCACCGCCGACGCGCTGCTTGGCCTGCATGACGCGGCCGCCGGGCAGGCGTTCAGCCGTTACACGCAGTGTGCCATCCCGGTGGTGGGCACCGTCAAGGCCGGCTACGGCGCCCTCGCCTTTGAGGAGGACTATGGCACCGAGTACGCCGGCGTCAAGGACCCGGACCAGTATTTCTACCTCGTCGTCAAGGGTGACAGCATGGAGCCGCGCATCTCGGACGGGGACCTGGCCCTTGTGCACCGCCAGCCCACGTTGGATAACGGCGACCTGGGCGTGCTGGTCTATGGCACTGAGGGGGAGGGCACGCTCAAAAAGTACATCCGGCGCGGCAACGCCGTGGTGCTGCACCCCTTCAACCCTGCGTATGAGGATCTCGTGCTCAAGGGCGAGGAGCTCGAGCACCTGTATGTCGCCGGCAAGGTGGTCGAGACCAAGGCCCGCTGGTAAGGCCTTATTTGGAGCATTTGGCACATTCCCAGATCACGAGGAACGGGAAGAGGATCAGTCCCAACAACAGCATTTGTAATGCCTCCTTTGTATGATAAAGGTCCTTCACTGCCTTTATTATAACAGAGGGAGGGTACGATAATTTGGACAATCAGGAACGATTTTTACACCGTTAAATGACAAAGTAAACGCAAAAAGCCCCCCCTGAAAAATTGCAAGTACCCTGACAAACATTGCAATTACAGT
>CANRLV010000068.1 GCA_947631565.1 uncultured Gemmiger sp. | reverse complement strand
ATCTCATCGGGGCCGATGTTCATGCCGATGATCTCGCCGGGTTGGCTGGCCTGGGTGGAATGGATGATCCACTCATACCCCTCGACATCGACGTGCATCTCAAAGTGCACGCCTTTAAAAATGACGTCGCGCACGCGCCCGGTGAGCGCGCCGGCCGAGGGCGGCACGATCTCGACGTCCTCAGGGCGGATGACGACCTGCACCGGGGTGTTCGAGCCAAAGCCGCGGTCGACGCAGGCGAACTCATGTCCGCCGAAGTTGACGAGAAAGTCGCGGATCATCACGCCGTCGACGATGTTGGAATCGCCGATGAAGCGGGCGACGAAGGCGTTGCGCGGCTCGTTGTAGATATCCTCCGGGGAGCCGATCTGCTGGATGTGGCCGTCGTTCATGACGACGACGGTGTCCGACATGGTCAGCGCTTCCTCCTGGTCATGGGTGACGTAGACGAAGGTGATCTGCATCTCGCGCTGCAGGCGCTTGAGCTCGAGCTGCATCTCCTTGCGCAATTTCAGGTCCAAGGCGCCCAAAGGCTCGTCCAGCAGCAGCACCCGCGGCGAGTTGACCAGGCTGCGCGCGATGGCCACGCGCTGCTGCTGCCCGCCCGAAAGCTGGTGCACGCTGCGCCGCTCGTACCCCTTGAGGCCGACGGTCTCGAGCATCTCCTGGACCTTTTCGCGGATGGTCTCCTCGCTCAGCTTTTTGCCCTGAGCGTCCTTTTGCAGGCGCAGGCCGAAGGCCACGTTCTCGAACACGTTGAGGTGCGGGAACAGGGCGTATTTCTGGAACACCGTATTCACCTGGCGCTTATACGGCGGCAGGTCGGCAATGTCCTTGCCGTCAAAAAAGACATTGCCCGACTTTGGCGTGATGAAGCCGGCGATCACACGCAGGGTCGTCGTTTTACCGCAGCCCGAGGGCCCCAGGAAGGTGACGAACTCCTTGTCGTGGATGTCGAGCGAAAGGCCGTCCAGGACCTTTTCCCCGTCAAATTCGACCACAATGTCTTTGAGTGATACGATGAGATTTTCATTCATATTACTGCATCCCCCTTTGCGGAATTTCCCGTGAAGGCGGCTGGCCGTGCGGACCCCGTCCGCGGCTCTGCGCCCGCGAGTCAGCGCCAATTATGCCGCCCCGCAAAGGTTTGTTACACCGCACATCAAACTATCCTTTCACAGATGCGCGGCTGCAGCGGCACATACAACGCCAATGTGTCAGGGCAGTGTTTGGATTTGCCCTTAGATGCAACACACAAGCAACATTATACAGAAATCAGGGGGGGTGTCAATGCTTTTTTGCAAATCGCGTCAAGTTTGGCCGAATCCCCTGTTTTGACCGCCCCGCTGGGCCGTTTTTGGTTGGGTTTGCCCTGTATCCGGGAATCTTTTTTTGGAAAAGGGCTTGACAGGGCGGCGGCGTCAGTGTATTATTGTATTAAGCGCTTAATACAATAATACAAAAGGAGGCTGATGCGCGGCATGGAATGGAACATCACGGCCGGGCGCCCGGTGTATGTGCAGCTCATCGAGCAGCTGGAGCTGGCGCTGGCGGCGGGCGAGTACGCGCCGGGCAGCGCCTTCCCGCCGGTGCGGGAGCTGGCCGCCGGGGCCGGCGTCAACCCCAACACGATGCAGCGCGCCCTGCAGGCGCTGGAGGGGCGCGGGCTGCTGCAGGCCCAGCGCACGGCCGGGCGCACCGTGACCGCCGACGCCGCGGCGCTGGACGCTTTGCGTGCCGAGCGTGCCGCCGCGCTGGCGGCCGAGTTTGCGGGGCAGCTCAAGGCACTGGGCTTTGACACCGCCGCGGCGCAGGTGCTGGTGGCGGATGCCTTTATAAAGGAGGAAACAGATGGAAACGACGACTAACGCCGTGTGGCAGGCAGCGGAGCTGGCCAAGCGCTACGGCCGCACGCAGGCCCTGCATGACGTAAATTTTACCGTGCAGCCGGGGCGGTTTTTGGGCCTGCTGGGACCCAACGGCGCGGGCAAATCGACGCTGCTGAAATTGACGGCCGGCCTGCTGACGCCGACGGCGGGCGCGGTGCGGGTGTGCGGCTTTGCGCCGGGCATCGAGAGCAAGCGGCTGGTCAGCTACCTGCCCGACCGCGTGGCGCTCTCCCCTGCCCTGACCGCCGCCGACCTGACCGCGATGTGGCGGGACTTTTACCCTGATTTTGACGCCGCCAAAGCCGGCGCGATGCTGGCGGATCTAAAGCTCGACCCCAGGCAGCGCCTGGGCGCGATGAGCAAGGGCACGCAGGAAAAGGTCCAGCTGTGCCTGGTGATGAGCCGGGCGGCGAAGCTCTACCTGCTGGACGAGCCCCTGGGCGGCGTGGACCCGGCCGCGCGGGAGTATATCCTGCATACCATCCTGCGCAGCTACAGCGAAGACGCGGTCATCGTGCTTTCGACCCACCTCATCGGCGACATCGAGAAGGTGCTGGACGAGGTGCTGCTGCTCAAGGACGGCACGGTGCTCTGCCACCGCGCGGCCGACGACCTGCGCGCCGAGACCGGCAAAAGCGTGGATGAATATTTCAAGGAGGTGTTCAAATGCTAGGCAAGCTGGTAAAATATGAGTATAAGGCCACGGCGCGCCTGCTGCTGCCGCTGTTCGGCGGCGTGGTGCTGACCTGGGGCGCGGACGCGCTGGTGCGGTTCATCACGATGCGCATGGGCATGGGCGACCGCACACTGGTCAACGGCCTGTTCGGGTTTTTGGCCGTGATGACGCTTTTGGCAGCGTTTTTTGTGACGATCTTTACAGGCATCCGGCAGTTCTACCGCCTGTTGGGCGAGGACGGCTACCTGCTGTTCACGCTGCCGGCGCACCCGGCCGCACACATGGCGGCCAAGCTGATCTGCGGCACGGGGTGGTTTTTCGCCCTCTGCCTGCTGGCGAGCCTGCTGGAAAAGCTGGACAGCTGGAGCGCGCTGCGCGCGGTGGGCACGCTCAGGACCACCGACGGCAATGTATCGCTGCTGGTCGAGGACGGCGCCGCCGCGGCCGGCCTGCTGGTGGTGGCGACCTTAGGCATCGTCGGTGGGCTGCTGTTCACCTGGCTGTGCGTGCTCATCGGCAGCCACTGGCCGCAGCAGCGGCTGATGGCCTCGGTCATCGCCTATTTCGTGCTGAGCTTTGCGCTGCAGACAGGGCTCGGGGCGCTGCTTGTCGTGCTGCTCAACTGGCTGGCGCGAAAAGGGCGGCTGATGACCTCCCTGCGGGCCTTTGTGCAAAAGGTCACCGCCGCGCCGGAGCTGGTGCTGGGCCATATGCCGATGTTCTGGTGGGTTCTGGGGGCGGCGGCGCTGGTATTCCTGGCCGCAGACCTTGTTTTGTGGTGTATCCTGCGCTGGCGGCTGACCCGCCATTTGAATCTTGCATAAACAAAAGGAGGTCCCTACGATGGAAAAGCAACAGTATGTCTGCCCCAAATGCGGCTGCCAACAGTATGAGGCGGACCAGTTCCAGGCCACGGGCGGCAATTTTGCCAAGCTGTTCGACGTGCAGAACAAGCGCTTTACGACCGTGAGCTGCTGCCAATGCGGCTACACCGAGCTCTACCGCCAGCTGGGCAGCACCGGCATGGATGTGCTGGACTTTTTGATGGGAAACTGAGATCCCGAAAGGAGAGCGCTATGGACCCCATTCGTTTTGGCATCATCGGACTGGGCGTGCAGGGCAGCACCTACGCCGCCCTGCTGGGCGGCGACAGGGCGCCGGCGCTGTGCACCCTGGGCGCCGTGTGCACCACAAGCCCCGAAAAGGCGGAGCGCTGGCGCGCAGAACACCCCGCTGTCCCCTGCTATGCGGACTGGAAAGCGCTGGTGACGGGCGGCGCCGTCGATGCCGTCATCCCCACCGTGCCGCACTACCTGCACCATGAGATCGCCATCTTCTGTTTTGAGCACGGCGTGCACGTCCTGCTCGAAAAGCCGGCCGGCGTGCGCGCCAAGGACGTGCTGGCCATGAACGCCTGCGCTGCCGCCCACCCCGACGTGGCCTTCGGCATCCTGTTCAACCAGCGCGCCAACCCGCTGTACGGGCAGCTGCGGGCGCTGGTGCAAAGCGGCGAGCTGGGCGAGATACGCCGTTCCCACTGGATGATCAACACCTGGTGGCGGCCGGACAGCTATTACAAGCAGAGCGCCTGGCGCGCCACCTGGGGCGGCGAGGGCGGCGGCGTGCTGGTCAACCAGGCCGCGCACCAGCTGGACCTGTGGCAGTGGATCTGCGGCGTGCCGAGCACGGTGTACTCCAAAAACCTGAACGGCTGCCACCGCGGCATCACGACCGAGAACGACGTGACGATGGTGACCGGCTACCCGAACGGCGCCACCGGCAGCTTTATCACCTGCACGCACGACGCCCTTGGCACCGACCGCTTTGAGATCGATCTCTCGGGCGGCAAGATCGTGGTCGAGAACGGTCAAACTGCCACGGTATACCGCCTGAACACGCCGGAGCCGGCGCTGAACGCGGCCTTGAGCGCGCAGGGCGCCCAGCGCCTGCCGCAGGAGGGTCTGTACACGCAGCAGACGCTGACCGCTGATGAAAGCATCGACGGGCACGCCGTCATCATCGAAAATTTTGCCCGCCACATCCTGCAGGGCACCCCGCTGCTGGCGCCGGGCCCCGAGGGCCTGCGCGGCGTGGAGCTGGCCAACGCCAGCCAGCTGTCGAGCTGGCTGGGGCGCGAGGTGCAAAACCCCGTCGACCCCGAGCTGTACGCCGCCGAGCTCAACAAGCGCATCGCCGCCGAGGGGCTGTACCCGGTGCGGGAATAACGATTTTTCCATAGCCCAACAACTGCACAAGGTCTCCCGCAGGATGCCGCGCATCCTGCGGGAGACTTATTTGCAGCCGGTGCAGGTCATTTCGGACCTGCACCGGCTTTTGTTTTGCGCCGAAAAGCGACCTATCCCTCTCGCGAAAAAAACAAGCCCTTTCATGAAGCCGCCGATGTCGGCCGCTGGGTCCAAAATCGAAGAAAGGAGGACCTTGTCAGAAACTGGAAAATCCGGGCTTGACGGCCGATATCGGCCGGTTTTAGCATGAACACGAAAGGGGAAAAACAATATGTGCCGTCAACAACCTGTCGGCAAAACCATCGGGGAGGTCGAAAAACTTACCGGTATCCCGAAACGGACGCTCAAATATTACATCGAGCGCAAGATCATCGTGCCGGGCTGCAAATCGAGCAGCGGATACTGGCTGTATACGGATGCGGACGTTGAAAAGCTGCGGCTGGTGTATCTGTGCCGGGAGCTGCAATTTCCTGTCAGCGAGATACGCGCCATGGTCGCCGCGCCGAAGATACAGTGGCCGGCCATGCTGGACCGCCAGATCGACCGCCTGTTACAGCGCCGCAGCCAGGCCGAGGACCGCTTGCTCACGGCCGAGCTCGTGCGCTACCGCTGCCGGACCGGCCGCCCGCCGGAAAGCGAGGACAGCCCGCCCGCCTGCGGGCGGGACGGGCTGTTCGAATCTCACCATCTCAACCAAAAAACAAGTACCCCTGCCGGGACACGGCGGGGATACTTGTTTTTATGGGAGCTGGTGGATTCGCGAGCCGCGCCCTTGCCAACAGTCCACTGGACTGTTGGCCCCCGCCTGCGGGCGGGACGGGCTGTTCGAATCTCACCATCTCAACCAAAAAACAAGTACCCCTGCCGGGACACGGCGGGGGTACTTGTTTTTATGGGAGCTGGTGGATTCGAACCACCGAAGCATTAAGCAGCAGATTTACAGTCTGTCCCCTTTGGCCACTCGGGAAAGCTCCCATCTACTGCGCCGCTGCGGCGCTTTGTTATTATAGCAAACCTGCCTGCAAATTGCAAGCCCTTTTTTCGCACTTTTTGCGGCAGGGCGGCCGCGGCTGGCCGCGGCTCGCTTTGTGCATGTTTTGTGCCTGTTTTGCTTCGCTCAGAAACGCGCGTAAAGGAATCCGCCTGTGGAAAGGAAACGGCCCATCATCAGGAAGGCCAAAAGCGAGGCCTCGTATACCGCCCATCGCAGCGGCAGCGGGGCGGCGGCCAGGCGGTCACGCAGATGTACGCCGCACTCGTGCAGGATGTCCACGGCGGCCAGCAGGGCCGTGCCCGCCAGCAAAAACACCACTTCCATCCGGCTGGTCAGCCCCAATTCCCAGTAGCTGCTGAACACCCGCGTGCCGTGGTTGCGCACCAGGCAGGCAAAGTACTGCCATGCCGCCGGCACGCCCGGCGCGCGGAAAAACACATAGCCGGCCGTGACCAACGCAAACACGAAGCCGATCTGCCAGGCGGTATGCAGGCGGCTGTTTTTGCCCACGCCAAGGCGTTTCCACAGCCGCTTGCGGGGGCGCCGCGTCCAGGCGCTGACGACCTGATACAGCCCGTTGAGCGCGCCCCAGACCAGAAATTGCGCCCCCACGCCGTGCCACAGTCCGCTGAGGACAAACGTGATCATCAGGCTGGTGAGCATGGGCGGTCCCTGGCAGAGGCGCCCCACCCCCGGCAGCCGTTTGGCCCAGCCGCCCCAGGCCAGCGGCTCGAACACATAGTCCCGCAGCCAGGCGGACAGGCTGATGTGCCAGCGCTCCCAAAATTCGCCGATGGTGCGGGCCAGATACGGCTGGCGGAAGTTCTCCGGCAGCGCCAGGCCAAGCATCTCGCCGGCGCCCAGGACGATGTCGGTATAGCCGGAAAAATCGGCATAGAGCTGGACCGAGAACATGACCGCCGCAAACAAAAGCTGCGAGGTATCGAAGCGGGCCGGGTCGGCAAAGGCGGCGTTCACCACAACGGCGGCGCGCTCCGCCACCGCCAGCTTTTTAAAATACCCCCAGGCCATGCGCTGCGCACCGCGCCATACGCGGGCGCCGCTGCAGGCGGGCGCGCTGTCCAGCTGCGGCATCAGGTCGCCGTAATGGTTGAAGGGGCCCTGCGTGATGGACAGGAAAAACAGCGTATAGCACAAAAGCCGGGCAAAGCGCGGCTCCGGCGCGATGCGGCCGGCGCGCACGTCCAGCAGATAGCCCGTCAGCTGCAGGGTAAAGTAGGCGAGTCCCAGCGGGATGAGCAGCCCCTGCCCTGACCACAGCCGCACGCCGAACAGGGCCGCGGCCGCCTCTGCCAGCGGGGGCACATATTTAAGCGCCAGCGGGCCCAGCGCCGCCGCCAGGCCGAGCCGGAACCAGCGCCTGGAGGCAGCGCGTTTGGCGCACTGCCACACCGCCCAGGCCGACGCCAGCAGCACAAAAAAGCCCGGCACATCCAGCGCCAGATAGAACACCGTGCTCGCCGCCAGCATGGCGGTCCAGCGTCGGTTTTGCGGCAGGCGGTACCATACCGCCGCCACCGCGGCGACAAATACCGGGAAGCCCGGCCCGCTGACAGAAAACATACGCCGCGCCCCCCTATCCTGCCGCGCCCGCCGCGGGCACCGTGCCATCCGGGCTGTGCGCGGTCTTTTCTTCGATGGTGTCATAAAACAGCGCCGAGACATCCTGCCCGACGTTGCTCTGCGCCGCCACCTGCACGAACACGCGGTCGAACAGTTGGGCGCCCTCACGGTTCAAATGATGCGCGTCGGCAAAATGCTCCGGCCCAAGGGGCAGCGCCCCGGCATCACGGTAAAGCGTAAAATTCCAGTATTCAAGCCCGTACTCGGCGGCATAGGCCCGCCAGGCGGCCGCATAGGCGTCATAGTCGGGGGTGGCCGCCGCCGAGGCGCCCGGCAGCGGCGCCTCGACCAGCACCAGGCGGATGCCGCACTGTGCGCACCAATCGATGATACGCTCCACATACATACGGCCAAAATCCGTCAGCGGCTGCTGTGGGTCGATGGCGCCGAGGTCACCGAACCACCCCACATCTGTCTGGCCGGTCACATAGACATAACCCCGGCCGGCATAGGCCTCGTCCGGGTAGGTGACGTAGGCATAGTTGCCGGGGGCATAGCCGTCGGTGAGCTTGGCGCGCCACAGGGCCGGCAGCTCGTCAGGGCTGGCGATGATATGGCGGGCCGGCAGGATCAGGTCCGGCAGCGCGGCCAGGCCGCCCATCTCCCACAGATACCGGTAGCGGTTGGGCGAGGTCGGGCGCATATAGTCGGTGATCAAAAAGGTCGCCAGCGGGATATCGCGTGAGTCCTGCTGGCGGTACCCGGTAAAAAAGGTCTCAAGATACACGGTCTTGAGATCGTTTTCGGCGCTCGCCTCGCGCAGCAGCCAGTAGGAGCCGTCCGCGAGCTGCTGGGAGGTCCCGGCATTGAAGCTGTGGGTGCCGAGCTGTTCGTCCACGAACGCCGGATCAAAGCTGCGGTAGCAGTGCGAGGAGCCGATGAACAGCGTGTCGATGCTGCCGGCGCCGGCATACAGCTCCTGCATCATGATGCGGGAATAAGAATGCACGTCGTCCGCCAGCAAAAAATCGACCCCCGCGCACAGCGCCGCCGCAACGGCGGCGAACGCCAGTGCGCAGAGCATCTTTTTGCCGATAGAACGACGCTGCATACCGATCTCCTGTTGTCTTTCGGGGCGCTTGGGCAAAGCCGGGGCAAGAGCGTTACCTCTCCACCTTCATGTGCAGGTGTTTGGGCGCGTAGCCGGCCAGGTCCAGCCGCCAGGCGGTGTTGCCGGCTGCGTCCTCGGCGGCCTTGGTAAAGCCCATGCCGGCGTAGAACTCCTTTACCATGGCGTTTTTGGCCGTGGGGTAGTAGTAGCCGACGAGCGTTTTGGCGCCGCGGGCGGCGGCGTCGGCGGCAAGGGCGTCCATCATGGCGTCCTCCATGCCGCGCTTGAGCACGCGGCAGCTCATCAGCCACAGGCGCAGGTGCACCTCGTCGCCCTGCCGCTGCCCGGCCACCACGGTGACGATGCCGTTGTCGCCGAATTTGTCGGCCAGGCGGCCGTGCAGGCAGATGTAATCGGGGTCGGCAGCCATGTTGCGGATGTCGTCCTCGGAGCAGCGCAGCGTGGTCAGGTTGAACTGGTTGGATTTGTTGGTGAGCTGGGCGATGCGCGGGATGGCCAGCGGCTCGAACCCGGCGATGCGGGCGGTCATCTCCAGGCTGTCCAGGTACTGCCCGTAGTCGGCAAAGGCGGCCTGTGCGGCGGCGCGCTGCGCGTTCTGGCGGTAGAGCTCGGTCTTGGCCATGTCCTCCTTCGAGAGGGCCGTGACCTCAAAATAGCCGCCGTGGTCCAGCGTCTGCAGGTAGGTCTCGGCGCGCTCCAGCGCCGGCGTGTCGACGCCGGGCAGCTGTGCGGCGACGATGGCGCGCTCGGCGGGGTTGTCGTCGGCAAAGACGAAGCTGTCCACGCCGAGGTCGAGCGCGGCGGCCATCTCCGCAAGGTTTTTGTCCTTGGGCTCCCAGTTGGCCTTGATGGCGACGAAATCGTCCGGGCGCAGCACGCTGTCCGGGTGGTTGAGGCCCGCCAGCGCGTTGGCCTCGTCGTTTTTGGAATCGACGGCCAGCACCACGCCGATGCTTTTGAGCGCCTTGCAGTAGCTCTGGAACTCGGCATAGACCTGGCCCTCCGGCAATTCGGGCCCGATGGCGATGCCCTCGACCCCGTCGTCGCCGACGACGCCGCCCCACAGCGTGTTGTCCAGGTCCAGCGCCAGCACCTTTTTGTTGCGCCCGTAGATGGCCTTGATGATGTGCGCGACGCTGGCGGCCAGCGAGGGGACGGCGTCCAGGCTCATGGCGTACTTGTACATATGCCAGTAGAAGCCGTCATGCCAGCGGGTGAGGCCGAAGTCGGCGGCCAGATAGTCGATGTCATTGATATAAAAGCTCCGGCGCTGCTGCGCGGCCGCGTAAAAGCGCTGGTTCAGGCGGCTGACGTAGCCGCTGGCGCCGTGGAGGTCCCAGATATCGCGGTTGCCGAGCAGGCGGTAGTTGGGGCGTTCGAAGTTGTTCTGGATGATGGGGCAGTGGAATTTTTGTTCCAGCGCGTCCCACATGGCGGTGAATTTCTGCATCTCGGCATCCAGCAGTGCCTCGACCGCGGCGGCATCGTCCCCCAACTGCGGGAAAGCCGTGATGTTGCGCCAGTTGGTGTGGATGTAGATGACGTCGGGCGCAAAGGCGTCCAGCTCCGGCGTGCCGAACATGGCGTCCTGCCAGTACTGGCCGTATTCCGACTGGTAGAACTCGGCCTCGATGCCGTAGGTGAGCAGGAACAGCCCCAGCTGGTCCGCCACCTCGTTGGTGGTGGAGCCGCCGAGGATGGCGACCTTTTTGTGCAGCGGGTTGGGCGTTTCGGCCAGCAGTGCCTTGCGCAGGCGGCGCTTTTTGCGCAGCAGCGTCTCGATGTCGTAGGGGTACCGGAAGCAGTCCATCATCGGTGCATTTTCCTTTCCGTCGGGGGCTTGGGCGGCCTTATCCCAGCTGGGCCAGCGCGCCCTTGAGCGCCTGGGCGATCTGGTCCGGGCAGGAGGTCTGGCGCATACCGCATTTGATGCCGTCAAAGCGGGCGATGGCGTCCTCGGCCTTCATGCCCGGCAGCAGCGCCATGATGCCCTTGAGATTGCCGTTGCAGCCGCCCAGCACCTGGACGCGGGTGATGGTGTGGTCGGGCGCGAGCTCGACGGTGGTGTGCACCGAGCAGGTGCCCTTGTTGTCATATTCGTAGGTCA
>CANRLV010000067.1 GCA_947631565.1 uncultured Gemmiger sp. | reverse complement strand
TGCGCTAAAGGCAATCTCAGAGTGCCTATAAAAAGAGACCTTTAATTTTGTTGTAAGGGAAGAATACCAATGACCGAGGTAGTAGCAGCGCTGATTTGGCGCGGCGATCGTTTTCTTGCCTGCCAGCGCCCGGCGAACAAGGCACGCGGCCTATTGTGGGAGTTTGTCGGCGGAAAGGTGGAGCCGGGGGAGAGCAAAGAACAAGCCCTCGTCCGCGAATGCCAGGAGGAACTGGCGGTGACGGTCGCCCAGCAGGATATTTTTATGGAAGTGACCCATCAATATCCGGATATGACAGTTCATTTGACGCTGTTCAACGCCAGCATCACGGCCGGCGAACCGCAGCTGCTCGAGCACAACGCCTTGCGCTGGATCACGGTCGATGAGATCGACGAGCTCGATTTTTGCCCGGCAGATGCGCAGATTTTACAGCAGTTGAGAAAGAGAATCGTTACCCCATAAAATAAAAAGTTCGGAGGCTCCCCATGCTCCACAACGGTTTATACGAGCAGATCATCAACAAAGGCCTGGATGCCGAGCTTGCCCAAACGGACAAACTCAGCAGGACCGAGCCCATTGATGAGGCCGAGGCCGCCAAGGTCCTGGCCAAGTATGTGACTGAGATCGTGGAAAAGGGCCTGCAAAACGTCAAGGACAAAGGCGGCGACATCCATTCCCAGGTGGAGCTTGTCAACCGCGTTGTCTCCACCATCATGGCCGAGACGCAGGAAGCGGATTTCGATGCGCTGTCCGTGGCGGAGCGCGCCGAGCAGCTGCTGGCCCTGCTGGACCGGCAGAACAACATCCAGGCCCTGAACGAAAAGGCGGAACTTGTGCGGCCGGAGACCTCTATTGCCCAAAGCTCGCTGTTTACCGGTGCCATCCACGAGCCGCAGATGTACACTGAGCTGAAGAAGGAGATCGTCTCCTGCGACCGCATCGATATGCTGGTCTCCTTCATCAAGTGGAGCGGCCTGCGCCTGCTCATCGACGAGCTGCGCAGCTTTGCCCAAAACGGCGGCGAGCTGCGCATCATTACCACTTCCTATATGGGCGCCACCGACGTCAAGGCCATCGAGGAGCTGCGTCAGCTGCCCAACACCAAAATCAAGGTCAGCTATGACACCAACCGCACCCGCCTACATGCCAAAACCTATGTTTTTTACCGTGACACCGGCTTCACGACCGCCTATGTTGGCTCCTCGAACCTTTCCAACGCGGCCATTTCCAGCGGCCTGGAATGGAACATCAAGGTCACCAGGAAGGACCTGCCGGAGACCATCGACAAGATCGCCGCAACCTTTGAAAGCTACTGGAACGCGAGTGAATTTGAATATTATGATGAAGGCCAGCGCGAGCGTCTGGCCCGCGCCCTGAAGGCTGAAAAATACACCGACAGCAACAATGCCCAGCTGTATACGCTGGACATTCAGCCGTATTCCTACCAGCAGGAGATCCTCGACCAACTGGAAGCCGAGCGCGCCGTGCGCGGCCGCATGCGCAATCTGGTGGTGGCCGCGACCGGTACCGGCAAGACCGTTATCTCGGCGCTGGACTATAAGCGCTACCGCAAGCAGCACCCCGGCCAGCCGTGCCGGCTGTTGTTTGTAGCCCACCGCGAGGAGATCTTGCAGCAGAGCCGCTCCACCTTCCATGCGGTGCTCAAGGATGCCAATTTTGGCGAGCTGTTCGTCGGCAACTATCGGCCGGACAGCCTCGACAACCTGTTTCTCTCCATCCAGACCTTCAACGCCCGCGCTTTTACCGAGCTGACGACCCCCGACTACTATGATTATATCGTGGTAGACGAGTTCCACCACGCCGCCGCGCCGTCCTACCAAAAGCTGCTGGCATACTACCAGCCCACGATTTTGCTCGGACTGACCGCCACCCCGGAGCGCATGGACGGCAAGAGCATCCTGCCGTATTTTGGCAACCGCATCGCCGCCGAGATCCGCCTGCCGGAAGCCATCGACCGCAAGCTGCTCTGCCCGTTCCAGTATTTTGGCGTGACCGATACCGTGGACTTGGACACGCTGCGCTGGTCGGCCGGCGGCTACGATAAAAACGAGCTGTCGAACCTGTACACCTTCAGCGGCATGGTGGCCGAGCAGCGCGCGGATTGGGTGATCACTTCGCTGCTCAAATATGTCACTGACATCGACGAGGTGAAGGGCCTTGGCTTCTGCGTTTCCATCGAGCATGCGCAGTTTATGGCGAACTATTTTAACGCCCACAATATTCCTGCGATGTGCCTGACCGGCAACTCGCCCGACGAGGAAAGAAAGGCGGCCAAGGACCAGCTTGTTTCCGGCCGGGTGCGCTTCATTTTTGTCGTTGATATCTACAACGAGGGCGTGGACATCCGCGAGGTCAACACGGTTCTGTTCCTGCGCCCCACCGATTCGCTGACCATCTTTTTGCAGCAGCTTGGTCGTGGTCTGCGTCTCGCGGAAGGCAAGGACTGCCTGACCGTGCTTGATTTCATCGGCCAGGCGAACAAGAAGTATAATTTTGAGGATAAGTTTGCAGCCCTGCTCTCCAACACCACCCGCGGTGTGACGCGGGAGATCAAGGACGGGTTTGTCTCGCTGCCCAAGGGCTGCTATGTGCAGCTGGAAAAGCAGGCGGCGAAATACATTCTCGATAACATCCGCGCCTCGTATGGCAACGTCGCGGGGATGGTCTCGCGCATCGCCAGCTTTACCGAGGACACCGGCAAGGCGCTGTCGCTTGGCAATTTCCTGGACCATTACCGTCTTGACCCGCGCAGCCTCTATCGCTTTTCAACATTCTCGCGCCTGTGCGCCCGCGCTGATGTGAACGACGATTTCCACGAACCGCTGGAAGAAACGATGCAAAAGGCGCTGGCCCGCTTTGCGGTAGTGGATTCCCGCCGCTGGATACGCTTTTTGCTGGACATTCTTGGCCGGCTGGATGATGTGGATTTTGCCGCTCTGCCGCCGCTGGAAAAGCGGATGCTGCAAATGTTTTACATCACGGTCTGGGGCAAGGCGGCGCAGGACTGGAACAGCGACGAGGTGCTGACCAACCTTTACACGCTGTCCGATTGCCCGGTCCTACTGGGTGAGCTGTGCGACCTGCTGCGTTATCGCTTTGAGCACATCGATTTCATCGACGCCCCGGCGGATGTGGGTTTTGGGGACTGCCCGCTGGATGTGTACTGCACCTATACGCGCGACCAGCTGCTGGTAGCGCTGGATTATCTGCGCCCCGATACCGTCCGCGAGGGTGTGAAATGGCTGCCCGAAAAGCAGCTGGACGTGTTCTTTGTCACACTCAACAAGGCGGACAAGGACTACTCGCCCACCACCATGTACAACGATTATTCCATCAACAGCGAGCTGTTCCATTGGCAGAGCCAGAGCACTACGGCCGAAAACTCCGCCACCGGGCAGCGTTATATCCATCACCAGGAACGCGGCAGCCGGGTACTGTTGTTTGTGCGTGAGTTCAAGGCGGACCGGCTTTCCGGCACCACGGCGGCGTATACGTTCCTGGGCACGGCAAACTATGTTCGCCACACGGGTTCCCGTCCGATGAACATCACTTGGCGATTGGATCATCCCATCCCGGCCAAGTATCTGAAAAAGACCAATAAGCTGGTGGTGGGGTAAAGCATATCTTTGCTGCGGCATGGCCAGAAAGCCGCAAAACCTGATTACGGGAGAAACTGCCATGAAAAAGTTCAAAATCAGCATCAATGCCCCCGTTGTGCTGGGCTTTGCCGGCCTGTGCCTGCTGGCCACCGTGCTGGGCATGGTCAGCGACGGGCGCATGACGCAGCTGCTCTTTATGACCTGGCATTCCTCGCTGGCCAATCCCATGACCTGGCTGCGGTTCTTTACCCATGTTTTGGGTCACGCATCCTGGGCGCACTTTATGGGCAACACAATGTACCTGCTGCTGCTCGGCCCCTTGCTGGAAGAAAAATACGGCGCCAGGCAGCTCGTGAGCGTCATCCTCATCACCGCGCTGGTCACTGGCCTTGTCAACTATGTTTTCTTCCCTGGCGTGGCGCTGTGCGGCTCCAGCGGCGTAGTGTTCGCGTTCATGCTGCTTGCGTCCTTCACCTCGTTCCGGGATAGTGAGATCCCGCTGACCTTTATCCTCGTCGCGGTGCTGTTCATTGGCCAGCAGATCATCGAGGGCATCGCCGTGCAGGACAACATCTCCAACATGGGGCACATCATCGGCGGCATGGTGGGCAGCTTTGCCGGTTACCAGCTGAACCGCAAATCCAGATAGGGGACAGGATTATGGAATTGCAAAAGGGCCGCCCGCAGAGCGATGCCGGGCGCTTGCCAAAGGAGCTGCGCGTCTATGACACGCTGGACGCCTTGGGCATCGAGTATGACCGTGTGGACCACGCCCCGGCCATGACGATGGAGGTCTGCAAAGAAATCGACGAGATGCTGCAGGCGACCATCTGCAAGAACCTGTTTCTCTGCAACCGGCAGAAAACGCAGTTTTATCTGCTGATGATCCCCGGCGATAAGGTGTTCAAGACCAAAGAGCTGTCGGCGCAGATCGGCAGCGCACGGCTGTCCTTTGCCGATGCCGAGGCGATGCAGGAATACCTTGATATCACTCCCGGCTCGGTCAGCGTGATGGGCCTGATGAACGATACCGGGCATCATGTCCGCCTGCTGGTGGATGTCGACGTGCTCAAGGGCGAGTATCTTGGCTGTCACCCTTGCGTCAACACCTCCAGCCTGCGCATGCGGACAAAGGATGTGTTTGAGGTCTTTGTGCCGCATACCGGGCATGATATGACGGTCGTGCAGCTGGGGATGGACAGCTAAAAAGAAGATACGAAAAATGAAAAAGTTTGAGCAAAGAAATTTCCAAAATATTTAAGCAGAAAAACAGTTTGTCATTTTTTCAACTTTGCATTGTAGCATATTTCTGCACTATACTTATATCTTCGCTGTATTGCTGAAATTCAATGCTGTTTCGTGCTTTGATAATGGCTTCTGTATTCAATCCAAGAGTCTTGTATACTATCACCAAAAGCATAAAGCGCAAAATATGCGTAGCAGAAAACATTTCCTGATAGGAAGGCTCCATATATCTTTTGTGGTTATAATGCGTGTAAAAGTTTCGCATATCGGCAAGGTTCTTTGCTAGAGTCGAAATGGCGTTTTCTTCGACTTCGAAGCAGTCATTAAAAGTAACAAAGATATCCTGAAATCGATGTTTTAAATGGACAGATTGTTTCTTTTCGGTTTCTATTTCGATCTGCTTTACAAATTCCCTAACGTTCGCTTCACGGTATTGGCACGAATATACCTCAATTGATTGGGCAAGGTTTAAGAA
This sequence comes from uncultured Gemmiger sp., assembly GCA_947631565.1. GTDB lineage: Bacteria > Bacillota > Clostridia > Oscillospirales > Ruminococcaceae > Gemmiger. The sequence continues at coordinate 5,335 of CANRLV010000067.1, read as the reverse complement.
ACAGTTTACCCTTGTGGATCGATTGCAAATGATTTCATAAAAAAGAGTTGAAATTGGTGTGGCGTCTTCATACATCTCCAGCCAATTTTGCCATACGTGTGTGAAATCTTTTTCAAAGTCTGCTGTACAAATCAAAAACGGCATGTCATGCACTATGATATTTTCCTTGGGATTAAGATAATAAACAACATCGCATAAAAAATTCGGACCAGCTCTATGGGAATGCTCGTCTGCAAATATGATGCTTTCAACTGGCAGATAGCGGTTTGCAAAGAAAGAGAAAAGATTTCGGACTGCCATTATTCTGCCAAGGGCGTCCATAATTCCAGTCGCTTCGTTGAATCTATATTCAATTACAGGAACAATCGTGTGTTTAATTTCGTTTCCAGTCGATTCGTGGCCCAAATGCCGAAAAACTATAAGATGTCCATACCGATCAGCAGTCTTTATATGTTGTGGGAAAGCGCATTCCAGCCGATAAGGGCTTTCGCTTGAAAAGTTATGTACAGCATCAAAAAGACTTTGAGAAAACATATTATACATAGCCGGTATTGAGGCCGCCATACACCACACTTTGGGTTCTTCGCGATAACTTCGTCCGATAATAATCTCATTGGGAGAGAACTCAACGTCGTATGTGTTGCTACCGTATGTTATTTTTGCACGGTGAAAATATGCAGACATAAGCGTAACTAATATTCCGCTTACGTTTCCCCAAAATTGTAACTTTTCACAGGACTTATCAAGCTTTTGGAAATGCTCTACACTCATTCTTGATTGAAAAATAATAGCGTTTTCTTCTCGGCGTAGAACGCCGATTAGCGATATTTCTTCTTCACAGATAACGCAGGTATAATCACCTATCCGATTTAATACATCGTCAATCCTGTCCGTTTTCTTCACCCCATCTTTTTGATTATATATTCAGTAGTACCTTTAAACGAATTTGAAGATATAAAGACTTTTGCGTGCTTTACAGTATATTCGACGGAATATAGCAGTTATTTTCATCGATGGGGAACGGTGCCTGCGTCATGCAGATCACGCCGCCTTTCCCCATCTGTTTTGTTGTGCCGGCCAGCACACCGAAGGTCTGGACCAGGCGCTTGTCGGGGGCGGAGCCTTTTTTGATCTCCAGCGGATGCAGCACATTGCCGTCCTCGATTACAAGGTCGATCTCTTTCTGGCCTTTGTCCCGATAGAAGCAGATGTTCACGCTCTCCCTGGCGTAGGCATAGTTCCGCAGGATCTCGCCCACCACATAGTTCTCGTAAAAATGCCCGGCGGCGGCGCCGTTCATCAGCACGTCCCGCCCTGTCCAGGAAGAAAGATAGGCGCACAGCCCGGTATCGCAGAAATAGAGCTTGGGGGTCTTGATCAGGCGCTTCAGCTCGTTGTTGGAATACGGCTCCAACAGCTGCACGATGCCCATCGACTGCAGCACCCGCACCCAATCCTTTGCCGTGACGCCGGATACGCCCGCCGATACGGCCAGATCGTTATAGTTCAGCAACTGCCCGCTGAAGGCGGCGCAGGCCCGCAAAAATTTGCGGAAGCCCTCGGTGTCCGAGATGCCGTTGTCGTCGACGGCGTCCCGCATCAGGTAGGTCTCGATGTAGGAGTTGAAGTATTCCCGCAGCTGCTCCTCGTCCAGCGCTTGGACATCCGGCAGGCCGCCGCGCCAGATGTGCTCAAAGGTATCGAGCACATCGTTCGGTGGGAAAAGTTTGCTTCGGGCCTGCATGGCATCGAACGAGAAGTTCAGCTCCGCCTCGGGGCGGATGCCCAAAAGCTCCCGCTGCGAAAGGCTGTACAGCCGCAGCACACAGATGCGCCCGGCCAGGGAATCGCCGGCCTGCCGCATCAGCTTTTTGCTCTGCGAGCCGGTGAGCCAGAACAGGCCGCGCTGGTCGGTGTTGTCGCAGAGGATCTTGATGGTCTCGAACAGCTCCGGCGCTTTTTGGGCCTCGTCTATCAGCAGCGGCGGTTTGAAGGTCTGGAAAAACAGCTTTGGGTCGCTTTTGGCCAGCTCTCTTGTCTGCTGGTCGTCCATGGTCACCCATTGGCGGCCCTCCCGCTGCGCCAGACGGCGCAGCATGGTGGACTTGCCGACCTGCCGTGCGCCCACGACCATGACAGCCTTGAACACCGTGTTCATATGCAGAAACTTTCGTTCCAACTCGCGTTCGATGTATTGCATGGCGAAACCTCGTCCAAAATAAAGTGTATCTTATTTTAGCACAAACGAGGCCATCCCGTCAACTTTCTTTGCGTGAATGTCTGCGATTTTATTTGTATGGATAGAAGCAAAATGCTTGTGAAATGCGGTATTCAAAAAAGTATGAACGAGCACGCAAAAATGAAATCGATGATGAAAAAGCCAGCGCCGCCCAGCATGTGGGCGGCGCAAGACTTTTCGTTTATGCTTCCGTGACAAGTCCTTTGGCACAAGAGGGATCTGCCTTGAACAGGCCCAGCAAGCGGCGAGATGGGCCATTGGGAGCAGTGATGCCCTGCTCCCAAGCTTCCACGGTTTTGGCGGAAACCCCTATCACCGAGGCAAAGACGCTCTGCGTCATGCCAAGCTCTTTGCGGATGGTCTTGATTTCTGCGGGCGTAAAGGCAGGTACCGGCTCGATACGGATGGTATGCACTCTGGCATCCTTACAATTTCCGTTTGCGTATTCGACGGCCTCCTGCAAGCCCGCCTTAATGCTGCCATATATGTTCATTTCTGATGCATCCTTTACCGCCCCATTAATTTGCGGATACTGTTTCGCTCGGCCTTGTTCGAATTCTCTTTTCATTTTTCGCATAGGCTGTGACAGCTTTGGGATTGAAAAGCTCAGACGGAGCTGTTGCCATCGGCAGCCTTTTTCTTCCGTGCCTGACGCAGAACCTCTTCGACAGAAGCCTCTTCCAACGCGCCGGGATAGCGGCTCTCAAAGGTCTGCAAAATCGTTTTGGACTCCGTTTCAGCCTGCCGGCAGCTCTGGTAGAGTGCGGCCAGATCCTCGTGTGCGAGTGCGCGCTCCAAAAAGGTTTGCGTTTCCGGGGAAACGGCATCCCAATCTCCGTATAACTGACAGACGGCATTTTGGATCTTTTCCAACGCAAGAGGGGCGCCGCGTTTTTGGTGTTCGGCCAGAATGCCGATGATGTCAGATAAATCATTTTTGTACTGCCGAGCCGAAACAAGCTTCATAGCGACAAGATATTCCGCATCAATGGTCCGGACCTCCAAAACATTGGAGAAGGTCCGGTAATACCGTGATACCTCGCTCAGTTTTGCAGAATAGGAAGCCGTGCGAACAAAATCATCGTTCAGCCAACCGTTGGGAAGACCCAGCCGGTCGCCGACATGGTTGATGGCGTCTTTCAGGGCCGAGGAAGCGTGCAGAATAGCATCCATATCGTAAGTGCTGCTGCGGAACCCGTAATTGAGCAGCACCGATGCCCCGCCGACCAGGACGATCTCGGAACGGATGTTCTTGCCCACCAGACGGCGGTATTCTTTGCCCAGCTCTTTCAGGCAGGCGTCCGCGTTTTGCTGCGTGATGACGAGATCAGACAACGTTCCTCACATCGCTTTCCATAATGTTGAAGCGCTTGAATTCCGGGATGGCATTTTGCCGGCAGCGCTCACGCACGGTTTCGTCGTGCAGCAGCGCTGCGGTCAGGTTCACGCCGGCAGGGTAGAGCGGGGCAGACAGCTTTTGGCGGCGGATATCCGCATACTGTGTGCAGAGCGGCAGCCCGCACTGCACGGAGAGGTAGTCCACCATGGCCAGCAGATACAGTGCTTCCGGGTACCGTTTTTGTTCGTACAGCGCCCGTATACGGTCCTCCTGCAAGGCGGCAATAACAAAATCGAGGTCGCCCATATCTTTGACTTGGTGGCAGATATTGCTTTTGAACAGTTCAAAGTCTGCTGCCGGTACAGGATGAAAGTAATCCGCCACCAATTCATCCAGTGAAACATGCAGACGCTGGGCAATTTTGTATGCAACGCCCACTGTGCAGTTGGACATCTTTGATTTGCCGCTGCACAGGTCGTTGATGATGGAGTAGGACAGGCCGGTATCCTTGGCCAGACGGTACATGGAACAGTTATTGGCCTTGAGAAGCGCTTCCAGAGTCATGGCGGGCCTCCTTTCCTCAAACAAATTATATCGGATAAAAGATATAATGTCAACATCCAGTATAGCCCTGCCCTGAGCAGCAATGTGCGCCGCGGTTTCAGCCGCGGCGCACAAACTGTCCGTCTCTTACGAATCCTGCTGGCTGGCGTTATCTCCTCCGTCTTCGCCGGTGTGCCCCAAATAATCTTTCTGCAGGAGCTCCTCGATTTTTGCCTTGTATTCGGGATCAAGGTTCAGGCCGATAGAGTTGGCATCAAAAAGCTCCTTATCCTGCCACCGTCTGCGGAAGAAAAAGCCCTGCAGCCGGTCGCTGGTCATGGGGAAGCTGAATTTCCATTCCCGGTACTCGCGCTCGGTGATCTCGCCGTTCTTCAGCTGCTGCTTGCGGTACCACCATTCGGTGAGCAATTCATTGAAAATTTTATCGTTGACGCGCAGGGTACACAGTGTGGAAATGTCGTCCTCGCTGCTTGCGCCAATAGCGGTATCATCCGCCGCGGGCCCTGCCGAAGCCGCTGTAGCTTCGGTCTTGCTGTCAGGCGCACTGTCTGCAGACACACTGTCCGTCGGAAACCCCATCTCGTCCAGGCCGCCTTTGAGGTACGGCGTTTCCGGCGCATACGGAACCGGGGAAGAAAGATAAACGGTATCCGGAAAGACCTCGTCCAGCCACATCAGCATCATCAGGATCGTAAACAGGTTGATTGGGAAGGTGTCCTCCATGTTCAGATGCGAAACATGGAGTGCGCCGCAGATATCCCGGAGCATACTCTCCTTCGGCACACGATAGTTCATCTCGTACTGTGCGATGCGGCTGGCCCCGTTTTCGCCCAGGCCGACCTTTTCCGCCAGTTCCCGCTGGGTCATCCCGCGGAACTGGCGGACGATTTTTATCTTATCGCCGCAGCGCAGACTGAAATCCGTATTTTTCTTCATGTTTAACAGCCTCCGTAAGGTTTCTGAGGCCATTATACACCATCCGAAGCGGTTGTTCAAGAAAATTTAACAAAAAAGTTAGTCATTTTACCACAGTTTGGGGGTATTGGGACTTGACATTCGCAAATTTGTTATGTATAATGGCCATGTTAGCAAAAATGTTAATGCACAACTGAATATGCAGTGTTCCCGAGACTTACCAGCAGCGGCGAGCGGGGAAGGGATGGCACCTTCACCACGCGAGGACCCGTGAGCAC
>CANRLV010000066.1 GCA_947631565.1 uncultured Gemmiger sp. | reverse complement strand
CTTTCGCCCTTTTTGCCGTTGTAGAGCGCCCACAGCACCAGGCTGAACACGCTCAGCCACTGGCCGGCGTAATCGAAGTTGGTGAACATCTGGCCCCAGTTGAAATCCGGGTACCACTGCATATAAATGGTCCCGAAATAGAAGAACCGGATGGCCAGGATGGTCAGGCCGAGCGCGCACATCTGCCGCTTTTTGTGGCCGCGGAACAGGTAGGCGGCCAGCCCCTCGATCAGGTAGACCGTGCCGCCGTCGGGGATGAAGGTGTGGTCCGGGATGACGGCATAGGCGACCCAGGTCAGCGGCAGCGCGCCCCCGATATAGGTCGCGACGAACAGCAAAAGGTAATGCCACACCCAGGGGAAGGCCAGCGCCGCCGCGCCCATGGCGACCTTTTTCGGCGTGCGTTCCCGCACCCAGTCGATGCCCTGCCACATACAGAAGAGCAGGGGGAAGTTGGCAAAGATATCGTTTTCCGGCAAAAAGCCGTCGGCCCGGATGACCATACCCAGCACCCGCATGCAGAACAGCGCGCTGCCCATCCCGAAGCAGACCACCCAGCAGCGAAAAAACAGCTTTTTGCGGTCATGGGTATAGTGGAAACTGTCCGCCAGCAGCAAAAGATAGGTGGGCGCGACCAGGCGGCCCAGCACCGTGAACCAGAGCGGGACGGGCAGAAAATCACTGTACATATAATGGATATGGTCCAGCACCATCAGCACCATCAAAAGCACCTTGAGCTGCATACGGTCCAGCCCCGCCCAACGGCGGGCGTTCGCTTCGGTCAACATCAGCGCACCCCCTTGGCTCACAGCATGCAGCGCATACGGCGGGTATCTTCCAAAAAGTCCTGCGCCTCGTACAGCGCGATGGCCTCGCTGTTCTGGGCCAGCACGTCCAGCTCCAGATACTCATACCGGCGGTCGCGCGCCCAGCGCTTGGCGGCCGCCACCAGCGCCGAGCCGATACCCTGCCGCCGGTACGCCGGCGACACCACCAGATCGCACAGATTGGCGTAACGGTGGGGCAAAACACAGCTGAAAGGCGGCGTCCACCCGGCGTAGGCGACGAGCACAAAGCCCGCCACCGTGCCGTCCTGCTCGGCCAGCAGATAGTCGGCGTCATCGGCGGCGATGTAGTCCCGGATGGCCTGCTGGTCGCGCGGCGCCTCGCAGAAAAAGTCCGGCTGCAGGTCGATGAGCGTTTTGTCAAGGTAATGGTACAGGGCCACCAGCATCGGCAGGTCGTCGGCGACGGCCGGGCGGACGGTCAGCTTGTGTGCGGGCAAGGCGCTCACCTCCTTTACGGCAAAAAGGGCATGGCGGGGGCATGGCCCCCGCCGCACCGCTTACTTGAATTCCTTGACCTGGTAGGTGAAGCCGTACTCCTTCTGCAGCTCCTTCACCTTCGGCTCGCAGTCTTCGATAAAGGTCGGCGCATACACGCTCTGGCCGCCGTGGGCCTTCTTGTATTCCTCGACGATGGCGTTGAGCTTGTCCCAGCCCTCGTCGGCCCTGGCCTGCGGGATATCCTTGGGGAAATCGATCAAAAATTCACGGTGCTTGGGCACTCTTGCCTTCATGTTGTGTCCTCCTGTTTCCATGGCAGTTTTATACAAATTGTAATATATTGTAGAATTATTACAATTTAAACAATTCCCGGGCGTTTTGGGCCGTCCGGTCCAGCACGCTCTGCGCGTCGGTGCCCCAGACCTCGGCCACCGCGGCCGCCACATGGATGATGTTTCGGCTGTCGTTGCGGGTGCCGCGCACCGGCTCGGGGGCCATGTAGGGGCAGTCGGTCTCCAGCAGCACCTGCGTGCGCGGGACGGCGGCCAGCGCTTCGCGCGCGCGGCGGGCGTTTTTGTAGGTGAGCGAGCCGCCAAAGCCGAAGTACAGCCCCTGCGCGGCCAGCCAGCGGGCGTCCTCGGCGCTGCCGCTGTAGCAATGCAGCACGCCGCGCGGCCTGTACTGCCGCAGCAGGGCGTACATATCGGCGTGGGCCTCGCGGTCGTGGATGGAGCAGGGCAGACCCAGTTCGGCGGCGAGCTCCAGCTGCGCCGCAAACAGCTCCCGCTGCGCCTGCTCCGGCACCGGCCAGTGGCGGTCGAGGCCGATCTCGCCCACGGCGACGACGACCGGGTCGGCGAACAGCGGGCGCAGAGCGTCGAGCTCGGCACGCCAGTCGCCGCCGTAGACGGCGACGGTGGCGGCGTCCGCTTCGATCAGGCTTTCCGGGTGGATGCCCAGCGCCGCGTGCACGAAAGGGTACCTGTGCGCCAGCGCCAGCACGCCGGCCGCGTCGCCGGAATGGGTGGCACACTCTACCACGCCGCACACACCATTTACCGGCAGCGCGGCGAGCACTGCGTCGCGGTCAGCGTCAAAGCGATGGCTGCAATAGTGGGCGTGGGTGTCGAAGATGTTGGTCATGATTTCAAATCCATCGTCATCGGCGGACATGTGCCGTAGCGCCCGCAGGCGCACGTCGGAAGCCAACCGCGCGAAGCGCGGCTCTTAGGCCGGAGACGCGATGACGATACCGCTGGAGCAAAAATGCCGCAGCAAGTCGCCATTAGGCATGCGCAAGGCATTTTTGCGATGGTGGGGAATCCAAGGGGGAGGTGCAGGCGGACTGGCGCAGCCAGCAAAGCCGAACCTCCCTCTTCAAGCCGAGCAAAGCGAGGCTTAGTGGATAAGGCTGCCGGCGGGCAGGTCGGCCGGGTAGAAGGCGATGGAGCAGCCGCCGTCCGGCGTGTCGGCCGCGACGAGCATCCCCTCGCTGACGTACTTGCCCTGCATCATCGGGCGGGGAGCCAGGTTGGCTACGATGGCCACCTTCTTGCCGGTCAGGTCCTCGGGCGCCCACCATTTGGCGATGCCGGACAGGATGCAGCGCTCGCGCTCGCCGTCGAACACCGTGAGCTTGAGCAGCTTTTTGCTCTCCTTCATGCGCTCGGCGGCGCGCACCTCGGCCACCCGCATCTCGACCTTGCAGAACGTGTCGTAGCTGATCTCGGGCCGGTGCTCCATGGGCGCGGCAGTCTCGGCCGCGGGAGCCGCCGGCGCCTCGGCGGCCTCGGCGGCGGCCTTCTGCTCGTTCATCATCGCGTCCAGCGCGGCCAGCTCCTTGGCGGCGTCGATGCGCGGGAAGATGTTCTCGCCCTTGTGCAGCGCCGCGGCGGCGGGCAGGGCGCCGAAAGCGGCGGCACTGTCCCATGTTTGCAGGTCTTCACCCACGCCCAGCTGTGCGAACGCCTTTTCGCAGGTACCGGGCAGGAAAGGCCGCAAAAGCACGAGGCAGACGCGCAGCGTCTCGGCCAGATCATACAGCACGCGGGCCAGGCGGGGCTTGTCCGCCTCGTTTTTGGCCAGCACCCAGGGCGCCGTCTCGTCGATGTACTTGTTGGCGCGGGCGATGACGGCGAAGACCTCGGCCAGCGCGTTCTGGAAGGCGTACTTTTCCATCTCGGCCTCGTAGCGGGGGCGCAGGGCATTCACCGCGGCCAGCAGCCCGGCGTCCTCGGGACCCTCGGCCTGCCCGGAGGGCAGCGTGCCGCCGAAATACTTTTCCGCCATCGCCGTCGTGCGGGACAGCAGGTTGCCCAGGTCGTTGGCAAGGTCGGTGTTGATGGTCTGGATGAGCAATTCGTTGGAGAAATTGCCGTCCGACCCGAACGGGAACGTGCGCAGCAGGAAAAAGCGCAGCGCGTCGACGCCATAGCGCTCGGCCAGCACATAGGGGTCCACGACATTGCCGCGGGATTTGGACATCTTCTCGCCGCCGAAGTTGAGCCACCCGTGCCCGAACACCTGTTTGGGCAGCGGCAGCTCCATGCTCATCAGCATGGCCGGCCAGATGATGGAATGGAAGCGCACGATCTCCTTGCCAACAAAATGCACGTCCGCCGGCCAGAATTTTGTAAAATCCGCCTGCGGATAGCGGTCGTTGCAAAATCCCAGCGCCGTCGTATAGTTGAACAGCGCGTCGATCCACACATAGACGACATGGCCCGGGTCAAAGTCCACCGGGATGCCCCAGGAAAAGCTCGTGCGCGAGACGCACAGGTCCTCCAGCCCCGGGTCGATGAAGTTGTGCACCATCTCGTTGACGCGGCTGCGCGGCTGCAGAAAGTCGGTATCGACGAGCAGGCTGCGCACGCGGGACGCGTATTTGGACAGGCGGAAGAAATAGGCCTCCTCCTCGGCGTCGATGACCGGGCGCCCGCAGTCCGGGCAGCAGCCATTGACGAGCTGGCTCTCGGTCCAGAAGCTCTCGCACGGGGTGCAGTACTTGCCCTTGTAGGTGCCCTTGTAGATGTCGCCCTTGTCGTACATCTTTTTGAAGATGCGCTGGATGGCGGCGACATGATAATCGTCGGTGGTGCGGATGAAGCGGTCATAGCTGATGTCCATCAGCTTCCACAGGTCCTTGACGCCGCGCTCGCCCTCGACGATGTCGTCGACGAACTGCTGCGGGGTGACGCCGGCCTCGGCGGCCTTCTGCTCGATCTTTAAGCCGTGCTCGTCGGTGCCGGTCAAAAACATCACGTCATAGCCCTGCAAGCGCTTGTAGCGGGCCATGGCGTCGGTGGCCACGGTGCAGTAGGTGTGGCCGATGTGCAGCTTGGCGCTGGGGTAGTAGATGGGGGTGGTGATGTAAAAGCGCTTGTTTTCCATGAGAAATTTTCCTTTCCCAAATTATTGCTCCGTTAAAAGCCGACCGGCTCCACGCCGCAGGCGCGCAGGGCGGCGCGGCACAGCACCTCGGTGCTGTCAAGGAAGAAATCGTCCGGCAGGTGCTCGTCGCGCTTGACCAGGCTCAGCTCGGTGCAGCCCAGCACCGCATGGGTGCAGCCCTGCGCTTTCAGGTCGTCGACGGCGGCGTTGAAGGCGGCTATGTCGGCGCGCCGGCCCTGCTTGATCTGGTCATAGATGATGCGCATGACCGCCGCCTGCTGCGCCGGCGCCGGCTTGGCCCAGGCAAGGCCCTGCTCTTGGCAGACGAGCTGGTACGCCTTGCCCAGCAGCGTGCCGTCGGTGGCCAGGATGCCCAGCTTTTGGCAGCCGCGGGCCCTGGCCTCGGCCGCGACGAGCGCCGGCATATTGAGCACCGGCACCGGCACCGCGGCGGCGATGCGCTCGTAAAAATAATGCGCCGTGTTGCAGGGGATGGCCAGCACCGTGGCGCCGCCGTCGGCCAGCCGCTGCGCGTCCCGCAGCATGAACGGCAGCGGGTCCGCCTGACTCTCGCCCGTGATGAAGGCGGTGCGGTCCGGCGTCGAGGCGCGCGAGCACAGCAGGAGGTCGATGTGGTCCTGGTCCCTTTGGGCCGGGGTGTGGTCGATGAGCATCTGGTAGAGATAACAGCTGGCGGCGGGCCCCAGCCCGCCCAGGATGCCCAGCACCGGCTTCTGTGCGCTGTCCGGCATCGGCGCCCACCTCCCCACGATAACAGGATACTGACTATTATACCGCCCGCCGCGCGATTATGCAAGGCACAACGCCCCGCCGCAGCCAAAAAATGCGTTGCGGCGGGGCGGAGCAAATGATACAATAAGATACAACAAGGCAAAAGGGGGCGCGGCAGGGGATGAAAACGCTGTGGCGGGTATGGTTCGTCCTCTGGCAGTGCACCTGGGGCGCGCCGCAGACGCTGGCGGGGCTGTGCGTCCGGCTGTGGGGCCGGGCGCACGGTTGGCCGCGGCAGCGGTACAGCGGCGCCGTGGCCAGCGCCTGGGGCGGCGGCGCCGGGCTGTCGCTGGGGTTATTCGTCTTCGTGCCGGTGCTGGACGATGCGCGGCTGCTGCGGCATGAGTACGGGCACTGCCTGCAGTCGCTGCTGCTGGGGCCGCTGTACCTGCCCGTGATCGCGCTGCCGAGCGCCGTCTGGTTCCACCTGCCGGCACTGCGGCGCCGCCGGCGGCAGAAGAGCATCAGTTACTATGCCTTTTACACCGAGCACTGGGCTGACGCGCTGGCGGCGTGGGCACTGGGCTGAAAGGGCAGGCCGCGCAAACCGGCTGCACAGATGCAGTAAAGTATGCTATAGTTACGGTAGTAAGTGCAGAAAGGGGCAGCTGCGATGGAGATCATCTGCCGGCAGCTGGCGGAGCTGGCCCGCCGGCACGGCGCCGCGCGGCTGGTGCTGTTCGGTTCGCGGGCACGCGGCGATGCGGCGCCGGGCAGCGACATCGACCTGGCGGTCTACGGAATGCCCCTCGAAGAGCGTGGGTCCTTCTGGGTACAGGCCGAGGAACTGCCCACACTGTTCAAGCTCGACATCCTGCACATGGACACCGTGGCGGACGCGGCCCTGCGCGCCAACATCGAAAGGGAAGGGGTGGACCTGCTGTGAACAAGGCGGAAAACTATCACCGCGCACTGGCGCGGCTGGAGCAGGCGGTCATCGCCTACGCGGCCGCCCCCACGGACGCGCTCTACCGGGACGGGCTCATCCGGCGCTTTGAGTTCACCGTGGAGCTTGCCTGGAAAAGCCTGAAGGGATATCTGGTCGATCAGGGCGTAGTGCTTGAGGTCATCTCGCCGCGCGCCGTGCTGAAAGAAGCGTTCGCCGCCGGTGTGCTCAGAGCACCGCAGGTCTGGAACGACATCCTGGCCGCGCGCAACGTTACCTCCCATGTGTACGAGGAGCAGACCGCGGCGGCGGTGGCGCAGCAGATCTGCACCGACTTTTTGCCCGCCCTGCAGGCGCTGGATGCATTTTACCGGGGATAAAACATAGAAAATACAGGATAGAAAGCAGAAACGATTTGCTTGTGGTTGGATGGCAGGCATGGCCCCAACAGGACCGAACGATGGCAGGGATTGTATGTGGGAGTTCCTCCAGGAATGCATAGAAGAGTATCCGGGGTGGGTCGGCATAGCGGCGGCTGCCCTGCTGATAAAGCACCTGCTTATGCCATATCATCCGCGGGAGCATTTTCCGGTCGACGATCCGCCGCCGAAATTCTTTGGCCCTTTTTCCTTGGGTGAGCTGATACAATTCGTGATCCAGGTGCTGACCTTTCCCATCACCGGCTTTATCGCCGCTTTTCTTAACATCTTCCTTGGTGTGCCGGAAGATGTCGGCGTGTACGCTTTTTTTGCTCTGCTCGTATTGTGGTGGTTCTTTCCCAAAAATCTGGCGAAAAGGATCGACGGGTGGTAAGGGCAAACCTGTGTCCCGCCTGCCCGCCGTTGGAGGAGGTCCCGCATCAGGCGCCGGACATGGTCCGACGGGCAAAAAAAGCGGGCCGCGCATTTGCGCGGCCCGCGGTACTACTTGATGGGAGTCATACCTCATCAACCCTTTTCGTTATTTTTCGGACAGGCCTTTCATAGGACATCATCCTGACTGAACCGATTTGTTTTCAAGGAAGAGGGTTTGATGCGAGGGCAGAGCCCTTTATCGTTAGTACATGGGAGTTATTACCTTTCGTTAGATTTGCGCCACTGTGTTCGGCGGAAGTAAACCTCGCATACTCATGGGGGTCATACCTTCTTTCGGGGACATAGGCGGGAAATCTATATGAACGCGAAGGGTGTTTGTCTGGCAGTGCTTGGGCTTGTGATCCGACGGACCCTGACCCGCTTTGTTCATTCAGGTAAAGACCTGTGGCTTTGGGGCGGTCCTTCGCTCAGCAGGCCCAAGCCTGCCGGTGATGAATGGGATCTTTGTAACGCATAGCAGCTTGAGCCTCCTTCCTTGCGAAAAACTACCGGCGGCCATTTGCTTCGTCTTTCCGCCTCGTGTGCCGGGGTCCCTTTTGCGCGGGCCGATAAAGCGGGGCTTTATGCCATCGCGCCGGGTGCGTACCGGGGGAGGAACTTGGAAAGTTGGCGTCCGCTTGGAGCTGTTTGTGCTCCGTATCTCCGGTGGGTTTCTTTGTTGTGCCTATACTATACCACCGGGCCCGGCGGCTGTCTATTCGCAAAACCGCCAACCTTTTATGGAAATATTTGTACATAATTGAGAGTTGAAAAATCCATATCGCTTGCGTATAATGAAAAGTGGGGCCGGTGTTCCGTTCGGAACACCGGCCCCTTGCAGCGTCCATACCGGCCGCGCGTCACATACTTTCCGGTACGCTGACCTTGAACATCGTCAGCACGTTGCGGATGACCCCGCGCACGCCCAGGCAGAGCGCCAGGCGCGCCTGCCGGGCCGTGGGCTCGGCGTCGCGCAGGCGGCAGGCCCCGTAAAAGCGGTGGAAGGCGGCGGCCACGTCCAGGCAGTAGCGCAGCACCCGCGCCGGGTCGTACCGCTGCGCGGCGGCCGCGATCTCGCCGGGGAAGTCGGCCAGCAGCCGGATGAGCGCCTGCTCGCTCTCCTCGGGGAAGGCGTAACCCGCCCAGGCCGCGGGCCCGCCGTATTCGATGCCCTCCCCGGCCAGCTTTTTGAGCATGGTGCAGATGCGCGCGTGCGCGTACTGCACATAGTACACGGGGTTCTCGCTGTCGTTGCGGGCGGCCAGGTCCAGATCAAAGTCCAGCGTCGAATTGGCCTCGCGCATATTAAAGAAGAACCGGGCAGAGTCGATGGGCACCTCGTCCAGCAGGTCGGTCAGCGTGATGGCCTTGCCGGTGCGCTTGGACATACGCACGGGCTGGCCGTCCCGCATCAGGTTGACCATCTGCATGAGCACGATGTCCAGCCGTTCGCCGTCCAGCCCGATGGCGTCCATCGCGCCCTTCATGCGGGCGACGTGGCCGTGGTGGTCGGCGCCCCACACGTCGACGGCCTTTTCAAAGCCGCGCTCGGCCAGCTTGTTGTAATGGTAGGCGATGTCGGCGGCAAAGTAGGTGGGCACGCCGTTGGCGCGCACCAGCACCTCGTCCTTGGTCTCGTCCGCGCCGTCCTTTTTCTTGTTGGCCACGCCGTATTTGGCGCTGAACTGCGCGCTGCGGTATAGCACGGCCCCGTCCTCGGCCTTGTAGCAGGCGCCGCTTGCGAGCAGCCTGTCCACCACGGCCTGGACCCTGCCGCTTTTGTGCAGGTCGCTCTCGTGGAACCAGACGTCGTATTCGATGCGGTATTTGGCCAGGTCGCGCTGGAGCCCTTCGATGTTTTCCGGCAGGGCCTTGGCGACGATGGCCTGCTTGAGCGCCTCAAAATCGCCGTCGACGTAGGCGTCGCCGTGCTCGGCGGCAAAGGCCTTGGCGTGGGCGATGATGTCGGCGCCCTGGTAGCACTCGGCGGGCAGCGGGCAGGCCTCCTCGCCCTTGTACAGCTGCAAATAGCGGATGGCCAGGCTCTTGCCGAACTTGTCGATCTGGTTGCCGGCGTCGTTGATGTAGAACTCCCGCGTCACGTCGTAGCCGGCCCATTCCAGGCAGGCGGCGATGCCGTCGCCCAACGCCCCGCCGCGGGCGTTGCCCATGTGCATGGGGCCGGTCGGGTTGGCCGAGACGAACTCGACGTTGTAGCGTTTACCCTTGCCGGCGTCGGTGCGGCCGTAGTCCGCGCGCACGCTGGCGGCGTACACCACGCCGGTCAGCCAGCCCAAAGAGGCATAAAAGTTGAGGAAGCCCGGCCCCGCCACCTCGACGCGGTCGAACGCCCCGGTCCGGGCGGGCAGGTCGAGGTGGGCGGCAATGGTTTGGGCGATTTTGCGCGGCGGCATCCGCCACACGCGCGCGCCGGCCATCGCCAGGTTCGCAGCCACGTCGCCGTTTTTGGCGTCGCCCGGGGTCTCGGTGATGAAGGCGGGCAGGTCCGCGGCCGGCAGGCTGCCGTCGGCCATCGCGGCGGCGGCGGCGCGCTCCAGGACCGCGCGGGCCTCGGCCATCAGCGCGGCGCGCGGGTCATAGTTTTTGTAGTCCTGTTGCATCTGTTCCAGCATAGCTCTTTGCAGGCTCCTTATCGGTTTTTGATTCAGCTTTTGGGCGGCAGCGGGCTGACCGTGATGTCCACCAGGTTGCGGCTGATGACGGCCTCGTTGCCGGAATCCAGCATATAGCTGAACTTGAGCCGCCCGCCGCGGTCGGTCAGGGCCGGCTCGATGGTGTCGGCCGCCACCCCCAGCGACACGGCGCCGTACCCGGTCTCGTAGTGGCACAGGTGGCGGGTGCCCTTCTCCACCACCAGCTGGCTGGGCACGCGGCCAAAGCGGGTCATGGTCACGCGGCGGGCGTCGTCGGCCACGCGCACGGTGGTCGTGCAGCCGTCGTAGCCGGTGGCCTCGGTCTCACGGTAGATGATATAGTAGGCGCTGTCCTTGTGGACCAGGCTGCCGCGGGTCATCAGCTCGACGGTATCGCTGCCGCCGCCCTGCTCCATCGTGCCCTTGATGGTGATGAGATAATTTTCTTCCATGGTCTTTTGCCTCGTCAGTATTCCTCAATGGCGATGCGCTCCACCGGGCCGCCCGCGTACTCGCCCAGAAACATCGTTTCCAGCGCCGCGAAATCGTCCGGCGTATCGCTGACATAATAGTGTGCCGTGCCGGTGCGCGCGCCGTCGTTGAGCAGCCCGCGCTCGCCCAGCATCTCGGCGGCGGCGACGGCGGTCATCTGGCCGACGTCGATGAGCGTCACGCCCGGGCCCATAAAATCGGCGATGGCGGCGCGCAGCAGCGGGTAGTGGGTGCAGCCCAGGATCAGCGTGTCCACCCCGGCGGCGCGCACCTCGGCGAGATATCGCTCCACGACCAGCGCCGCCACCGGGTCGCCGTCGGCGATAAAGCCGTTTTCAACAAGCGGCACGAACAGCGGGCAGGCCCTGGCGGTGATGACAAGATCGGGGCGCAGGGCGCGCAGCGCCGTCTCATAGCTGCCGCTGCGCACCGTCGCCGCCGTGCCGATGACGCCGACGCGGCCGTTCTTCGTCGCCGCGGCGGCGCAGCGGGCCGCCGTTTCGACCACGCCGGTGTAGGGCACCGGCAGGGCCGCGGCCTCGGCGGCCGGGTAGGTGGAGCTGACGGTGCCGCAGGCGGCCACGATGCACTTGACGCCCCTGGAAAGCAGGAACCGGATGTCCTGCCGCGCGTACTGGACGATGGTGTCCCGCCCGCGCGGGCCGTAGGGCACGCGGCCGGT
>CANRLV010000065.1 GCA_947631565.1 uncultured Gemmiger sp. | reverse complement strand
GTTACAGCCGTGAAAGGGCCGTGTCTTAACCTCTTGACCAACGGGCCTTATGAATACAAGGTTTCGCTAAAACAGCAAGCTCCTTACCGGCCACTGTTGCAACCGGCCCAAGTATTTTAGCGAAACCTTGTATATGGTAGCGGTAACTGGATTTGAACCGGTGACACTTCGGGTATGAACCGAATGCTCTAGCCAACTGAGCTATACCGCCACGATATCATGCACCTTTGGCGAGGTGCATGATTCATTATATTGAAATTTGGTGCAGGTGTCAAGGGGTGCGGGCAAAAATCCTGCCCGTGCGGGTTTTTTGTCATCTTTGCGTAAACGTTACCCTTCCCCTTCGATGATGCGCAGGTCCCATGCCGCCACCTCGAACCGCTCGCCGGGCGCTGCCGCCGCGCCGGTCAGCACATCGGTGCCGCCCGCGCCCAGGTACCGCCCGCGTTTGGGCGCGGCGCTGTAGTTGAGGTAGTACCGCACCGTCTTGCCGGCCCGGTTGCGCCCCTTGCGCACGGTCAGCGGCATATTGGCTGCGCGCAGGTCGACGCCCGCCGCCTCCAGCGCCGCGCGCAGGACTCTGCGCAGCGTGGCGTCGTCGGTCATGGTGCCAAGGCGCCAGGCCTGCCCGGCGCCGCAGCGGTTTTGGGTCACCGCCGCGTACCCGCCCCAGACCGGGTGCACATACCGTACCACCGCCTCGGCCGTGGTCGGGCGCAGCAGCTCGATAAACTGCCGCGCCTCGCCGCCCGGGGCCGCCAGCGGCCCCGCCAGCCCCACCCCCCGCGGGAAGGTGAACTGGTCATATTCCACCCCCAGCACCCCGGTCAGGGCGTGGGGCTGGGTGTCCGGCCAGACCTTGACGTTCCCGTCGGCGAAGGCGGTCTTGAAGGTGGTGAGCAGCACGCCGCCGTCCTGTGCATAGCGGGCCAGGCGCTCGAGAAGTTCCTGCGGGGCGCTGTAGAGCGCCGGCACGGCCACCATTTTATAGCGCGCCAGCGTCGCTTTGTCGGCGTCCGGCCAGAGGATGTCACACTCGACGTTGAGGGCGAACAGCGCGTCATACAGCCAGCGCAGCACGTCGTTGTAGTCGATGCCGCCCGCTCCGTGCCAGTCCGCGGCCGAGGCCCCGATGCCATACCATTTGAGCGCCGTCAGCGCCTCGTGGCTGACGAGGATGGCGACCTCGTTGTGCTTTTGCAGGTCCGTAAGCCGTTCGCCTACGCGGGCGAGCTCGGCGCCGACGGCGCAGATCTCCCGGTAGGCGGCATTCTCGCCGAAATCATGGCTGAGCACGCCCTTCCAGTAGGTCTCGCAGGCGTTGTGCAGCGAGTGCCAGTGCCAGTACTCGACGCCGTTGGCGCCGCTGGCCAGGTGGCTGTAGGCCTGCAGCCGCAGCTGGCCGGGCCACGGCGTCCAGTCCGGGAAGCCCTGGGCCTGCGTCTCCAGCACCAGGTAGTTGCCGCCCTTGATGCCGCGGGCGATGTCGCCGCCCAAGGCGATCTCAATGCCGGTGAGCTTGTCCTGGCCGGGGTGGTAGATGTCGCACCCCGCCACCGTGACGGCCGCCGCGGCGCGGCGGGGGTCGGCGTCCGGCTGCAGGCCGTAGCTGTAGCCGCGCCAGGCATAGTCAAAGTTGTGGGTGACGAACTGGTCGGGGCGGCGGTACTCGTCGACGATGGCCCGCTGCCAGCACAAAAATTCCGCTACGAGCCCGCGCTGGAACCGCTCGAACGCGGCGCCCAGGGAACCGTTGATCGTGCCGCGCACGTCCGGGAACTCCTCCCAGGAATTGATGCGGTTGGACCAGTAATCAAAACCGAAATCGCGGTTCAGCGCGTCGAGGTCGCCGTGGTATTGCTCGCGCAGCGCCGCCACGAACCGCGCCTGCACGGCCGGCGTGGCGACGCCGTAGGGCTTGGTCTCGTTGTCGAGCTGGAAGCCGATAACGCAGCGCCGCGGCGCCGCGACGGCCAGCAGCCTGCGGATGACGCGCTCGGCCAGGCGGCGGTAGTCGGGGTCCGTGATGTCCATATTCTGCCGCGGGCCGTAGCGGTTGGGGCGGTCCTCCGCCGTCCTGAGCACCTGCGGATACTTTTTGGCCAGCCACGGCGGCACGGCGTAGGTCGGCGTGCCGACGATGACGCCGATACCGGCCGCCTCCATCGCGTCCAGCACGCGGAGGACGTGCGAGAAATCGAACTCGCCCTCGCGCGGCTCGCAGGTCGCCCAGGTCGACTCGGCGATGCGCACGACGTTGATGCCGGCTTTTTTCATCATTTTAACGTCGGTTTCCAGCCGGTCACAGGGCATATATTCGTCATAGTAGGCGGCGCCGAAGAGGGGCTTGTTCATAGAGACCTCCTGTGCGTTGTCGGAGAAAAAGCGGTGTCCTTGGTGCCGGAGCGCAAGCGGCCCCGCAGCCCGACGGGCTTCAGGTCCCCGGCACCACCAGGTACACGCCGTCCGGGCTGCAAATGCTTTCGACAGCATAGAGCAGGACCACCGCGTCCGGCTGGTATTCTGTCAAGGCGTCCGGCTGCACCAGGTCGGTGTCGCTGTGTACCTCGGCAAAGGCGAGGTTCAAAAACGGCTCCACCGCCTTGCCGAAGGAATCGGCCAAAACCATCAGCTTGACGTCGTTGAGCGTCCATGAGTTGCCAAAATTGCCCTTTGCCGGCGCCAGTACCGTGTCGTAGGTGGAACGGCTGGTCAGCTTTCGCTCCTCCAGCGGTGTGCGGTCGAAGGTCAGGGTCTCGTACATACCGTTCACACCGTTGCGCGACATACTGGTCCGGAAGTTCGGCCGCAGCAGCTCAAAATCGTCGGCCCCCGCGAACCAATAGCCGACCCGCTGCCCCCGGCTCCCCAGATGCCAGGCCGGATATACCTCGCTGATATAGTACGTCAGGTCCAGCACACGCGGGTCCACGTCACAGCCAAGGGTCTGCTGCAGCCAGCCGGTGATCTTGCCAAAGGCGTAAAACCCGCCCCGCATCGTCCAATGGTGGTCGGTGCGGAACATCAGGCTGTAAAGGTCGACGCCGTCTTGGTGTATGGTCTCGCGCAGGTCCAGCGTGGCCACGCCGGCCGCCCGCAGCTGCTGTGCCATCAGGTCCAGGGACGCGTTGCTGGTATCGGTGACGCCGGCGGGGAGCTGCGGGTCCTCGGGGTCGACGCTGCACGGCGGGATGACGTACAGCAGCGGCGTGCCCTGCCGGGCCAGATAGTCATTCAGCGCGATGACGGTGGCGGCGTTCTCGCCCACGGTCTCGGCAGGGATGCCGTCCTGCGGCGTCATGAGACTGCCGTTGTTGAGCTTGACGACCCCGTTCATCTCCCGCTGGCCCAACAGCCGCCGCATGCCGCCGTTGAGGGTGACGAAACCAAACTTGCCGAAAAAGGTCGAGGCGATGTTCGTCTCAAAACGGCTGCCCAGCTCCGGCGTCCATTCGTTGTAGTCGATGACGTCGTTCAGGTAGTAGTCCCCCAGCTTGTACAGGCTCAGCGCCGCCAGAAGCGGTACCGTCAGGCAGAACACCGCCAGCGTAAGCGCGGTGGAAAGCTTGTTTTTCTTTTCCATGCGGCGCCTCCGTTAAAAATTGAAATAGAGGAAGGGATTGTGCGCGCCCAAAATCAAAAAGGATACCGCCCACAAAAACATCGCCCCGTACGCCAGCGGCCGCAGCGCCGCGCGCACGGTGCCCGGGCCCGGGCGGCCGTCGGCCCACTCGCCCAGGCGGCGCAGCAGCGGCGTGGCGCAGACGATGCCCAGCGCGATGAACACGCCGTATTCCCGCCAGAGCCCCTGCACCTGCGCGTCCCAGGCGGCGGGCACGCCGTACACGCCGAACAGCGCCAGACAGTAACGCAGACCGTTGGCAAGACTCTGCGCGTTGAAAATGGTCATGCCCAGAAGCACGCAGAGCAGCGTGTAGGTGTGCTGCACCCAGCGTGGCAGCCGGTTCAGCTGCTCTTTGAGGAATTTGCGCTCCATGACCACGAATGCACCGTTCCACAGGCCCCAGGCGATGAACTTCCAGGCGGCACCGTGCCACAGACCGGAGCAAAAGAAGGTCACCAACAGGCAGAATTCCACCGGCAGGTGCTGCCGCCGGCCATGGGTAAGCTTTTCGGTGTCCATCCAGACCAGCGGGGTAAAAAGATAATCCTCCAGCCATGTGGACAGGCTGATATGCCAGCGGTCCCAGAATCCCCGCATGCTGCGGGCGATATAGGGGTAGTTGAAATTCTCGTTGAACTGGAAGCCGAACATCCGCCCCAGACCGATGGCCATGTCGGAGTAGCCGGAAAAATCGTAGTAGATCTGCAGCGTGTAGCACACCGAGCCCAGCCACAGCAGCAGCGGGTTGGCCCCGGTCACGGCGGGGCCAAGGTCGAAGGCCGCCTGTGCCACCAGCGCCAGATTGTTGGCCAGCAGCACCTTTTTGCCAAAGCCGAGAAAGAACCGGTCCACGCCGGCGGCAAACAGCGCCGGCGTCGTGCGCCGGCTGCGCAGCTGTTCCTCGACGGAAGCATAGCGCACGATGGGCCCGGCGATGAGCTGCGGGAAGAAGGAGATGTACAGCGCCAGATAAAAGGGGTTTTTCTGTACCGGCACCGTACCGCGCCAGACATCGATGACATAGGACAGCGCCTGAAAGGTAAAAAAGGAGATGCCGATGGGCAGCGCGATCTGAGGGACCGGCAAAGCAAGGCCTGGCAGCCCGTTGACCAGCCTCGCCGCAAAGCCAAGATATTTGAATACGAACAGCAGTCCCAGGTTCGCCGCTATGGCGATGACGAACGCCGCCCGCGCCAACCGCGGGCGGCCGGCGGCGCGCGCGTCGGTAATGCCCAGCGCCAGCCCATAATTGACGGCGATGGAGCCCACCATCACGAATACGAACCGAGGTTCGCCGTAGGCATAAAACAGCAGGCTGGCGGCGAGCAGCAGATAATTGCGGTAGGGCTCTTTGGCCAGGTAATACAGCCCCAGCGTCACCGGCAGGAACAAAAAGGTAAAGATCAGGCTGGAAAATACCATGTCGCAATATCCTTTTACGGCTCAATCCGCCCCCGACCGCTGCAGGTCGGGGGCGGGAGATGCAGAGCAGCGGTCACGCCCTGGCGTTCGGCACCAGCAGCGTCTTGCCGCCCATATACGGCTGCAGCACGGCCGGGACGGTCACGCTGCCGTCGGCCTGCAGGTGGTTCTCCAAAAAGGCGATGAGCATTCGCGGCGGGGCCACGCAGGTGTTGTTGAGTGTGTGCGCCAGCTGCGGCTTGCCGCTCGCGTCCTTATAGCGGATGCGCAGGCGGCGGGCCTGGGCGTCGCCGAGGTTGGAGCAGCTGCACACCTCAAAATACTTCTGCTGGCGCGGGCTCCAGGCCTCGATGTCGCAGCTCTTGACCTTGAGGTCGGCGAGGTCGCCCGAGCAGCATTCGAGCTGGCGGACCGGGATCTCGAGCGAACGGAACAGCTCGACCGAGTTGTGCCAGAGCTTATCGTACCACATCATGCTGTCCTCGGGCTTGCAGACGACGATCATCTCCTGCTTCTCGAACTGGTGGATGCGGTAGACGCCGCGCTCCTCGATGCCGTGGGCGCCCTTCTCCTTGCGGAAGCAGGGGGAATAGCTCGTCAGCGTCTGGGGCAGCTGGCTCTCGTCCAGCACCTGGTCGATGAAGCGGCCGATCATCGAATGCTCGCTCGTGCCGATAAGATAGAGGTCCTCGCCCTCGATCTTATACATCATGGCGTCCATTTCCGGGAAAGACATGACCCCCTGCACGACGTTGCCGTGGATCATGAAGGGCGGGATGACGTAGGTGAAGCCCTTGTCGATCATAAAATCGCGCGCGTAGGCGAGCACGGCCTCGTGCAGGCGGGCGATATCGCCGAGCAGGTAGTAGAACCCGTTGCCGGACACACGGCCCGCGGCGTCGAGGTCGATGCCGCCAAAGCTCTGCATGATGTCGACGTGGTAGGGGATGGGGAAGTCCGGCACGACCGGCTCACCGAAGCGCTGCACCTCGACGTTGTGGGTGTCGTCCGGGCCGATGGGCACCGACGGGTCGATCATCTGTGGGATGGTGTACAAGATCTGCTGCAGCTTCTCGCGCGCGGCGGCGGCCTTGTCCTCCAGCTCCTTCAGGCGCTCGGCCTGGGCCGTGACCTGCGCCTTGACGGCCTCGGCCTCGGCGGCCTTGGCGGGGTCCTTTTTGGCCTGGCCCATCAGCATACCGATCTGCTTGGAGAGCTTGTTGCGGTTGGCGCGCAGGTCGTCGCCCTCGCTGATGGCGGCGCGCAGCGCGGCGTCCAGCGCGATGGCCTCGTCGACCAGCGGCAGCTTGGCGTCCTGGAATTTCTTTTTGATGTTTTCCTTGACAAGGTCGGGGTTCTCCCGGATAAAACGCATATCCAGCATGGGGGTCAGGCTCCTTTTTGTTTGATGAGATGTTATTTTTCCTCCGGCGTGTAGGTGCCGAGGGCAGCGGCCAGCTTTTTGAGCATGGCGTCGGAATAAAAGTCGATGCGTAAGGTGCCGCGCCCGTCCTTATAGTCGACGTGGACCTCGCTGCCGGTCACCTCGCGCAGGGCGGCCTCGGTCTCGACGGCGAGGGTGGGGCGGGTGAACGGTTGTGCGGCTGCCGGCTTTGCCCTGGTCTTGCGGCCCCTGGTCAGCCTGCGGCACAGCGCCTCGGTCTGGCGCACGTTGAGGCCCTTGGCCAGCACCTCATTGGCGGCGGCCTCGATGGCGCCCGGGTCCTCGAGCCCCAGCAGCGCCTTGGCGTGCCCGGCCGTCAGCGCCCCGGTGCGCAAGCTCTCCTGCACGGGGGCGGGCAGGGTGAGCAGGCGCAGGCTGTTGGCGATGGCGCTGCGGCTCTTGCCCAGCCGCTTGGCGGCCGTTTCCTGCGTTATACCGTAGTTTTCGACCAACTGCCGGATGCCCTGCGCCTGCTCGAGCGGGTCAAGGTCCTCGCGTTGGAGGTTCTCGATCAGGGCCAGCGCGGCGGCCTGCTCATCGCTGACGTCGCGGATGAGGGCCGGCACCTCGGCAAGGCCGGCGAGGCGGGCGGCGCGCCAGCGGCGCTCGCCGGCGATCAGGATATAGCCGGGGCCGGCCTTTTTGGGCCGCACCGCGACCGGCTGCAGCAGGCCGTTCTCGGTGATGGAGGCGGCCAGCTCGGCCAGCGCCGTCTCGTCAAAATGCTTGCGCGGCTGGGCGGGGTCGGGCTCGATCTCGCGCAGCGGCAGTGCCGTCACGCCGGCTCCGCCGGCGGTCTCGGTCTCGGGCAGGTCGGCAAACAGGCTGTCCAGCCCCTTGCCCAAACCGCCTTTGGGTCTTGGCATAGTTACCCTCCTTTTGGTTATAGTCGCGGCAAACGCCGGAGGGCGGGGGTGTGCAGTTGATGGCATTTCACAGGAAAACATCTGTGCTACCGAACGGCGAACAGCGCAGCTGTCCGACGGGCGGTGACCGATGTTTTCCGTTGCCCATCAACGCACAGCCCCCGACCCACAGGCTTGTACCGTTACGTCTCGTTGTTCGCCAAAAACTCCCGCGCCAGCTCCATGTAGGCCTGGCTGCCCTTGCCGTTGGGCTCGTAATAGTTGATGGGCATACCGTAGCTCGGCGCTTCACTCAGGCGCACGGCGCGCGGGATGACGGCCTTGTAGACCTTGTCGCCGTAATACTTTTTGACCTGCTGCACCACCTGCATCGTCAGGTTGAGCCGCCCCGAATACATCGTGAACAGCACGCCCTCGATGTCGAGGTAATGATTGTACTTGCGGCGCACGGTCTTGAGCGTGTTCATCAGCTCGGACAGACCCTCCAGCGCATAGTACTCGCACTGGATGGGGATGAGCACCGTGTCGCAGGCGCACAGGCCGTTGACCGTGAGCAGGTCCAGCGACGGCGGGCAGTCGATAAAGATATAGTCATACAGCGGCACGGCCGGGGCCAGTGCCGCGCGCAGGCGGTTCTCGCGCCGGTCCATGTCCACCAGCTCGATGGCGGCGCCCGCCAGCTGGGTGTTGGAGGGCAGCAGGTCCACATGGTAGGCGGTCTTGACGACGGCCTGGCGCACATCGTCGCCGTCGATGAGGCAGGTGTAGACGTTGGACGCGGCGCCGTGCTTGGCCACACCGTAGCCGCTGGTGGTGTTGCCCTGCGGGTCCAGGTCCACGACCAGCACGCGTTTGCCCAGCGCCGCCACGCAGGACGACAGATTGACGGCCGTCGTGGTCTTGCCCACACCGCCCTTCTGGTTTGCCACCGCCACGACCTTTGCCATGCCGCGCCTCCGTTCCGTTCATGATAGCAGAGGTATTATAGCATACTTGGGGCCGGAGAAAAACCCCTTTTGCGGGTTTTGGGGCAAAAATTTACCCGTTTTGTTCCACGTGGAACAAAACGGGCCGGGTTTTTGTTTTTACAGCAGGACGACGGCGAAGCCGTCGGCGGTGCCCGCCGGGACCGCGGGCGCTTCCGGTACCGGCGCGGGGGCCTCGGCGGGGGGCAGCGCGTCGCCCAGGTCGGCGGGCGGGGCGGGGGGCAGGGCCGGGGCGGCGTGCGGGCGCTCGGCGGCCGCCACCGGGATGCGCACGATGTACTCAAAGCAGCCGTCGCGCTTGGTGCAGCTGGTGGTGGCGGGGATGCCCTTCTGGGTCATCACGTCGACGGCGTGCTGTAAGGTGTTGACGAACAGCCGCACGTCCCGCACCATGGGGATGGCGCGGCGCACCGGGCTGGGCGCGCCGGGGCCGGCGGCGAGCATCTTCTCGACCAGCTTGTCGGCGGCGCGCACGCTCAGCTCGTCCTCGGCGATGCGCTGTAAGGCCGCCGTGCGGCGGCTTTCGGGCAGGCGCAGCACGGCGCGGGCGTGGCGCTCGGTCAGGCGGTTGTCGGTGCAGATCTTCTGCTGCTCCGGCGTCAGCGTGAGCAGGCGCAGCTTGTTGGCCAGCGCCGGCTGGCTCAGGCCCAGGCGGCGGGCGGCCTCGGCCTGGGTGCAGCCCCACAGGCGTATCACCTCACGGATGCCGCGTGCGGCGTCGAACGGGTCCAGCTGGCTGCGCTGGATGTTTTCGAGCAGGCCCAGTGCCGCCGTCTCGTCGTCGTTATAATCGGTCAAAATGGCGGGGACCTTCTCGAGCTTCGCCAGCTTGCAGGCGCGCAGACGGCGCTCGCCGGCCACCAGCTGGTAGCGCCGCGGCCCCACCCGCCGCACGCTGATGGGCTGCAGCAGCCCGTTCTGGACGATGCTCACCGCCAGCGCGGCGATCTCGGTCTCGTCAAAGGCGGTGCGCGCCTGGTAAGGCGACGGCTCCACCGCCGCCACCGGCACCATCACCACGCGGCCTGGTTTCTGTATCTCCATGGGCTCTCCTTTCCATACAAAAAACGTCCTGTAGCTACCATACCACAGGCCGTTTTGGCAAGAAAGGAAAATCGTTCCCGTTAAATCCCGGTTTTTCGCGCTTTTACAGCGGTTTTTTGGCGATTTTACCGCCGTTGCGGGGGTATTGTGTCGGCGTTTGCGATATTTTTTTGCACACGGCCAGCCGCCGCACGCTGCCGTCCGGCAGCGTGAACGCCCGCAGCGCGGGCGTGCCGCCGCCCAAGGCACGCAGGGCGGCGGCCGCGGCGGCGCACTCGGCCGCGGCGTCGGGGCCCTTCATGGCGATGAAGCTCCCGCCCGGGCGCACCAGCGGCAGGCAGTACTCGCACAGCACCGGCATGGCGGCCACGGCGCGCGCCACCGCCACGTCGAACCGTTCCCGCCAGGCCTTGCGGGCGGCCTCCTCGGCGCGCTCCTTCAAAAAATCCACGCCGGCAAGGCCCAGCTCGGCGCAGGCAAAGCGCAGGAAGTCCAGCCGCTTGCCGGTCGGCTCCAGCAGCGTTACTTCCAGCGCCGGCTTATAGATCTTCGCCACCACGCCCGGGAAACCCGCCCCGCTGCCCACGTCCACCACGCGGCCCGCCACCTCGGGCTGGGCGGCCAGCAGCAGGCTGTCGACGAAATGGCGGTCCTCGATGCCCTCGGGGTCGGTGATGGCGGTCAGGTTGACCCGCTGGTTATAGTCGATGAGCAGCGCGGCATAGCGGTCCAGCCGGTCCAGCTGGTCCGCCGTGAGCGCGATGTTCCACATGGAACATTTTTGGGCGAGACGGTGGGTATCAATCATGTCGGTTCTCCCTGAGCAGCGCGATGGACAGCTGGGCGACGTCGCTGGGGCTGACCCCCGGCACGCGGCCCGCCTGCCCCAGCGTGCGCGGGCGGATGCGGGCCAGCTTCTCCCGCGCTTCCAGCGTCAGGCCGGTCAGCGGGGCGTAATCAAAGTCCGGCGGGATGGGCGTCTCCTCGCGGCGGCGGGCATCCTTCAGGCGGCGCTCCTCGCGGGCGATGTAGCCCTCGTACCGTATCTCGGTCGAAAGGCGCTGGGCCATGGCCGGGGTCACGCCCGCGCCGCGGCCGATGACGTCCGCCACCAGCTCATAGCTGACGCCGGGGCGGCGCAGCAGCTCGGCGGCAGTGCCGCCGCTTTCGCCCAGGGCCGCGATGGCCGCCGCGCCCAGACCGCGGGCGGCGGCGGCGCGGCGCAGGTCGGTCAGCGCCACCCGCGCCGTGCGCAGCCGGGCCGATTCGGCCTCCAATATCTCTTTGTCCCGGCAAAAGGCCGCCCAGCGGGCGTCGTCGACGAGCCCGTATTCCCGCCCGATGGGCGTCAGGCGGGCGTCGGCGTTGTCCTGCCGCAGCTGCAGGCGGTATTCGCTGCGGCTGGTCATCATGCGGTAGGGGTCCAGCACCCCCTTGGTGACGAGGTCGTCGACCAGCGTGCCCAGGTAGCCGGAATGGCGCGGCAGCACCAGCTCCGGCCGGCCGGCGGCATGGCGGGCAGCGTTGAGCCCGGCCAGCAGCCCCTGCGCGGCGGCCTCCTCATAGCCGGAGGTGCCGTTGAACTGCCCGGCGCCGTAGACGCCGGCCACCGTCTTGCTTTCGAGCGTCGGGTGCAGCGTCGTCGGGTCGACGCAGTCATACTCGATGGCGTAGGCCGGGCGCAGGATCTCCAGGTTCTCAAAACCAACGATGGTGCGATACATTTCATTCTGCACCGTCTCCGGCAGGCTGGAGGACATCCCCTGCAGGTACATCTCCTCGGTGTTCTCGCCGCAGGGCTCGACGAAGATGGGGTGGTGGTCCTTGTCGGGGAAGCGCACGACCTTGTCCTCGATGGAGGGGCA
>CANRLV010000064.1 GCA_947631565.1 uncultured Gemmiger sp. | reverse complement strand
CAAAGCCAAACAAATCGACTCTAAAACCCTCTAGTTACAAATCAGCTGCTCTGCCAATTGAGCTACACCAGCGCGGCAGGCCCATTGTAGCACAAAGGGCGGGGTGCTGTCAAACCGAAAGGTCGCCTTGCAGGGCATTTTGCAGCGCGCAGAAGTCGCGCAGCGTCAGCTGCTCCGGGCGTGCGGCGGCGGGCAGGTTGGCGGCTTGCAGGGCGGCCAAGACCTGCTCCTTGGGGCGGCCCAGCCCGGCGGCTATGGCGTTGGCGGCGGTCTTGCGCCGCTGGCCAAAGGCCGCGCGGATGAGCCGGAACAGCGCGGCTTCGCCACCGTTTGGCAGCGGCATGGGCGGGGCGGGGCGCGGGCACAGCTGGATGACGGCGCTCGTCACCTTGGGCGGGGGATAAAAGCTGCCCGGCTGCACGGCGAACAACAGGCGGGCGGCGGCATACCAGGCCACCGCATAGCTCACGGCGCCGGCCTGGCGCGTGCCGGGGGCGGCGCACAGGCGTTGTGCGGCCTCCTTCTGCACCATGACCGTGATGTTCTGCACCGGCAGGCGCTCCTCCAGCAGCCGCATGAGGAGTGGGCTGGTGATGTAGTAGGGCAGATTGGCGCACACCGCCACCGGGCGGCTGCCGAACTGCTGCGCCAGCAGCGCGCGCAGGTCAAGCTTCAGGGCATCGCCGGGGATAAGGGTAAAATTATCGTACCCGGCCATCGTTTCGGCCAGTACGGGGAACAGACGGCGGTCCAGCTCGATGCTGACCACCTTGCCCGCCGCCGCGCACAGCTCCCGCGTCAGTGTGCCGATGCCGGGGCCTATCTCCAAAACGCCCCAATCACGACCGCCCACGGCCACCTGTGCCATGCGCGGGCACACGCCGGGATTGACGAGAAAATTCTGCCCGAACCCCTTGGAGAAGGTAAAGCCGTAGCGCCGGCAGATGTCAGCAATAACGGCCCGGTCGGTCAGGGCAGGGGAGCGGTCACTGTGCATCGGCCTGACCTTCGGGGGCGGCGGTATCCTCCGCTGCGGCATCGGCACCGTCCCCGGCTGTGCCTGTGTTGGCGGTGCCGCCGGCCATCGTGGTCAAGGTACTGCGGGCGCGCAGGATCTGCGGGTCATTGTCCACGGTAAAGTCATAGTAGGCGGCCTGTTCGTCGGCGGAAAGTGTGACCTCGACATCCGGGGTCAGGCCGGTGCCATCCCAGCTTTGGCTTTCGTTATCCAGCAAAATGCCCACGGTCACGACAAGGGCGCTGCCGTCCGAAAGGCTCTGCGGCTCGGACAGGATCACGCCCTTACCTGCGGTGGCGGTGCCCACGAGCACGGCCCCACCCATCTTGCGCGCGGCGTTGGCGAACAGCTCGGCGCCGCCGGCTGTGCCGTTGTTGACCAGGCACACCATCGGCACCGTGATGGACTGCTCGTCCGAAACGCGCAGGTTGTCGGTGGTGCCGTCGCTGGCCTGGCTTTGGGCCACCACCCCGCTGGTCACGCAACGGTCGGCGGCGATCAGGGCGGCGTTCAGATCGTCGCCGGGGTTATCGCGCAGGTCAAAGAGCAGGCTGGCGGCGCCCTGTTGCAGCAGGCGGTCGACGGCGGAGCGGAACTCGGTGCCGGTGCTGTCGGCAAAGGCGTCGATGCGCAGGTAGCCGCAGCCGTCCGGCAGCAGTTGGGCGGCGACGGTGGTAGTGGTGTAGTTGGCGCGGCGCAGCTCCACGGTCTGTTCCTGGCGGTCCGGGGTCAGGTAACCGATGGTCACGGTGCTGCCCTCCTCGCCCAGCAGGGCCGAGGTGATGGCGGCGCTGTCGGCCAGCGTGCGCACATTGGTATCGCCGATGGCGGTGATGAAGCCGCCCGCCTGCAGCCCCGTCTCGCTGGCGGGGCTGTTGTCATACACACGGATGATGCGCGCGTAGCCGGAGCTTGTGTCCCGCACCACGGCCACGCCGATGCCCATCAGCTGGCCGCTGGCCAGGCCCATGCGCTCGGTGTTGGCGCGGGCGCTGTAATAGCGGGCGTAGCGGTCGTTGATGCCCAGCATGTAGCCGTAGCCGATGGTATCGTTGAGCGTGTCATCATTGATGGGGTAGTAGGCGTTGGCGCGCACATAGCGGTCCACCTCGGCCAGCTTGTTGTACATACGCTCCTTGTCGCTCACGCTGGACACGGCGCCGTTGAAGCGCTGCTGCGCGTAGGACATCGTTACGCTGAAGGTGACGGCCATGGCGATGAGAACGATGGTGATAACAACGCTCCAACTGACTTTTTTGCTCATCGGGTCAAAGCTCCTTACCACGGGTGAATGGCCCCGGCACAAGGCGGGGCCAGGGGGAAAATACGGCAGGGGACCGGGCGCGGCGCGCGGCGGTCAGGCCATCAGCGAGAAGACGATGCCGGCAAACATACCAAGCACCATCAGCACGGCGATGGCAAAGCACACCACGCGCACGGCCAGCTTCGGCTTTTGGGTCTTCATCAGGCAAAGCTCCTTTTCAGCAGGGTCACGGCAGCGGGCAGTAGTCCAGCGCGTCGACACGGGTGCCATTGATCTTCATCTCGAGGTGCAGGTGGTTGCCGAAGCTGTACCCCGTGTTGCCGACATAGCCGATGACCTGCCCGCGCACCACGGTCTGGCCCTCGCTGACGCTGGGCCACTCACACATATGCGCGTACAGCGTCGAGAACTCGCGGCCCTCGTCGTCGCTGCCGTGCAGGATCTGCACATAGTTGCCGTAGCTCTGCGGGTGGTCATGGTAGCCGGCAGCGGTCACGATGCCGTCCGCCACGGCGTAGATGGGGGTGCCGCGGGGGGCGGCGATGTCATGCCCCAGGTGTCCGTTTTCACCAAAATCGGTGGTCAGGCGGGAATAGGCCTGCAGCGGCACGCCGAAATCCAGTGAGCAGTGCATGGTGGGATTGTGGTATTTTTCGTTCTGCGCCTCCAGGTAAGCGCTCAGGGCAAGGGCGGCGGCCTGGAACTCCTTCTCGGCGGTGGCCTGCTCGGCGGCCAGGCTGTCGAGCGTTTCCTCACCGCTGGCGATCTCGCCGTCCAGGGCGGCGATGTAGTCCCGCAGCTCGTCCCACTTGGCGCCGAGCTGGATGCGCTGCTCCTCCAGCTCGGCCTGGTTGGCCTCCAGCTCGGCTTTGATCTGCTCAAGCTCCGCTTTGTCATTGCTGAGCGCTACGCGCTGGGCCTCCAGCTCGTCACAGATCTCGTCATCGCGGGCGGCGATGTCCTCCATCGCCTGGCTGAAGGTCAGCAACTCGTACAGGTTGGTCACGCTGGAGAGCAGGGCGATGGCGCCGCCCTCGTTGAGCATCTGCATGGCGGCCATGCGCTGTTTAAAGCCGGCCCAGCGGGCGTCGAACTCCGCCTGCTTGGCGTCTATTTCCTTCTGCTTGTCGTCGATCTGCTGCTCTTTTTCGGCGATGTCGGCGCTGATGATCTCGATCTGCTCCTTGAGCGAGGTGATCTGCGCGCCGATGGCCACCTGCGCGTCCAGCTGGTTCTGGCGGTTGGCCTTGGTGTCCTTGACGTTTTGGTCGGTGGACTTGATCTGCTCCTTGATCTGGTTGAGCCTTTCCTCCGCCGCGCTGTAGTCGCTGCGCAGGTCGTTCAGCTTGTCATCGTCCGCATAGACGCGCGGCGCCGCCGACACCAGCACCGCCGCCGCCAGCGCCAGCGCCGCAAAGCGCCGGCCAAGCACAGACAAACGTTTCATACAGTCCCTCTCTTTTGCTTTACACGGTCCCATACCGCAAAAGACGGAAAACAGCGCCCGGCCGTTACACACGCAGGTGCTTGCGGATGCTGGTGGCGGTGCCGATACCGCACAGCACGAAGCCGAACACCACAAAGCTGCCGACGATGAAGTACCACACGCTTTCCAGCGGCACCAAATCGCTGCCAAACAGCTCGGTCAGGATGGTGGGGTGCTCGGAATACCATTTCTCGACGAGGTGGTACGCCCCGCACACGATGCCGGAGGCGATGCCCGCCGACAGCAGGCCGGAGGTCGTGCCCTCGACAAAGAACGGGAAGCGGATGAACCCGTTGGTAGCGCCGACCAGCTTCATGATGCCGATCTCGCGCCGGCGGGCAAAGGCGGTCAGGCGGATGGTGTTGTTGATGACGATGATGCTGACAAGCCCCAGCACGGCGACGAGACCGTAGCTGCCGTAGGTGATGGCGGTCTGCAGCGAAAGGAACAGCCGCTGGACCGAGGTCGGCGCCTTCACGCTGACCACGTTGGCGATGCTGCCCAGCTGGGCGGCGACGGCGTCCATGTCCTCAATGTTCTCCAGCACCACCTGGTACGAGGGGTGAAAGGGGTTGTCCTCGGCAAAGACCTCCTGCATATTGACGTTGCCCTCGAGCATACCGGAATAGTTGGCCAGAAAATCCTCCGGCGAATTGTAGGTGACCTCGGCCACGCCGGGGGTGGCGGTGATGGCGTTGTGGATCTCGGCCTGCTGCTCCTCGGTCAGGTCCTTCTCAAGAAAGGCGACGATGTAGTTCTGGTCACCGAGGTAGGCGACCATCGCGTCAATGTTGATGCCGAGCAGGAACGCGGTGCCGATGAGCAGCATGCACACGGTCAGCACGCCCATCGAGGCAAAGGTCATCAGGCGGTTGGCCTTCATGTTGTGCAGGCCCTGCCCCACTAAGTAAACAAAGCTCGAAAAACGCATCATAACGGCAGACCTCCCTTCTCAGCGGACCGGCATCGGTTCGGCGGTGCCGCCCCAGGCGGCGGCCACGCGCGGGTCGGCGGTGTCGGCCACGACGTGGCCGTGGGCCAGCGTGATGACGCGGTTGTGGTAGCGGGCCGCCAGGTCCTTGACCAGCTCATGCTCATGGGTGACCACGACCACCGTGATTTTGACCTTGTTGATGGCCTCGAACAGCTGCATGATGTCCATCGAAAGCTCGGGGTCGATGTTGCCGGTGGGCTCGTCGGCGATGATGATCTTGGGCCCATGGGCCAGCGCGCGGGCCACGGCCACACGCTGCTGCTCGCCGCCGGAAAGCTCGTCCGGCAGGCGGTCCATTTTGTCTTCCAGTCCGACCAGGCTCAAGGCAAACGGCACGCGCTTGCGGATGGTCTTGGTCGAGATGTTGGTCACCCGCATGGCGAACGCGACGTTCTCGTACACCGTCATGGTGGGGATGAGGCGGAAGTCCTGAAAGACGACGCCCAGCTCCCGGCGTAAGTAGGGGATCTTGCCGCGGCGCAGCTTGGTCAGATCGCGCCCGTCGATGATGATGCGGCCGCGGCCCTTGTCGGGGCGTTCCTCCATCAGCATCAGCTTTAAAAACGTCGACTTGCCGGCGCCGGAATGCCCCTCGACGAACACGAACTCGCCCTCGTTGATCTTTAAGCTGATGTCCTCGAGGGCGACGTTCTCGTCGCTGTGCGTTTCATAGGTTTTGTAAACGTGCTGGAATTCGATCATAATTTTGGCTCCCGTTGTTTTTCAGCTTCCCGCCCTTTGCACAAAGGGCCCTGAAACGGCATACATACACGCTATAATCTAGCACAAAACGGCGCTTGCGTCAAGACCATTCGACCGCGTTTCAACCGCATAAAGTGCGATAAAACGCGAAACAGTTCGATTTTGTGGAAAGTTTGTAAAATTTGGCACGTTGGCATAAGTCTATTTGAATAAACTCCCGGGGACAGTATACCACGCCCGGCGGCGGCTGTCAAGCGGGCGGGGGAGAAAGGGATGCTCTGAAACACGGCAAAGCATCGCCCCCGGGCCGGGGCCCGGGGGCGGGGGAGAAATGATCACTTGTTTTTGCGGCGGCGCTTGATGAGGAAGAAGCCCGTGACGCACAGCCCGAGCGCTGATGCCAGGAAAGCGAACCGCCACAGGGCGGGGGTGCTTTCGTCGGAGGTCTGGGGGATGGTCACGACCGGCCGCACGATGGGGGCGGCAGTCTCCTTGCCGGAGGAATGGGAATCGCTGTCCTCATCGCGCGGCGGCTCCTTCCGGACCGGCGCCTTGTGGTAGACGATGGAATAGAGCGAGAACATATCGGTCGAGATGGTCACGGTATCGTTGCCGTTGCCGTCCAGGTCAGGCAGGAGCTCGACCTTGCCGTCATGCAGGCGGTAGACGGCAAACTCCGGGGTGCCGAAAGCTTCCTGCGCTGCGGTAAGGACCTTGTCCGGTATCCAGATGGTGAGGGTCAGCGGATTGGCCGTTTTCGTGATCTTGCCGTCATCGCCGGCAGCCGGGCCATCGGGAGTGATGCCGGAATCGGGCTCATCATTCACATAGCGCGTGACGGTGATGTCCAGGTGGCAGCCGATCCGATAACCGTCATCCGCCGCCGTTTTTTCTACGGTGCTCTGCTCATTCTGGTCGGCATGGGTCGTCCCGTCATTCGCGACGTCCAGGCGATAGGTGATTTTTTTGCCGTCCTTCAGTGCTTCGCGGTCCGTCCCGGTCTCCAGTGCGTCGCGCGCCTCGGCGGCATCCAGCGTCACTTCGGGGGCACCTGTCTCACTATGGGGCACGGCGTCGATGGTACCGGCGCAGGCAACGTCCACCGTATCGGTCAGCGAGACCAGATCCCCCGCGTGGCCGTCGGCATCCGGGTACCGGAAGGTGACGGTCACGGTCAAGGTGGCGCCGGAGCCCTGCGCATGGCCCGACAGCGTCCGTTCGGTATCGCTGTCCCCCTCCATCGTCACGAAAGGAGGCGTACCGGCGTTGGACAGCACAAAATCATACGAGATGGATTGGTAATACGCATTATACTCAGTATTGAGCAGTTCGGCCGTTATCCTGGTAGAAAGCCCTGGATGGACCATGACGGATTCGGCGGGGCCGTTGCCGGTGTCCTCCAGCTTAAAGGCGGGCTCGGGGAAATAGATGTTGCGGGAGACGATGCTTTCGGCGCTGCTGCTGATGCGGCCGTAGATCTCGCCGTTCGCATCATGGGCAAGGGCGTCACCGTCCAGCAAGACAAGCAGGAAACCGTTGTCAATGTCCGCCTCGGTAACGGTCACCGCCTCGTTGACCGGGTCGGTGCAGAGCTCGTCTTTATAGAAGGTGATCTCGTCGCCGGCCTTGAGCGCACCGGCATCGCTGACGGCGGGCACATACGCGTAGTCACGCAGGCCGGGCAGCTCGGGCAGGTTGTAGACCTGGGCGCTGACGGTGCGATAGTCGGGTTCGATGGCAAAGGCGACCACGCCGCCCACGGCAGCAAAGTCGCTGCTGGCAGGCACGAACGCCCAGACCAAAGAGCAGTCCTGGGTGATGGCCGCATCTGTGGCCTGCCAGGTGATGGTGCCCTCGACTTTCTCGTCCTTGAAGTAGAAGGAAAAAAGATCGTTGACTCGTTCACTGTCCAGCAGGGTGCCGCGCGGGACCACCACAGGGGAGGCGGAGTCGGGTGCCGTGTAGTCCGGCCTGCGTTTGGTGATGGTGAGCGTTGCGGTGACCTGGTTGGGGGCAAAATTTTCGCCCGACGCATCGGTGGTACCGTCGGCGGCAATGAGCACCTCGTATTCACCGGCATGTACAGGTTCGGTGGAGGTCCAGCCCTCCGTGCTGCCCTTGGGCCGATAGCTGACGCGGTAGACAGCACTTGGGGTAACGACGGCGGAAAGCCTGTGGGGCTCGCCATCATAGACGACGGAGGTGTCGCCCTGTACTTCGATGTGGACGGGGTCCTGATCCTGCAGCATGATGGTGACGGTCCCGTTTTCCGGGATAATGTAATTGTCCTGGTCCTTCGGGGTGAACTTCCATTGGGCTTCGTAGCTGGGAATGTCAGGGCTCTTGGGCAGGACTTTCGTGGGGTCGACCCATTCCAGCGTACCGGGGACCGGCATCTCGCTGTTGTTCGGGTTGACAAAGCTGCCGGTCAGGGAAGCATGTGCGAGAGGGCAGCCGCGGTGGCCGGCGCCGACGCTGATGCCGTTTTCCTTCGGCGTGGCCTTTGTGATGACGATGCTGCCGCAGTTCTCTTTGGAAAGAAGGCTGTTGGTGCCCTGGCTGAAGGTGTAGTTGGTGTTGGTGATGGTAGCGGTGATGGGGTAAGGTTCACCGCGGTTCACGGCGGCGACGGCCGCCTCGCCCGTGCTGCGCAGGGTGAGGCCAAGGTCCTCAAATTTGTCATCGCCCTGCAGGCCGGTAAAGGCGCCCTTGAATTCCTCGGCTTCAAGCAGGCGGCGCACACCGTATTCTTTGGTGATGGTCGGCGGGTTGGTGAGCGTCAGGGTGGCAGGATAGACGATCGTGGTTTTGCGGATGACATTGTTATCCGGCAGCTGATAGTTCGCGGCATCGCGGCCGGTCAGCCCGTTCAGCGTGATGATGACTACGGCCTCGCTGCTGGCATCGGCTTTTTCCAGTGCAGCACTGAAGTCAAAATTGACGACATCGCCGGGCAGGGCGCCGCTCAGATGAAGAACGACGGAGGTCTTCAGCACCGTGGTCCCGTCGTAGCGCTTAGAGGAGATCTGATCCACGCTGCCG
Source organism: uncultured Gemmiger sp. (assembly GCA_947631565.1). Classification (GTDB taxonomy): domain Bacteria; phylum Bacillota; class Clostridia; order Oscillospirales; family Ruminococcaceae; genus Gemmiger. The sequence goes on along the minus strand of CANRLV010000064.1, from coordinate 3,058 downwards.
ACGGTAACGGGCAGCTTTTTGATGACCAGCGTCTCGGTGTGGGTCGCCGAGGCATAGCTCCGGCTTTCGGCGATGGAAGCCCGCACCTCATAGGTGCCGGCCTGGACGGGCAGCCCCTCCACGGGCTCCCACGCACCGCTGTCGTCCTGACGGAAATACTCGACCGTGATGGGGCTTTCTTCTCCGTCGGGGCGGTTGGAGGTGAACTGCATCACATGGGTCTGCCGGTCGTAGTCGACGGTGGTGGCGCTTTCCGGGCGGCGGCTGAGGACGGTGGCTTCCTTGGTGATGATCTCTACATCCACAGAGCCGGATACCGTCTCATAATTCTGCGCGTCGGGACCGGTCGGCGTGAATTTCCAACGGAAAGGCTTTGTGGTCTCTTTGTCGCCCACAAGCTGCGTCGGCGTTTCCCATTCCAGGTCACCGTTCACGGTGCCGCTTGGCCCGGTAAAGGTGCCGCTCAGCTGTGAGGCCGAAAGCTCACTGCCGACATGGACCTTGGAGGCCTCGATACCGTCATAAGCGGGTTCGATTTTTGTGACCGTGAGCCGGCCGCAGCCGGGCGCCTCCACGACCTCGAAGCCTGCCGCCGATGTGGGGCCGATCTTGTACGCATAGGAGCCGGCATTCGCACTCGCCAAAAAGCCCTCGCTGGTGATGTCCAGCCCCAACTCTTCCAAGGGGATGGTACACGGCTTTTGGCTGGCCTCATAACGGACCTCGATGCCCTCGATATCCTCGGCCTTCAGCTCCTGCCCGTACGGCTTGGTGGAATTGGGCACCTTGACGGTGATCTTGTTGGAATTTACGACAAAGCGGAACTGAACGGTGCAGATCATGCTCAGGGGAGATACCCGGAACTGCAGGCTTTCCACCGAGTTCGGACCGGGATACGCTCCGGCCGGCAGCCCCTTCCTGGGCTTGATGACCAGCTGGTACTTCTGGCCGCCCGGTATAGAGACATTGAGGGAGTTGCCCAGCAGGTCGTCGCCGCTGCGGCATTCCACGGTCCAACGGTCGGCGGAGGGCCCCTTGATCTGGGTGAGCTCGATCTCGCCGTTCGACGTGCCGGTGCTGCACAGGTCCAGGGTCAGGGCAAATTCGTCAGGGTCATAGCCGACTTCGGCGGGACCAAGGTCCACGGGCTCCGACAGGTTAAAAACTTCGTCACCCTGCTTTATACTGAAACCGAAGGTCTTTTTTTCACCGTACACGGCGTGGACGGTGTATGTGTTCTCCGGGTCGGGCTGCAGATCGTTGACGACGGTCTGGACCTCATAGAGGGATTTGTTCCAATCGGCGTCGACCTCGGTCATGTCGGCCGCGGCACCCCAACCGATATACTCCCGTCCGGCAGCAAGATACCCTTGGTCTGTCACCGTAACGCCGGGGACGTCGGCGCTCCGCAGCAGATAGGCATCATATTTGGAGGTCGGCTTTTTATAGTAGCTGGTGTGCAGCTGGTCGTTTCCGTCGTCGTCATTGTCCGCGTCAAACACGCCCTTGCCGTCCGTGTCGAACCGGACGGCGATGACGTCCACCGAGCCGCTGGCGAGAGGGCTGCCGTCTTCATCCTTGACGGTCAAGGTATATTTGCCGGGTCCGGCAGGCCTGTGTCCCGTCAGCAGGCCGTATTTGTTGTTTGCGCCGGCCAGTATGCATTCGACAGCTTCCTCTGCTGTGCCGTCGGGGCCGGCCAGAGTGAACTGATAGGTAGCCCACTGTTTCTCGGTAAGCTCTGTCGGCCGTGCGAACCAGAAGCTGTTCCGATAGGAGGACGTGCTGCCCTCAAAGGAAACGCCCCTTTCGCGGAAGTTGAGCACCAGCTCCACCGGATCCGAAAGCCCCGTTGTTTCCGGCTCATCGAGTTCAAGCGGCATGCCCTCGTCCAGCGAGAGGACGGAGACTTCCGCCGTCTCGGGGGTCTGCTCCGGCTCCGCCTGCACCTCGTCGGCGGTCTCCGGGGTGGCCTGCGGAACGGTCGGCACATCGGGCGCCGTTTCCGGCGCTGCCTGCGCTTCGTCGGCCGTTTCCGGAGTGGCCTCCGGAATGGGCTGTGCGTTGTCCGCAGGCACCGCTTCGCCGGCCGTCTCCGGGCTGGCGGGCACCTCGGCCGGGACCTCGGCCGTCTCGACGCTCCCGGCGGTCTCCGGGGTGGGGACCGGGTCGGCCGCAAAGGCCTGCACCGGCAGCATCGTGCACAGCATCGCCGCCGCCAACAACAGGGACAAGTACCGTTTCTTCATCATCATTCTCCTCTTGCAACACTGTCCGCATACCGCGCACGGGGCGGGGCATACGCACAAATATTTATGTTAAAAAGTATATCATTTTATCGGGAGGGGGTCAAGGTGATTTTGCATATTTTTCTCGTTTTTATTGCTTTTTCTTCGCGTTCATGGGCACGGCCTGTGCCGGGCGGCGGGGCGTCACAGACTGTCAAAAAAGGTGCTTTTCAAATCCATCGCCCTCGGCTGACATGAGCAGACGAGGGCGATACCGCCAGAGCAAAAAAATGTCGTTCGAGTCGCCTGTAGGCATGAGAACGATATTTTTTGCGACGGGGTGTGTCCAAGAGAGGGGTGCAGGCGGACCGGCGCAGCCAGTAACGCCGAACCCCTCTTTTGCAGCGTGTCGATTTTCTCGACACGCTGAAACGCCCCGCCGGGCGGCGGGGCGCTGAGAAGCGTCAGTATTTGGCGGGGTTGGAGGACAGGTATTTCTTGACCATCAAGGCTACCTTGAAGACGATGGCGTCGTCGAACTTGCGCAGGTCGAGCCCGGTCAGCTTTTTGATCTTCTCCAGCCGGTAGACCAGCGTGTTGCGGTGCACGAACAGCCCGCGGCTGGTCTCGGACACGTTGAGGTTGTTCTCAAAAAAGCGCTGGATGGTGAATAGCGTCTCGTAGTCCAGGCTGTCGATGCTGTCCTGCTTGAAGACCTCGCGCAAAAAGGCGTCGCACAGGGTGGTGGGCAGCTGGTAGATGAGCCGCGCGATGCCCAGGTGGTCGTAGCTGATGACCTGGCGCTCGGTGTCGAACACCTTGCCGACCTC
>CANRLV010000063.1 GCA_947631565.1 uncultured Gemmiger sp. | reverse complement strand
CCGCCGGTGGCCAGCATCGGGTCCAGCACGATGACCTCGCGCTCGGCGATGTCGCTGGGCAGCTTGCAGTAGTATTCCACCGGCTCCAGCGTCGTCTCGTCGCGGTACATACCGATGTGGCCGACCTTGGCGGCGGGGATCAGGTTGAGCATACCGTCCACCATGCCCAGCCCCGCGCGCAGGATGGGCACCAGCGCCAGCTTGCGGCCGGCCAGCACCTTGGTGCGTGCCAGCGCGATGGGGGTCTGCACCTCGACCTCCTCGGTGGGCAGGTCACGGGTGGCCTCGTAGCACAGCAGCATGGCGATCTCGCTGACGAGTGCGCGGAACTCATTGGTGCCGGTGTTGACGTCACGCAGCAGGCTGATCTTGTGCTGGATCAGGGGATGGTCTACGATCTCGACGACGCTCATAACAGGTTCTCCTTATCGTTTTTATATAGTGGCCCCGCACGGCGGGGAAAGCGACGGTGTCAGGCGTTTTCCAGCGCCATCATCTTGTCGATGCGCTCCTGGTGGCGGCCGCCCTCAAAGGGGGTGTTCAAAAACACGTCGACGAGCTGACAGGCCAGCCCCTCGCCGACCACGCGCCCGCCCAGGCACAGGGCGTTGGCGTCGTTGTGGCGGCGGGTATACTCGGCGCTGAAGGTGTCCGAGCAGCAGCAGGCGCGCATACCGCGCACCTTGTTGGCGCACATCGAGATGCCCACCCCGGTGCCGCAGCAGAGGATGGCGGCGGCGCAGCGTCCCCCGACCACCGCCTTGCAGGCGGGCAGGGCGTAGTCCGGGTAGTCGACGCTGGCGGTGCTGTCGGTGCCGAAATCGACAAACGGTATCCCGGTCTTGGTCAGGTGGGCCTTGATGGCCTCTTTCAGGGCATAGCCGCCGTGGTCGGCGGCCAGCGCGATGGGTCCCGAAAATACCATAGGGGCGGCTCCTTTCACAGCCTGGCTTCGGCGGTGTTTTCGGCCGCGGCGCGCTCGCGCTCGGCCTGGGACAGGCGGTGGTAGTCCGGCAACAGTGCGGCCGCCGCCACGCACCCGCCGGCGCGGTATGCTTCCAGCGCCGCCAGCCCCACGCCTGCGCCGCGGCCGCCGCGCAAAGCAGGCGGGCAGGGCAGCACGCCGGGCAGGTCCTTGTAAGTATTGTAGCACAAAGCGGCGCCGTCGCCAACAAAAAATATCGGTTTCGGGCAGGTGCGCAGAAAATTTTCCATCGCCGCCAGCGGTTCGGCGGCATCGTCGGTCAGGCGGGCGTGGGTGGCCAGGTCGAACCCCGCCCAGTACACCTGCCCGCGGCGGGCGTCCAGCGCCGCCGCGACCGTGCCCTGCCCCACGCAGCCGCAGGCCAGCGCCGCCAGCGTCGAGACGCCGGCGCAGGGCGTCGAATACGGCAGGGCCATGCCCTTGACCAGGCTCAGGCCGATGCGCAGCCCGGTAAAGCTGCCCGGCCCGGCGGTCACGCCGTACAGGCCGATGTCGGCCGCCTGCAGGCCGCAGGCACGCAGGGCGGTGTCGACCATCGGCAGCACCGTCTCGCTGTGGGTCAGGCCCACGTTGCAAAAGCTCTCATACAGCAGCGTCTCGTCGCGCAAAACGGCGACGGCGGCGGTCTTGCCGGCGGTGTCCAGGGCGAGGATGTTCATGCCACAGCTCCTATACAAAACGGAAAATTATACAAAATGTACTATCCCGGAAAGGTTACGGTGATGCGGCGGTCATGGCCGCCGAGGGTCTCGATGTCGACGCGGATGGGGGCTTCGGCCGCCAGCAGGCCGGCGCAGTTCTCGCTCCACTCGGCGGCGACAACGGCGCCCATGTCAAGGTAATCGTAAAAGCCGGCGGCGGCCAGGTCGGTCTGCCCATGCACACGGTACAAATCAAAGTGGGCGAAAGGCTGCGGCCCGCGGTAGTAGTTGACGATGGCAAAGGTCGGGCTGCTGACCGGGTCGGTGCAGCCAAGGCCGGCGGCCAGCCCCTCACAGAAAGCGGTCTTTCCGGCGCCCAGCCCCCCGGTAAAGGCGATAAGGTCGCCGGGGCCCAGGCGCGCGGCCAGGCGGCGGCCCAGCGCCACCGTCTCGGCGCGGGAATGGGACAGCCAGCTTTGCACCTCGCCCGCCATGCCAAACGCCCCCTGTACTTTCAGATAGGAACAGTATACCACAACGGCGGGCGGTTGTAAATTTTCTTTGCAGACAGTGGCACAGCGGCGCGCAAAGGCGTATAATGGAAAATCATAGGGCAAAGGGGGCGGGCGCGGTGCAGCAGCTGGTGCGGCGGTATCTGCGGCAGGTGGACGCGGTCTGCCTGCTGCTGTGTGCGGCCTGCTCGGCCTTAAGCGTGCTGACGCTCGTCTCGGTGGGGCAGAACCAGCTCGGCGGCTCCAACGACAAGGCCTCGGTCCAGCTCGTCGCCAGCGTGCTGGGCGGGATGCTGGCCATCATCTTTTCCACCGTCGACTACCGCGCCCTGGCCCGCGCCTGGCCGCTGCACGCCGTGCTGGCCTGGGGGCTAGTGGCGCCCACGCTGTTCCTGCACAACTTTAACGCCGGGCTCGTCACCGTCGGCTACGACGCCGGCGGCACCGCCAACTACAGCTGGTACCGTGTGGGCGGCATGACCTTCCAGCCCGCCGAGATGGCCAAGATCAGCTTTGTGCTCACCTTTGCCTGGCACCTCGACCGGGTGCGCGGCCATATCAACTGCCCGCGCACGCTGCTGGCCCTGCTTGCCCATCTGGTGCTGCCGGCGGCGCTCATCCACATCCAGGGCGACGACGGTACGGCGCTGATTTTTTTGGGCGTAGGGCTGGTCATGTTGTTCGCGGGCGGGCTTTCGCCGTGGTTGGCCGGCGGCGGGCTGCTGGCGGCCGCGGGCGGCGGCGCGGCGCTGCTGGCCCGCAAGCCGGAGCTGCTCAAGAGCTACCAGTTCCAGCGCATATTGGCCGTGCTCCACCCCGACGACCCGGCCCTGTCTGACATCGTCTACCAGCAGAACAAGGGGGCGATGGCCATTGGCACCGGCGGCGCCTTTGGGCGCGGGCTGTTTGGCGAAGATACCGTCTTTGTGCCCAACGCCTGGAACGATTTTTTGTTTGCCTACCTCGCCCATGTGCTGGGCTTTGCGGGGGCGGCGGCGGCGCTGATGCTGCTGCTGGCGCTCTGCCTGCGCACGCTGCGCACCGCGCTGCACAGCGTCGATTTTCTGGGCCGCAGCATCTGCACCGGCATCTTTGCGGCGCTGTTCTGGCAATGCTTTGTCAACCTGGGCATGAACCTGCAGGTGCTGCCGGTCATCGGGGTGACGCTGCCGTTCTTCTCGGCCGGCGGCTCCAGCGTGGTGATGATGTACCTGTGCATCGGTCTGGTGCTCAGCGTCGGCCGGCACGCCAAATGCGCCGGCGGCGTGGAAAGCGCGATGTAAGACAAAGCAAAGGTGCCGCTTGTCTGCAAAGCAGGCAAGCGGCACCTTTGTGAACACGCGCGGTCACGCGCGGCCGGGCTCGGGATGACGGTGCTCCTCCGGCTGTGAGGAGAACAGGGCCGGGATGAGCGCCAGCGCGGCGATGCCGACGATGACGAACACCGTGCGGGCCAGCCAGCCCAGGCTGCCGCCCAGCACCCAGCCCACCAGGTCCAGGCCCCAGATGCCGTAAACGCCCCAGTTGATGCCGCCGATGATGACGAGCAGCAGCAGGAGCTTTTGGAACCAGGAATTGTACATACGTGATCCCCCCTTTCCTGCCAGCAGTATGCGCAGGGAAGGGGAAAAATATACGCGCTCAGGGATTTGGCGCCTGCGAGGGGGCGGGCTCGGGCTTTTTGCGGGCGATCAACAGGCAATAGGGCGACCAGGCCGGGCTGTCTTTGTGGATGCGCGGCCACAGCGGCTGTGTGTGCAGTACGGCATTGAGCGCTTTTTGGCGCAGCCAGCCGCGTTTTTCCCGTTCGCACCAGAAATCGAACCCGCCGACATAGCCGGTGTACAGGATGTCATAGCGGTCGCGAAGGCGGGCGGCCCAGGCATCCGGGTCCATCGAGGCCACCGCATGGCGGGCCAGATTTTCACGGTCCAGCCAGCGGTGCAGCAGGTGCTGGCACCAGCCGCGGAAGTTGGGTGTCGACAGGATCAGCAGCCCGCCCGGGGCGACCAGCAGGTCGTGCGCGTCGATGACCGCAAGATGATCGGTAAAATGCTCGATGAACCCCAGAGAGTAGACCAGGTCATACTGCACGCCGGCAGCCTGCAGTTCCTTGACCGCCGCAAAAGCGTCCTGCTGCAGGATCTGCCCGCGCTGCACGCCCAGGCTGTCCAGCCAGTCCAGCACGGGCGCAAAGGACCCGCCGTAGGCATCCACGCCGTTGACCTGCAAACCGTATCGCAGGCCGAAATACCCCAAATACTGGCAGGGATAACAGCCCATCTCAAAGCAGGTGCCTTGTTGGGGCGGGGGACCCAGCTGCTCCAGCTTCTGTGAGATGATGTCCGTCAGGGCATCGTCCGGGACGCGGAAGGTAAAACCCTCATATCCGGCATCCCAGACCGCCTGCTCGACCAGATTTTCCATAGTGCAGCCTCCTGTGGATGTCCTGCATCCTCAGTTTTTGAGCGCCTGTATGGGCGCCGGGATGCGCCCGCCGCGCCCCACCATCACGGCCGGGCTGTATTTGCTGATGTTCAGGATCGGCGCGCGGCCCAGCAGCCCGCCGAAATCCAGCACGTCGCCGGCCTTGTGGCCGATGGCCGGGATGACGCGCACCGCCGTCGTCTTGGAGTTGACCATGCCGATGGCCGCCTCGTCGGCGATCAGGGCGCTGATGACCTCGGCCGTGGTATCGCCGGGGATGACCACCATGTCGATGCCGACGCTGCACACCGCGGTCATCGCCTCCAGTTTTTCAAGGCTCAGGGAGCCGCGCTCGACGGCGCGGATCATGCCGTCGTCCTCCGACACCGGGATGAACGCGCCGGACAGCCCGCCCACATGATTGCTGGCCATCACGCCGCCCTTCTTGACCGCATCGTTGAGCAGCGCCAGGCACGCCGTGGTGCCGCAGCAGCCGCAGCTTTCGAGACCCATCTCCTCAAGGATGTTGGCGACGCTGTCGCCGATGGCCGGCGTGGGCGCCAAGGACAGGTCGATGATGCCCCCCGGCACGCCCAGCTCCTGGCTGGCCAGCCCCGCCACCAGCTGCCCGAGACGGGTGATTTTAAAGGCCGTGCGCTTGATGAGCTCGGCCACGGCGTCCATGGGGGCATCCTTTGGCAGCTTGGCCAGCGCGGCGCGCACCGCGCCCGGGCCGGACACGCCGACGTGCAGCACGCAGTCCGGCTCGCCGGGACCGTGGAAGGCGCCGGCCATGAAAGGGTTGTCCTCCGGCGCGTTGCAGAACACCACCAGCTTGGCGCAGCCCATGCAGTTGTTGTCGGCCGTCATGGCGGCGGCGTTGCGCACGGTCTGGCCCATCATGCGCACGGCGTCCATGTTGATGCCGCTTTTCGTGCTGCCCACGTTGACGCTGGAGCAGACGAGGTCGGTCTCGGCCAAAGCGCGCGGGATGGCGGCGATCAGGCGCGCGTCCCCGGCCGAAAAGCCCTTGTGGACCAGCGCCCCGAAACCGCCGATGAAGTTGACCCCCACCGCCTTGGCGGCGGCGTCCAGCGCCTTGGCGTAGTCGACGGGGTCGGCGTCGGGCGCGGCGCCCAGCAGCATGGCGACGGGCGTGACACTGATGCGCTTGTTGACGATGGGGATGCCGTACTCGGCGGCGATGCCGTCCACGACCGGGACCAGCCGCCCGGCCAGCCGCGTGATTTTGTCATAGACCTTCCGGCAGGCGGCCGCGGGGTCCGGGTCGATGCAGTCCAAAAGATTGATGCCCATCGTCACGGTGCGCACGTCCAGATTTTCGGCGGTCAGCATCCCGATGGTCTCGAGGATGTCGCCGGTGTTGAGTATCCGCATAAATGGCGTGCCTCCGTTCAGACAACATGCATGGCGTCAAACACTTCCTGCCGGGTCAGGGTGACCTGCATCCCCATCTCCTGCCCCAAAGCGGCGAAGCGGGCGTGGATGTCGGCGCTGGAAGCGTTGGCGACGGACAGGTCCACCAGCATGATCATGCAGAACAGCTCCTGCATGATGCTCTGGGTCACGTCCTCGATGTTGATGTTGAGCGCGGCGCACACGGCGCTGACCTTGGCGATGACGCCGACGGTGTCGTGCCCGATAACGGTGATAACGGCTTTCATGGCGGGGGACCTCCCTTGTGTAAGCTGCCGGAAAAGGGTATTCCTATCATAGCAGATTTTGCCGCCGTGTGCAATGGCAGAAATGCCGGAAAAAAGAACGGCAAAACAGGTGCAAACAGCCCGTGAGTATGGTATAATATGAAATAGATACGGCCGAACGCCCAAAGGAGAGAAATGTATGGAACAGCTGCTGCGCATTTTGGAGACAAACGCCCGCCTGCCGCTCGAGGATCTGGCGGTCATGCTCGACACCACGCCCGAGGCGGTCGCCGCCATGCTCGACGAGGCCGCCGCCAAGGGCTATATCCACGGCTACAGCGCCCTCATCGACTGGGAGCGCGCCGGCGTCAACGTGGTCGAGGCCGTCATCGAGCTGCACGTCTCGCCGCGCAAATCCCGCGGCTTTGACGAGGTCGCCTCGGCCATCGCCGCCTTTGACGAGGTCGACAGCGTGCTGCTGATGAGCGGCAGCTATGATCTGCAGGTCATCATCAAGGGGCATTCCTTCCAGGAGATCGCGCTGTTCGTGGCCAAGCGTCTGTCGCCGCTGGACGACGTGCTGTCCACCGCCACCAGCTTTGTGCTGCGCACCTACAAGCGCGGCGGCCGGCTGTTCCAGGCCGAGGAGATCGACGAAAGAGAGTGTACCGTCCTGTGATGAACTACGACCAGCTCCTCGCCCCCGCCGCCAAGGCGATGCGGCCCTCCGGCATCCGCAAATTCTTTGACCTGGCCGCCGAGATGCCGCACTGCATCAGCTTGGGCGTCGGTGAGCCGGATTTCAAGACCCCCTGGGCCATCCGCGACGCCGGCATCCGCAGCCTGGAGCAGGGGCGCACGCGCTATACCGCCAACGCCGGCCTGGCCGAGCTGCGCGCCGAGATCTGCCGTTACCTGGCCCGCCGCTTTGAGCTCGAGTACAAGCCGGACCAGGTGGTGGTCACGGTCGGCGGCAGCGAGGCCATCGACCTGACCATCCGCGCCCTCGTCGCCCCCGGCGACGAGGTCATCATCCCCGAGCCCTGCTTTGTCTGCTACACGCCCATCACCCAGCTCACCGGCGGGGTGGCGGTGCCGGTCGTGACCAGGGCCGAGGACGAGTTCCGCCTGACCGCCGACGCGCTGCGCGCCGCCATCACGCCGCGCACCAAGCTGCTGGTGCTGCCCTACCCCAACAACCCCACCGGCGGCGTACTGGGCCAGCGGGACCTTGCGGCCATCGCCGAGGTGCTGCGCGGCACCGACATCATGGTCCTCTCGGACGAGATCTACGCCGAGCTTACTTATGGGCTGGACCGCCATGTGTCCATCGCGTCGCTGCCCGGCATGGCGGAGCGGACCGTCGTCGTCAACGGCTTCTCCAAGGCCTATGCGATGACCGGCTGGCGCCTTGGCTATGCCGCCGGCCCCCGGGACATCATCAAGGTGATGACCAAGATCCATCAAAGCTGCATCATGAGCGCCCCCACCACCAGCCAGTACGCCGCCGTCACCGCCCTGCGCAGCTGTGACGAGGCCATCGAGACGATGCGGGACGAGTACAACCGCCGCCGCCGCTATGTGGTCAAGGCCCTCAACGAGATGGGCCTAAACTGCTTTGAGCCGCGCGGGGCGTTCTATGTGTTCCCGTCCATCGGCGTCAGCGGCCTGACGAGCGAGGAATTCTGCGAGCGCCTGCTCTATGAAAAGGAGGTCGCCATCGTCCCGGGCGACGCCTTCGGCGCCTGCGGCGAGGGGTATGCCCGCATCAGCTACGCCTACAGCGTCGACCATTTGCAGACGGCGATGGCGCGCATCCGGGCCTTTTTGCAGGAACACGGCTGGGCCTGAAGACCGCCCGCGCCGGGGAGGGAAAGACCATGCAGGAACGTTCGGTGGCCGTCATCGCGCCGGCCAAGCTCAATCTCTCGCTGGACGTGGTGGGCACGCTGCCCGGCGGCTACCACGCGCTGGATATGGTCATGCAGGCCATCGACCTGCATGAGAGCCTGCTGCTGCGCCGATCTCAGGAGCTGACCGTGCGTATGCCCGGCAGCTTTGTGCCGATAAACCCCAAAAACACCGCCGTCAAGGCGGCGCTGGCTTTTTTTGACTATACCGGCCTGCTGGCCGGGGTCGATATCCTCATCCGCAAGCGGGTGCCGGTGCGCGCCGGCATGGCCGGCGGCAGCGCCGACGCGGCCGGCGTGCTGGTCGGGCTCGATGCGCTGTACGGGGCAAAGCTTTCGATGAGTGAGCTGTGCGCCATCGGCGCCGGCATCGGGGCGGATGTGCCCTTCGCGCTCATGGGCGGCACCTGCCGCGTACAGGGCAAGGGCGACCTGATGCGCCCACTGCCGCCCTGCCCGGACTGCCGGTTCGTCATCGTCATGCCCAGCATCGGCGTCTCGACGCCGGCGGCCTTCGCCCGCTATGATGAGGTCGGCACCCCCGCCCACCCCGATTGTGCGGCGCAGGAGCAGGCCATCCGCGCCGGCGACCTCAATGCCCTGTGCACCGCCGCCGGCAACGCGCTGGAGCATTGCAGCGGCGCCAAAGAGACCGCGCACATCCGCGCTTTGCTGGACGAAGCGGGCGCCCTGACCAGCCTGATGACCGGCAGCGGGGCGGCCGTGTTCGGCGTGTTTGCGAAAGAGGAGCAGGCCGAACAGGCCGCCGCCGCCCTGCGCGAGCACTACAGGCAGGTCTTTGTGGCCCGGCCGGACCGCGGCGGCGCGCGCCTGGCGCCGGCGCGCTACCAGAATTACCCGGCCGGCCGTTAACCGCCGTCCCCCTTGCCCATACTGAAAGGGCAAAGGAGGGACCGACCGTGTACATCCACAAACTGCCTGTCCGTGCTGTCCGCCGCCGGCGGCAGCTTTTTCTGCCCGCCGCGGTGCTGGCGCTGGCCCTGACCGTGGCCCTGACCGCCGCGGCCGAGCATTGGCAGCGGACCGCGCAGGCCGTCTGTGCGGACACGCTGCGCCTGCACATCCTGGCCAACAGCGATACCCCCGCCGACCAGCTGCGCAAACTGAAGGCGCGGCAGGCCGTGCTGGACGAGCTGGCGCCGCTGCTCGCCGGTGCCGCCGATAAGGCCGGGGCGCTGGCCCGTGTGCAGGCGGCGCTGCCGCGTTTGCAGCGGGCGGCCGGCACGGCCGCCGGGCAGCCGGCCGCCGTGCGGCTGGAGCAGGCGGCGTTCGCCGCCAAAACCTACGACGGCTTCGCCCTGCCGGCGGGGGAGTACACCGCCCTGCGCGTCGAGCTGGGGCAGGGCGGCGGCCACAACTGGTTCTGCGTGCTCTACCCGGAGCTGTGCCTGGGCGCCGCCGGGGCCGAGTACCCGACCGCGGCCGAGAACGAGCTGGTGTTCGGGCGCTGGCGTGTGCGGCTTGCGCTGTGGGACCTGCTCACCAAGCGGGACTGAAAAACCAAAACGGAGGTGAAAAAATATGCTGCATCTGCTCATCGGTCCGTCCGGCAGCGGCAAATCGCGCCACGTGTGGGACGCCCTCACCGCACGTGCCAGGGCCGGGCGGCGCAGTATTTTGCTGGTGCCGGAGCAGTTCACCTCCTCGACCGAGAGCACGCTCTACCGGACATTGGGGGATACGCTCTCCGGCTTTGTGGACAGCTATTCCTTCACCTCGCTGGCCGAGACGCTGCTGCGCCGCTACGGCGGCGCGGCCGTGCCCACTTTGAGCGAGGCGGGCCGCGCCGTGCTCGTGCGCCGCGCCATGGATGCCCTGCTGGACAAGATCGTTTACTACAGCCGCCAACGTCAATCGGCGGCTTTTTGTGAGAAGGCCGCCCAGACCATCGAGGAGCTGAAAAGCGCCGGCGTGCGCCCGGCCGAGCTGGCCGCCTACGCCGCCGCCCCCGGCGCCGACACCGAAAAATTGAGTGAGCTGGCGCTCATCTATGAGACCTACGAGGCGCTGCTGCGCCAGACGGCGCTGGACCCGGACGACCGCGTGGAGCTGGCCGCCGAGCGTCTGCAGGCGGATTTTTTTGCCGGCACCGAGCTGTTTTTGGACGAGTTCGACACCTTCAACGCCGCCAAACGGCGGATGCTGGCGGCGCTGCTGCCGGCCGTGGACGTCACCGTCACGCTGGAGGGCGACAGCGCCGCCCCCAATACCGCCGACGAGTATTCGCTGTTCAGCGGTTTTCAGCGTATGGCGGGCCAGCTGCGCCGGATGGCGGCCGGGGCGGGTGTGGAATGCCGCACCACGGTGCTGACCGGCGACGCCCGCCACGCCGAAACGCCGGTGCTGGCCGAGCTCGGTCTGCTGCTGGCCGACCCCGGCTACACGCCGCAGTGCATGGTCGATGCCGGCCGCCCGGCCATCGTGCACTATGTCGCCGATACCCGCCAACAGGAGGCCAAGGCCGCGGCCGCGGCGGCACGGGCGCTCTCGAAGCAGGGCGTGCCCTACAGCCGCATGGCGGTCATCTGCCGCGATGCGGCGCTCTACCTGCCCGCCGTCCGCTATGAGTTCCGCCTGCAGGACATCCCCCTCTTTTTCGATGAGGCCACCACCCCCGAGAACACCGCCCCCGCCCGCGCCGTGGCGGCGGCGCTGGAGATCCTGCGCCGCGGCATCGGCACGCGCGGGCTGCTGGCGCTCATCAAGACCGGGCTCGTCGACCTGCCGGAGCAGGACCTGCTGGCGCTGGAGAACTACGCCTATACCTGGGACCTGCGCGCCGAGGACTGGCGCGCCCCCTTTACCCGCAGCCCCGGCGGCTATGACGGCGCCATGACCGACGAGGACGCGGCGGCGCTGGCCGCCGCCGAGCGGGCGCGGGCCTTTGTGGTCGGGCGGGCGCAGCGCTTTGTGCAGCGCGCGCGCGGCGCCGCCCTGCCCGAGCTGACGCGCCAGATCTACCTGTTCTTGCAGACGCTGGGCGCCGAGACGAGCCTGGAGCGCCTGGCCGCAGAGCTGCGCGCCGGCGGCGAGCACCCGGCCGCCGACGAGGCGGTGCGGGAATGGAACGTGGTCAACGCTCTGCTCAATGAGCTCGTGCAGCTGCTGCCCGCCGACACCGTGCTGCCCGCACAGGAATACGGCGAGCTGTTCAGCCTGCTGCTGCGCACCACCGACATGGGGCACATCCCGCAAAGCCTGGACAGCGTCATCTTCACCACGGCCGGCCGTATGCGCCTGCCGGAGGTGGATGCCTGCTTTGTGCTGGGGCTGGCGGAGGGCGAGTTCCCGCAGCTGCCCGGCGACACCGGTCTTTTGACCAACGCCGACCGCGACGCCATGATCGCCCAGGGCGCCGACCTGCCCGACTGCTTTGAGAACCGCGTCGTGCGCGAGCAAATCTGCTTCTATAAAGCGTTGACCGCGCCGCGGCGCTTTTTGTGGCTGAGCTGGCCCGGCGGCACGGCCGGCGCGGGCGCGCTCGGTCTGCCGATGGCGGCGGCGCTGGCCCCGGTGCTGCGGGAGCTGGCGGTGCCCGCCGTCACGCCCGACCCCGTGCAGCTGGCCGCCACCCCGGCGGCGGCGCTGGACCTGCTGGGCAGCATCTGGCAGCAGCCGACGCCGCAGCGCGCCGCCGTGCACGCGGCGCTGCAGG
>CANRLV010000062.1 GCA_947631565.1 uncultured Gemmiger sp. | reverse complement strand
TAGGGCAGGCGCAGCAGCGTCATCAGCACAAAGGTCTCGACGCCGACGAGCAGCGCGTCGACCAGCTGCCCGCCGATGTAGCCGGCAAAGGTCCTGTTGGCCATCGTGCACACCGACAGCACGCTGCCCGCCGCGCGCGGCGGCAGGGCGGCGCGGATGGTCAGGCGCGCGCCGTGCAGCAGGCTCTCCTTGCCGGAGAGCAGGTAGACGCTGACCGCCATCGAGATGAACACGTCCATAGCGCGGGAGGCGGCGCCCATCGCCGCCCCGGCCAGCTGACCGGCGCTGCCCAGCATATTGGTGAACACGCCCTTGAGGTCGGCGCCCAGCGAGTTTACCAGATCCTCAACGCGGGCGGTGGTGAGGCCGGAATTGTCACGGATGACGGCCAGCAGCTCGTTGAGGGTGGCACTGTAGGCGTCGAGGCTGCCGATAAAGCGGCTGATGCTCTGCATCAGCTGCGGCACCACCAGCCCGACCAACGCGGCCAGGAATCCGAACAGCAAAAGATAGCTGCACAAAATGGCCGGCAGCCGCCGGCCGCGGAACACCTTCTGCGCCAGGAAGCGGGTGGGGATATCCAAAATATAGGCCAGCACCAGCCCCAGTGCGAACGGCGACAGGATGCCCAGCAGCACCTGCCCGGCCCCGGCCAGCGCCGGCAGCGCATCGCAGGCGCGCCAGACCAGCGCCGCCGCCGCCACCAGCAGCAGCCAGTCGCCCATATGGCGCGGGCCGCGCGTGAACCATTCCTTCATACCCGAATGCCTTCTTCCCGCTTACTTCTGTTTGTAGTAGTTGATCAGGCAGCCGTCGGCCAGGATCTGCCTCTCGGCGTCGGTCAAGGCGCCCAGCCGCACGGTGAAGGCGGCGGTGGTGCCGTCCGCCTGCACGGCAACGGCGGGCAGCGCGTCCTGCCCGGCCAGGAGCGCCGCGCGCACGCCGGGCAAAAAGACGTAGCAGCCCTTTTGCAGCGGCGCCGCCTCGTCCACGACAAAGGGCAGTATGCCCCAGTTGATGCAGTTGGAACGGTAGCGCTTGGTGGCGTACTCACCCGCAAAGTTGGCGGCGCCGCCCAGCACCCGCTGGCAGCTGGCCGCCTGCTCGCGCGCCGAGCCGTCGCCCGGCTTGCGGGCATAGATGGCGGAGCCGAGGTTGGCGGCCGGCGCGTCCGCATAGCCGGCTTTGGCCAGCGCGGTGTATACGCCCGCCAGCGCGGCATGGATGCGGCCGGCGCGGCGGGCCTCGTCCGCCTCTTTTACCGCTTTGGCCGCCGGCACATAGCCCGGGTCCTTGCGGGAGAGCGTGAACTCAGCCAAACGCAGGGGGTTGGACCGGAAGGAGGAGGTCTCGCCGGACGGGATGAGCTCGTCGGTCGTCGTCACCGGGTCGGTGATATAGCTGACCACCTTGACCAGCAGGTCGTCCGAGAGGGCCGGCTGCTCCGGCCAGTCCTTGATGTTGGGGCCGAATTTGAGCGGGTGGTCCGGCTCCGGCCGGCCCCAGCCGTTGTAGACGCGCTTGTCGTACACGCCCTTATCAAACGTATACACCGGCGCGGCGGGCAGCCTGTCGATGCCCGGCAGTTCGCTGGCGGCGGTCAGGATGCCGCCGTTGGCCGCCGTGGCGGCGATGGAACGGGCGTCCATCAATGCCACGGCACTGATCTGCCCCTCACCGGGCTTGGAGCCCTCGCGGTTGGGGAAGTTGCGGGTGGTGTGGCGGATGCTCAGCTCGCCGTTGGCGGGCGTATCGCCGGCGCCGAAGCAGGGCCCGCAGAAGCATTCGCGGAAGATGCCGCCGGCCGTGACGATGTCCGCCGCCGCGCCGTTTTTGACCAGCTCCAGGTAGGTGGGCATACTGTCCGGGTAGACCGACAGGCGGAAAACGCCGCTGCCGCAGCTGGCGCCCCTTAAAATATTCGCCACAGCGCAGAGATTCTCATAGGTGCCGCCGGAGCAGCCGGCCACCACGCCCTGCTCGACGGCGATGCGCCCGTCCGGCAGGACCTTGCCTGCAAGGTCCATCCTGACCTTGCCGCCGAGCTGTTCGTTGGCCTGCACCTCGGCCGCGTGCAGGATATCCCTGGCATTGGCCTTGAGCTCGCGGATCGGGTAGGCATAGCTCGGGTGCATGGGCAGGGCGATCATGCATTCGATTTGGGAAAGGTCCAACTCGATACAGCCGTCATAGTACGCGATATCGGCGGGCTTCAGCTCCTTATAATCGGTGGCACGGCCGCGGGCGGCGAGATATTCTTCGGTCACGGCGTCGGTCTGCCAGACGCTGGACCAGCAGGTGGTCTCGGTGGTCATGACGTCGATGCCGTTGCGGAAATCGGCCGAGAGCCCGGCCACGCCGGGGCCGATGAACTCCATGACCTTGTTCTTGACGTATCCGTTCGCATACGTCGCCGCCACCAGCGCCAGCGCCACATCGTGCGGGCCGACGCCGGGGGCCGGCTTGCCCGTCAAATACACGGCGACCACACCGGGATACGCCATATCGTAGGTGCGGCCGACCAGCTGCTTGGCCAGCTCTCCCCCGCCCTCGCCGACGGCCAGCGTGCCGAGGGCCCCGTAGCGGGTGTGGGAGTCGGAGCCCAAAATCATCTTGCCGCAGCCGGCCATCATCTCGCGGTTGTAGCTGTGGATGACGGCCATGCTCGGCGGCACATAGATGCCGCCGTACCTGTGCGCGGCCGAGAGCGCGAACTGGTGGTCGTCCTCATTGATGGTGCCGCCGACCGCGCACAGCGTGTTGTGGCAGTTGGTCAGCACATAGGGCAGCGGGAAGCGCTCCATGCCGGAGGCACGGGCGGTCTGGATGATGCCGACATAGGTGATGTCGTGGCTGGTCATGGAATCGAATTTGAGGCGCAGGTCCGCCATCGTGGGGGCGGTGTTGTGCGCTTTTAAAATGCCGTGGGCGATGGTGCCGGCGCGGCCCCGGGCCTCGCTCATATCCGCCGGGGCGGTCCCGGAAAGCCGGCCGTCCACCAGCCAGACACCGTGGTCATGCAGTTTCATCATGGCAGCTCCTTCAAGGCAGAATGCTTGCTTTTTATCATGCCGCGCCAGCGGCACATCTTACTTTTTCACTCTTACTTTTTCACTCGGTCACAGCCGCTGTGCCAGCGCGGCGGTGAATTCCGTCGTCGCGGCGGTGCCGCCGATGTCGGCGGTGACGGTCCTGCCCTCGGCGACAAGCGCC
Source organism: uncultured Gemmiger sp. (assembly GCA_947631565.1). Lineage (GTDB taxonomy): Bacteria > Bacillota > Clostridia > Oscillospirales > Ruminococcaceae > Gemmiger. The sequence goes on along the minus strand of CANRLV010000062.1, from coordinate 9,668 downwards.
TCGATGGCGGCGTTCAGCCGGTCAGCCTTGTCGGCCATGCCGAGGTCCGCGAGCATCATCGCGAAGGCCATCAGAATGGCCGAGGGGTTGGCCTTGTTCTGGCCGGCGATGTCGGGCGCCGAGCCGTGCACGGCCTCGTAGATGCGCACGGCGTCGCCGATGTTGGCGCTGGGCGCAAAGCCCAGGCCCCCGACGAGCCCCGCGCACAGGTCGCTGATGATATCGCCGTAGAGGTTGGGCGCCACCAGCACGTCGAACTGGCCGGGGTCCTGCACGAGCTTCATGCACAGCGCGTCGATGATGACGTCGCTGGCCGTGATAGCCGGGTATTCGGCCGCCACCTTTCTGAAGCTGTCGAGAAACAGCCCGTCGGTCAGCTTCATGATGTTGGCCTTGTGCACGCAGGTGACCTTTTTGCGCCCGTTTTTGGCCGCATAGGCAAAGGCAAAGCGGCAGATGCGCTCCGACGCGGCGCGGGTGATGAGCTTGACGCCGTTGGCGGTATCGTCGTCCAGCATATATTCGATGCCCTTGTACAGGTCCTCGCTGTTCTCGCGCACGATGACAAGGTCGACGTTCTCAAAGCGCGCCGCCACGCCGGGCAGCGAATGCACGGGGCGCAGGTTCGCATAGGTATGAAAGCGCTGGCGCAGCTGCACGTTGATGCTGCGGAAGCCCTTGCCGATGGGCGTGGCCGTGGGCCCCTTGAGCGCCCAGCCGCAGTCCGCGATGGCGTCCAGCGTGCCGGGGCTGAGCAGCTCGCCGTGGGCGGCCGCGTACTCGGCGCCGGCCGCGTACTCCTGCCATTCGATGCCGGTATCCAGCGCGGCCGAGATGACGCGCACGCTCTGTGCGATCTCGCGCCCGATGCCGTCGCCGGGGATGAGCACTGCCTTCATACAAATACCCTCTTTGCGTATGTTTCATGTTGGCGGCGCACCGCCACAAGTTCCAGTATATAGGGTTTGCCGCCCCTTGTCAACGAAGCGTTTTGCAGCAGAAAACAAAAAATCCGGGCCAAACTTTATAAAATTAAGCATATTTCGCCAAAATGCATTTCTATTTTAAGTTTTCGGCTTGACAGAGGGAGGACAGTATTATAAAATGAACGGGTACGATGCTTTAAAGATGCAGAGTGGCAGGGACGGCCCTCTGCCCACAGAAAGGTTCATAGCGATGTTTTACCCCGATGTGCCGGCGCTGGAGCCGGATGAGCTGGAGCTGCTCTGCCATGAGTATCTGAAGAACAACCAGCACCTTGACTACCATGTGGCCGACCGGCTGGGGGTCAAGCGCGGCCTGCGCAATCCGGACGGCACCGGCGTGCTGGCCGGCATCACCAACGTGTCCAGCGTCATCGGCTACGAGAAGGACGAAAACGGCGTGCCCCGGCCCATCCCGGGGCGGCTGGTCTACCGCGGCGTGGACATCGACACGCTGGTGCAGGAGGCCGACGCGCACGACCGCTTCATGTTTGAGGAGGTCGTGTGGCTGCTGCTGTTCGGCAGCCTGCCGACGCTGGAGCAGTACACGGCCTTCCGCAAGCTGCTCGAAAAGCACCGCGAGCTGCCCGAGGGCTTTGCCGACGACATGATCTTGAATTCGCCCTCGCCGGATCTGATGAACAAGATGGCCCGCAGCGTGCTGGCCATGTACAGCTATGACGAGCACGTCGACGACCTGAGCCTGCCCAACATCCTGCGCCAGTCCATCAACCTGATCGCCGAGCTGCCGACGATGATGGTCAACGCCTACCAGATCAAGCGGCGCGTGTATGACCGCAACAGCATGTTCTTCCATCTGCCGACCGAGGGGCAGTCCACGGCCGAGCATATCCTCTCCACCTACCGTGCCGACCAGCGCTTCACCCATGAGGAGGCGCGCCTGCTGGACCTGTGCCTGCTGGTCCACGCCGACCACGGCGGCGGCAACTGCTCGACCTTTACCTGCCGCGTGCTGTCGAGCTCCGGCACCGATACCTACGCCGCCATCTCGGCCGCCATCGGGGCGCTCAAGGGCCCCAAGCACGGCGGCGCCAATCTGCGTGTCATGCACCAGCTGGACTACATTTTGCAGAACGTGCAGGACCCCACCGACGACGACGAGGTGCGGGACCTTTTGCGCCGCATCATGCGCAAGGAGGCCGGCGACGGCTCGGGGCTCATCTACGGCATCGGCCACGCCGTCTACACCCTGTCCGACCCGCGCGCCCAGATCTTAAAGACCCACGCCAAAAAGCTTGCCTATGACAAGGGCTTTGACGAGGAGTACGAGATGCTGTGCAGCATCGAGCGGCTGGCTCCGGAGGTGTTCGCGGCCGAGAAGCGCGGCCCCAAAAAAGTGTGTGCCAACGTCGATCTGTTCAGCGGCCTCATCTACCGTATGCTGGGCATCAGCGAGGACCTGTACACGCCGCTGTTCGCCATCGCCCGTGTGCCGGGCTGGTGCGCCCACCGCGTGGAGGAGGTGCTCTACGCCAACCGCATCATCCGCCCGGCCTACAAGTACCTCGGCCAGCCGCAGGAATACCGTACCCTGCTCGAACGGTAACGGTCCAAATATCCGCTGAGCCCCGCTTGCGAAACAAGCGGGGCTATTTTATAATGGTAAAAAAGGTCGAAAGGGGGCGCTTTGCCGTGCGGCGTTTTGCCAAACATCACCGCTGCGCGCTGGCCCTGCTCACCGCCGGGGCGGCGGCGCTGGGCGCGTTTTGGGCGCTGCGCGGCAGCGCCGCGGCGATGGCGTGGTGGGTGGATACCGTCTCGATGCCCGCCAAGCGGCTGCTCTCGGTCCTTGTCGACCCGCTGCCTTTCAGCGGCTGCGAGCTGGGCGCCGTGCTGCTTATCCTGCTGGTGCTGGCCGGGCTTGGCCGCTGCGCCTGGCGCAAAGCACACGGCCGCCCGGCCGACCTTGGCGGCTGGGCGGTGCGGCTGGCGGCGCTGCTGGTGTGGCTCTACGCGCTGGTCTGCGCGCTCTGGGGCACGCAGTACTATGTGCCCGGCTTTGCCGCCCGCGCCGGCATCGCCGCCGGGCCGGTGGCCACCGAGGACCTGGCCGCCGTGGCGCGGTATTTTGCCGCGCAGGTCAATGCCTGCGCCGGCGCCGTACCCCGCACAGCGGACGGCGGCTTCGGTGTGCCGGTGCGGGACATTCTGGCCGACACACAAGGCCTGTATGACGGCCTTGCCGCCGAATACCCGTTCCTGGCCGGGCCGGAGCGGCGCCCTAAACCGGCTTTCTTTTCCAAATTGATGAGCGCCTGGGGCTTTACCGGTTACCTGTGCCCGCTGTTGGGCGAGAGCACGCTCAATGTCGACTGCCCGGCGGTATTCCTGCCGGTCACCGTCTGCCATGAGCTTGCCCACCAGCGCGGCGTTGCCGCCGAGCAGGAGGCCAACTTCGTCGGTATCCGCGCCGCCGCCGAAAGCGGGCGGCCGGTGTACGCCTATTCCGGCTGGCTGTTCGGGTTTTTGCACCTGTCCAACGCCCTGTACAGCGCCGACCCGACACTGGCGAACGAAGTCTATGATGTGCTCTGCCCCGCGGCCCGCGCCGACCTGGCCGCCAACAACGCCTACTGGGCCAGGTGGGAGGGCCCGGTGCGCGACACCGGCGAGCAGGTGTACGAGGCGATGCTGCACAGCTATGACCAGCCCCTGGGGATGCGCAGCTACGGCGCCTGCGTCGACCTGCTGACGGCCTGGTACCTGCCGCAGGCCCAAGACGGGGTCCCGAATCGCAATGCTGCACAGTAAATGGATGAATTTTACAAATATTTCGGCGTCTTTTCTCTTGCAATCCGGTGTCAAATCGGGTATGATGGTGTTGTATTTTGTCCAAAATGTAAAATTTAAGCGAAAATATACAGAAATATCCATTTCGTACGGGGGACACCATGCGCAGAGAAAACGATCCCATGCAGTATTTTTCCGGCAGCGCGGTCACGCGGCTGCCGCTTTATAAGGTATTGGCCGGCGGGCTGGCGGCGCTGATGCTGGCCAGCCTCGGCATCGGCGCGATGGCGGCCGGCGTGGCCGGCGCGCTGCCGGAGCCGACGCCCGCGCCCACCCCGATACCTACGGCAACGCCGGCGCCGACCCCGACTCCGGAGCCGACCCCGGAGCCGACGCCCACCCCCACCCCCATCGAGATCCTGCTCGAGACGACGGTGGTGCAGCAGGACATCGGCGTGCAGCTTTCCTACATAGACCCGGGCGCCGCCCCCGCTGAGGAGGGCGCCGAGCCCGACCGCCTGCCCCTGACCGGGGTCGAGAGCACCGTCATCATCACCGACGCCGAGGGCAAGGCCGAGGAGTACGGCGTAAATACCACCGCCGGCACCGTGCTGGCCGAGGATGTGGAGCCCGGCGACTACACCGTCAGCGTCGGTCCGCTGGAGGGCGCCTACATCCTGCCCGCGCCGCAGACGGTGACGGTCAAAGAAAAGGTCGAGTACAAGGCCGACATCGAGGCCGTCAAGAAGGAGATCAAGCAGGCCAGCCAGGTCACCGAGAGCGTCGAGGATTCCAGCTTCGGCAACGGCGGCGGCGCCCCCATCGCCGAGGAGGTCAAGGACACCGTCGCTTTCGCCGAGAGCGCCCAGGTCGAGGTGGGCCGCACGACCGTGTACACCGCCAAGACCGACGGCAACGGGTATCTGGTGCTCAAGGACGGCCGTTCGACCGCCTACAGGCCCACCTATGACGGCGATACGCTGACCGGCGCCGTGCGCGAGGGCGCCGCCCCGGCGGCCTGGCACGGACCGGCGGCCGACGGCTTTGTGATGCCGCTGGCCCGCACCACGCTGGCGCGTGCCCACGCGCCCGCCGGCGGCTGGCTGATGACCCTGGCCACCGACGGTGACCCGACCCCGGAGCCGACGCCGGAGCCGACCCCGACCCCCACTCCGGAGCCGACCGAAACGCCGACGCCGACCCCCGAGCCGACGCCGGAGCCGACCCCGACGCCCACCCCGGTGCCGACCGAAACGCCGGCCCCCACGCCGACGGACCCGACCGCCGGCTGGCCGCAGACCATCGCGGCCGCCGACCTGGCGGACTATGGCTTTGACGTCAGCAGCAGCGAGACGGTCCAGTATGAGTACGTCGGCTGGCAGAACATTGACGGCAATACCTATTACTATGACCCCGCCACCCACCAGCCGGTCACCGGCTCGCAGGTGATCCAGGGCGTTCTGTATGAGTTCAGCGCCTCCGGCGTGCTGGGCGCTTCCAGCCGCGGCATCGACGTTTCCAAATACCAGCTCAACATCGACTGGAACGCCGTCAAGGCGGACGGCATCGACTGGGCCATCATCCGCGTCGGCTACCGCGGCTACGGCAGCGGCGCGCTGGTCGAGGACAGCGCCTACCGCCGCAACATCCAGGGCGCCATCGCCGCCGGGCTGCGCGTGGGCGTGTACTTCTACAGCCAGGCCGTCAACGAGGAGGAGGCCGTGCAGGAGGCCAGCATGGTGCTGAGCCTGGTCAGCGGCTACAGCCTGCCGATGGGCGTCTGGTATGACACCGAGAAGGTCGCCAACGACAGCGGCCGCGCCGATGGCCTGAGCGCCGCCGAGCGCACCGCCTGCGCCGTCGCCTTCTGCGAGACCATCCGCAACTCCGGCTACACGCCCGGCGTGTACAGCTACGCGAGCTGGTTCTACAACAACCTGAATTTTGCCAACATCAGCAAGTACCGCATCTGGATCGCGCAGTACCGCGATACGCTCGACTTCAAATACGGCTACCAGATCTGGCAGTACACCGGCAGCGGCCACGTCAACGGAGTATCTACCGCCGTCGACATGAATATCGGCTGACGCAAAACAAAAATCGTGGGGCGCGCCCATCCGGGCGCGCCCCTTCAGCGTGTCGAAAAATTCGACACGCTGCAAAAGAGGGGTTCGGCGTTACTGGCTGCGCCGGTCCGCCTGCACCCCTCTCTTGGACACACCCCGTCGCAAAAAATATCGTTCTCATGCCCAGAGGCGACTCGAACGACATTTTTTGCTCTAGAGGTATCGTCCTCGTCGGTACACGCCCGCCGAGGACGATGGATTTGAAATCGTTCTTTTTTGACAGTCTGGTGGGGCGCGCCCATCCGGGCGCGCCCCTTTTTAGGCTTCCCCCTCCGGGGGAAGCTGTCAGCGCCTTACGGCGCTGACTGATGAGGGGCCAAAGCAAGCCGCCCCATCCCCTCATCCGTCTGCGCTGCGCGCAGGCGCCTTCCCCCGAGGGGGGAAGCTTATTTTACCTCGTCTGGCCGCTGCCGTAAACGATGTACTTGTAGCTGCACAGCTCGGCGGGGCCGATGGGCCCGCGGGCGTGCAGCTTTTGCGTGCTGATGCCCATCTCGCAGCCAAGGCCGAACTCACCGCCGTCGGTAAAGCGGGTGCTGGCGTTGACGTAGACGGCGGCGCTGTCCACGGCGGCGGTAAAGCGGGCGGCGGCCGCGCGGTCCTCGGTGACGATGGCCTCGCTGTGGTGGGTGGAGTGGGCGGCGATGTGGGCGACGGCCTCGTCCACGCTGTCGACCACGGCCACGGCCAAGATATAATCCAAAAACTCGGTGTCAAAATCTCCCTCGCCGGCTGGCGTGCCGGGAATGAGCTCGGCCGCGCGCGCGTCCAGCCGCAGCTCCACCGGGGTCTGCCCGGCCTTTTTGCGCTTTTCGACCAGCCGCTTGTACAGCGCCGGCAAGAACGCCGCCGCCACCTTTTGGTGAACGAGCAGCACCTCCTCGGCGTTGCACACGCCGGGGCGGCTGGTCTTGGCATTCTCGACGATGGCCAGCGCCTTTTTCAGGTCGGCGGCGGCGTCGACATAGACGTGGCAGATGCCGGTGCCGGTCTGGATGCAGGGCACGGTGGCGTTCTGCACGCAGGCTTGGATGAGCCCCGCCCCGCCGCGCGGGATGAGCAGGTCGACAAGGCCGTCGGCGGTCATCAGGGCGGCGGCACTGTTGCGGCCGGTGTCCTCCACCAGGGCGATGCAGCTCTCGGGCAGGCCGACGGTCTTGAGCCCCTCACGCAGGGCCGCGGTGATGGCGTTGCAGCTGCGCCAGGCCTCGCTGCCGCAGCGCAGCACGCAGGCACTGCCGGCCTTGAGGGCGAGGGCGGCGGCGTCCGACGTGACGTTGGGGCGGCTCTCGTAGATGACGGCGATGACCCCCATCGGCACGGCGACCTTCTCGATCACCAGGCCGTTGCGCCGCACGACGCGATCAAGACGCGCGCCCACCGGATCGGGCAGGTCGGCGACGGTCATGATGCCGGCGGCCATGCCGGCCAGGCGGTCCGCGTTCAGGGCCAGGCGGTCCAGTAGGACCTCGCTCAGCTGGCCGCGCGCGGCGTCCAGATCCTGCCTGTTGGCGGCCAAAATCTGCGCCTCGTGGGCGGTCAGGGCCTGGGCCATCGCCCGCAGCGCGGCCTTGCGGGCGGCGCCGTCGGTCAGGGCCAGCGTCGTTTTGGCGGCCTGCGCGGCCTGCAGCGTTTCAAGCGTGGTCATGCGTTTCTCCTTCCCGGCGCGGCCGGGCGGCGAAGCGGGTGCCCACCGGCCTGCCGGCCACGATGTCATACAGCTGTTCGGCGTCGGCCCCGTTGGCGATCACCATCTCGACCCCGGCCGCCGTGGCCAGGCGGGCGGCGGTCAGCTTGGTGGCCATGCCGCCGGTGCCGCGCTCGCTGCCGGCGCCGCCGGCCAGCGCCTCGAGCTCCGGCGTGATCTCCTCCACAAGGGGGATGCGGCGGGCGCCCGCGTCGGCGCGGGGGTCGGCGGTGTACAGCCCGTCGATGTCGCTGAGCAGCACCAGCAGGTCCGCCTGCACATACTTGGCGACGAGGGCGCTCAATGTGTCGTTCTCACCGACCGAGATCTCCTCGGTGGCGATGGAATCGTTCTCGTTGAGGACCGGCAGCACGCCCAGCTCCAGCAGGCGGTAGAGCGTGTTGCCCAGGTTGTACAGGCGCTGCGGGCGGGTAAAGTCCTCCTGCGTGACCAGCATCTGCGCCACCGTGTGGTTGTAGGTGGCGAAAAGGCGGTCATAGGTGTACATCAGCTCGCACTGGCCGACGGCAGCCGCCGCCTGCTTGGTGGGCATATCGGCGGGGCGGTCGAGCCCCAGCTTGCCCACCCCCATGCTGATGGCGCCGGACGAGACCAGCACCACCTGGTGCCCGGCATTTTTAAGGTCGCTCAGCACCTTGACCAGCCGCTCGGTGTGGCGGATGTCCAGCCGGCCGCCCGGGTGGGTGAGAGTGCTCGAGCCGATTTTTATCACGATGCGCATACGCGGCACCTCTGTCCTGTTTATTGTTTGCCCAGCTCCCTGGTTTTTGCAAAGGCGGCGAGCACGGCGTCGGTCACGGCGCTGCGGAAAGCCCTCTCCTCCAGCACCCGCACGCCCTCGATGGTGGAGCCGCCGGGGCTGCACACGGCGTCCTTCAAGGCGCCCGGGTGCTGCCCCGTCTCCAGCGCCAGTCTGGCGGCGCCGTACAGCATCTGCGCGGCATACAGCTGCGCCTTTTGCCGCGGCAGCCCGGCGGCGACGCCGCCGTCGGCCAGCGCCTCCAAAAACTGGAAGGCCCACGCCGGCCCGCAGCCGGACACGGCGCTGGCGGCGTCCATCAGCTTCTCCGGCACCGCGTCCAGGCAGCCGGCCGGGGCCATCGCCGCCAAAAACCGTTCGAGCATCTCCGGCGGCACGGCATCGGCACAGTACTGGATCATTCCCGCGCCCACGGCCGCCGGCGTGTTGGGCATGATGCGGATGACGGGGCAGGTGTGGGGCACGCCGGCCAGCTCCCGCACGCGGACGACAGTCAGCCCCGCCGCCATCGTGACCAGCACGCCGCCGGGGTTCTGCGCCAGCACCGGGGCGATGCCCGCCAGCATATCCGCCATCATCTGCGGCTTGACGGCCAAAAACACAAAGTCACAGCGCGCCGCGGCGGCGTTGTCCGCCCCGGCGCTGCGGCAGCCAAGCTCCCTCGCCAGCGCGTCCGCCCTGGCGGGGGTGCGGTTCGACAGCAGCACGCTCGCGGCGCCGGCGCCCTTGCAGACCGCCCGCGCCACCGCGCCGCCCATGTTGCCGCAGCCGATGAACCCGTATTCCATGGAAAAATGCCCCGCTTTCCGTCCCTATACAGCTGGATTTATCCCTATGGTAGCCCACACGGCGGCAAATGTCAACCGGTAAGCCCGGCGGCAGACAGTTGTAAAAAACCGATTTTTCGCCTTTACAAACCCGGGCAAAGCAGGTACAATAAAAAGTAAGAAAAAAACCGGGCCGCGCCCGGCAAGGAAAAGAAAAATGCGAAAGAGGGTCCCTGCCATGAAACGTACCCTTCTCTGCCTGCTGGCCCTGCTCACCGCCTGCGTGCTGCTCGCCGCCTGCAGCCGGCACCCCGAGAACGCCGGCACCGTCCCCGAGGGGCCGTCCGTCACCGAGCCCGCCGAGCCGACGCCGGCGCCCACCCCCACCCCGCCCCCGTATGAGCCCAATATGCTCACCGGCGCCGCGCGCGACGCCGATTACGCCGTCAACCAGCGCCCGCTGGCCGTGATGATCAACAACATCACCCAGGCCCGCCCGCAGTACGGCCTGTCCAAGGCGGACATCATCACCGAGATCGAGGTCGAGGGCGGCATCACCCGCCTGATGGCCAT
>CANRLV010000061.1 GCA_947631565.1 uncultured Gemmiger sp. | reverse complement strand
GAGCTGGAGGCGCTCATCACCGGCGAGAGCCTGGCCCAGGTGGCCAGCCAGACGATGGGGGCGCTGGTCTGCACCGACGCCGCGCAGGACCTGCCGGTGCTGCGCCCCTGCATCGGCATGGACAAAACAGAGATCGTCGACATTGCCCGCCGCATCGGCACCTTTGAGACCTCCATCCTGCCGTTTGAGGACTGCTGCACCGTGTTCACCCCCGCCCACCCCAAGACGCGGCCGGTTTTGCGCGAAATCATGGCCGCCGAGGCGGCCATGCCGGACCTGCCGGCGCTGGAGCAGGCGGCGGCCGCGGCGGTGGAGAAGGTCCCCATCCGCGCCGGCGCGCCGGTTTTGTGATTTGGTAAGGAGACGCCATGACCGCCGAGATCATCTGTGTGGGCACCGAGCTGCTGCTCGGCGATATCGTCAACACGAACGCCCGATTTTTGAGCCGCGAGCTGGCCGAGCTGGGCATCAGCGTGCTGCACCAGCATGTGGTGGGCGACAACGCCGGCCGCCTGCGCGCGCTGGTGACGGCCGCGCGTGCCCGCAGCGAGCTGTTGGTGTTCTCGGGCGGGCTGGGGCCCACGGCCGACGACCTGACCAGGGAGACGGTGGCCGAGGCCTTCGGGGTGCCGCTGGCCTTTGACGAGGTCCAGTGGCAGCATATCGTGGACTTTTTTGCCCGCACCGGCCGCGCCCCGACGCCCAACAACCGCAAACAGGCCTTTGTGCCGGCGCCGGGCGGGCCGAGCTGCGCGCTGCCCAACGCCCACGGCACCGCCCCCGGCGTCTGGTTGGAGGACGCGGCCGGGCACTGCGCGGCGCTGATGCCGGGCGTGCCGCGCGAGATGGAAGCGATGTGGCGCGAGCAGGTGCGCCCGCGGCTGGAGCAGCGCCAGAGCTGCACCATCCGCAGCCGCACGCTGCGCGTGCTGGGCGGCGAGAGCAGCATCGCCAGCAAGGCGGCGCCGCTGTTTGAGAGCGCCAACCCCACCGCCGCCATCTACTGCAAGGTCGGCGAGAGCGAGATCCGCGTGACCGCCCGCGCCGAAACCGCCGCCGCGGCCGAGGCGATGTGTGATGCGTACCTGGAAAAGTTCCGTGCCGTTCTCGGCGACGATGCCTATGACGTCGACGTGCCGGGCCTGGCCTGGACGGTCGTGCGCGTTTTAAAGGAGAAGGGCCTGCACGCCGCGACGGCCGAGAGCTGCACCGGCGGCCTGGCCGCCCAGCTGCTGACCGAGGCGCCGGGCGCGAGCGATGTGTTCGGCTACGGCTTTGTGACCTATGCCGAAGCCGCCAAGAGGCAGCTGCTGTCTGTACAGGACGACATTTTAAAGCGATACACTGTTTATTCCGGGCCGGTGGCGGTGGCCATGGCACGCGGCGCGGCGCAGCTGTCCGGCGCCGAGCTGGCGGTGGGCATCACCGGCATCGCCGGGCCGGGCGGTGCATTGCCGGGCAAGCCGGTGGGCACCGTATATGTGGCCGGCTTTGACGCGCGCAGCGGCGAGGCCTGGCTGTACCGGCTGGCGCTGGGCGGCTACGGCGAGCGGCCGATCATCCGCACCCGCGCCGCCTTGTACGCACTGGACCTTTTGCGCCGCATGGCGCTGGGCCTGCCGGCGCCGGATGCCCGGCACCTTGCGCCCGAGGCGCCGTTTGCGGAAATGGACATTTAAAAGCGCAAGAACGTTTAAAAGCATAGAGGTGCAACGATGTTACCAAGCCATCAGCAAATTTTACGCGTTTTTGGTATGCCGGGGGCGCAGGTGGCCGCCGTGCTGCGCGCCGCCCGCCAGGCCGGCTGCCCCGGTCTGCGCCTGCTGGAGCGCGACGGCGAGTATGCCGTGTGCGTGCAGGTCAGCGCGCCCACCCGCACCATGGCGCGCGAATACTGCGAGCAGTGGTGTGCCAAGCTGCGCCCGCAGTTCGGCGACGCTTTGTACGCCGAGGGCGAGGTGAGCCTGGCCCAGGCCGCGCTGGACGCGCTGCTGCAAAAGCGGTGCCTGGTGGCGGCGGCGGACGAGACCACCGGCCGCCTGCTGGGCGCGCTGCTGCGGCCGCTGGCCCACAGCGAGGCGGTGTTCGATTTCGGCCACGATTCCTACCTGGACGCCGGCAAGGCCGCGCGCATCGTGACCCCGGCCTCGATTTTGCAAAAATGCCCCGGCGACGCCGTGCAGGCGGCGGCGGGGCGCGCCGCGGCCGCGTTCTCGGTCGCCGGCGCCGACCTTGCGGTGCTGTATATGCCGGCCGCCGTGGGGCAGGCGCCCTTCGTGCTGGTGTGTGACAAGCGCGGCGCCGCCGCCGTGCCCGTGGACCCGCAGCTGAATGACGCGGCGCTGGGCAACTGGCTGCTGGACCTTTTGCGCCGCCGCGTGCTGGGCCTGACCCTGCCGGAGGGCGGCATCACCTTCCGCCCCGGGCGGGAACGTCCGCCGCTGGGCGTTGCCGAGCCGATGCGGCGCGATGTGGGCGATACCACGCGCTTCTCGACCCGGCGGCTGCGGGCCGTGCGCCCCGCCGGCCAGCCGGGCAGCACCGCCGCCGTGCAGGCGGCCGGCCGTGACTATGAGCCGATGCTGGATTTTGACGCCGCCCCCGCAGCGTCCGGCGCGGCGCCGTTGGGCGCGGCGCTGGACATCGACGCGCCGCTGCCGGAGCCACACCCGGACAGCGCCCGCCTGGCCGCAGCCGCCCATGCCGCCGCCGAGCAGAGCTGGAACGCGGCCCCCGGCGGCACCATCGCCTTTGAGGACGATGACAGCGACGTCACCGTCGCCCCCGCGCCGGCGGCGCCCGCCGGGCCCGCAGCAGCCCCCGCGCCCAATGGTTTTTCCGCCGTGCCGGCCGCGCCCTCGCTGCTGGATCGTGACACCGACCCCGATTTCACCCTGCCTACGCCCGACATCCCCGCCCCCACCGGCGGCGCGCCGCTGCACAGCGCGCAGGAGATGACGGACGCCGCCAACCTGCTGTTTGCCGGCGGCGTCGACGCACCGCACGGCAAGGCCCGCAAAGGCGGCCAGCCGCCCGCGGCGCCGGACCCGGCCGCCGCCATGCTGCGCAGCCGCAGCCTGGCAATGGTGGAAAAGCGCGAGCGCCGGCAGCGCCGGCTGGTGGTGTTCCTGCTCGTCTTTTTCGTGCTGGCACTGGCGGCGGGCGCCGCCGGGCTGTGGCTGTATTTCCGCGGCCACCTGGGCGAGGAGCCCAGCCCCCGCACCTACGGCACCGTCCGCCACGACGAGCAGGCCGCCGAATACCTGGCCGCGGCGCAGCAAAAGCGCAGCGGCGTGCTGGGGTATCTTGATTTCCCCGGGCAGGCGGGGCAGCTGCTTTATATCGACGACGCCGCGGCGGCCGCCGCAGCTGACGAGGACGCCCCCGCGCCGCCGGCGCTGGCCAGCGCCAACTACCTGACCGCCGCCGTGCCGGGGCATACCGTCATCCGCTTTGCGGATGGCCTGCAGGCCTTTACCGACCTCGAGACCTTGCAGCAAAACAGCGGTTTTACGCTGTATTTGCCCGACGAGCACTACCGCTGCAAGGTGTTTGCGGTGTATGAGGTGGACCCCGCCGAGACCGGCGCCACCGCCTTTGACCCCACCGCCTACGGCGACCTTTCCAACTACTACGATTATCTGGCCTTCACGCTCGGCGCGCAGACGCGCAGCCTGTTCGACACCAGCGTACAGCCGGGGGCGGGCGCGCATTTTCTCACCCTGACTGCGGACGAGCCGGACGGCACCCGCCTGTGCGTGACCGGCCGCCTGATCAAGGCGACCGAGTCGCCCTCGTTGAGCGCCTCGGCTGTGACGGAGGCCGCCGCCCCGCTGCGCACGGCCGCCCAGTACGCGGCCAGCGGGCAGGCCGCGCCCAGCCTGCACAGCCTGCTGACCGAGCAGCTGGAGCGCCACGCGGCGGACCGTTCCGAGGTCGAGGCGCAGAACAGCGGCACCGGCAGCGACGGCGAGAATCTGGACGCCATGGGCGACATGATCGCCGGCCTGCAGCAGCAGACCGACGCTTTGCTCAACCTGGCGGACGAGGTCATGCTGGCGGGCCTGACCGACATCGCCGGGCAGGCCGGCGCCGCCGAGAGCGAGATCGGCCAGGGTGCCGAGGGCACCCTGCCCCAGCAGGAGGCCGCCCTGCCCGAGGCTGTGGTGCCTCTGCCCACCACCGCGCCCTCCACCGACGGCGCTGACGGCGGCGAGACCGGCGACGGCCAAAACGCCGACGCCCCCGACGGCGAAGCCGGCGAGGCCCCGGACGGCGAAAGCGGCGAAGGCGGCGAAAGCCCGGACGGCGGCGAGAACGCCGAGCCCCCGGCCCAAAGCGCGCCGGACGGCGAGACCATCAACGTGACGATGAACGGCAGCGCCCAGAGCCTGGACCTGGTGCAGTGCCTGGCCATGGTGACCCAGAACGAGCTCGGCCCCACCGCCCCGCTGGAGGCCTGCAAGGCCCAGTGCGTGGCCACCCACTGCTGGATCCTGAGCCAGGGCGGCTACCCCTCGGTGTACGGCGCCGCGCCCGGCGCCACGGCCCTGCAGGCCGCGCAGGAGGTGGCCCATGTGCTGGTCAGCTACAACGGCGGCGTCGCCTTTACGCCGTATTTTGCCTCGGCCAGCACCGGCACGGCCTCCTCGGCCGATGTGTGGGGCGGCGACCGCCCCTACCTGCAGCCGGTGGACAGCCCCTATGACAAGGACGTCGCCACCCACTGGAACACCAACGGCGCCACCAGCGGCACGGCCCGCTTTGCCCGCGCCACGCTGCTGGAGCGCTTTAAAGAAAAGCTGGAGATCGACCTGACCGATGTGGACCCCAACGATTGGTTCCACATCCTCTCGGCCAACGAGTACGGCTGGGTCAGCCGCATCCAGGTCGGCCCGGACAGCGGGCCCAACACCTCGATGCGCGGTACTTATTTCCGCGAGACCTTGCTCGCCGGGCAGAGCGTGGACGGGCGCAGCCTGCGCAGCCAGTGCTTTACCGTTGCTTATGACGCCGAGACCGACTGCTTCCTGTTCGACGTCTACGGCTACGGCCACGGCTGCGGCATGAGCCAGTGGGGCGCCATCGGCTATGCCCGCAATGGCTGGAGCTATGACCAGATCCTGCTGCACTACTTCCCCAACACCACGCTGACCACCTACTAAGGCCCAAAACCGGCGCCGTTGTGCATGCCGTGCCCCTGCCCCGCGTACACTAAATGCGGGGGAGGGGTTTTTGTATGGATACGCTGCTGTTCGGCGCCGCAGCTCCGGCGCCCCCGCCGGCGGCGCGAAGCCGCGCGGGGGCGCTGCGCCGCCTGGCCGCCCAGCCGGGGCTGGACGTGCCGTTTCTGGTGCTGCTGCTCACGCTGCTGTGCTACGGGCTGGTCATGCTGTTCTCGGCCGGGTACGCGGTGGGGCTGTACCGCTTTGGCAGCGCCTACACCTACATCCGCCCGCAGCTGCTGTTCGCGGCGCTGGGAGTGGCGGCCATGTACGCGGCGTCGCTGGTGGACTATCACGTCTGGCACAAGCTGGCCTGGCCGCTGCTGGGCGTATCGCTCGCGCTGCTGGTGGTGGTGCTGTTCATGCCGGAGTACAGCGGCTGCAAGCGCTGGATCGTGATCCCCGGCCTTGGCACCCTGCAGCCCAGCGAGATCGCCAAGTTCGCCGTGGTGCTGGTGTTCGCGCACATCATCTCGCTCAACCATGACCGCATGAAGACCTTTTTGACCGGCGTGCTGCCGTTCGCCGTTATCCTGGGCGCGGTGGCCGTGCTGATGCTGCTGGAGCCGCACCTTTCCGGCACGCTCATCATCCTGTGCATCGGCGCGGTGCTGATGTTCGTGGGCGGCACCGGGCTGCAGTGGTTCGCGCTGGCGGGGGCGCTGGGCGCCTCGGCCATCGCGGCGGCGGTGGTGGCATTGCCGGAGCTCGTGCCCTACGCCATGTCCCGCGTCGAGAGCTGGCAGAACCCCTTCCTGGACCCGCTGGGCGCCGGGCACCAGACCATCCAGAGCCTGTATGCCATCGCGTCGGGCGGGGCGGCCGGACTGGGCCTTGGCAACAGTCGCCAGAAATACCTGTATGTGCCCGAGCCGCAGAACGATTTCATCTTTTCCATTTTGTGCGAGGAGCTCGGCTTCATCGGCGCGGCGCTGGTCATCGTGCTGTTTTTGCTGCTGCTCTTACGCGGGATGTCCATTGCCGTGCGCGCGCGGGACAAATTCGGCGCGCTGCTCTGCGTCGGCTTTGTTGTGCAGGTGGTGCTGCAGGCCATCCTGAACATCGCCGTCGTCACCAACACCATCCCCAACACCGGCATCAGCCTGCCGTTCTTCTCCTCCGGCGGCACCAGCCTGATGATGCTGCTGGGCGAGATGGGCATCGTGCTGTCGGTGTCGCGCCAGGCGGACGCGCGCTAGGCCTTGCCCCTTGCAAGCGGCCGCCGTTTGGCCTATAATGTGGGTAAAGTATTTCCCGCAGGGGGCCGAACATGGCGGACCGTACCCCGAAAAGATTCGCGCTGCGCGCGGCACTGGTGCTGTTTGGCACCGTGGCCGTGCTGTTCGCGCTGCTGCTGGGCGCGTATGCTGTGCCCGGCACGCCGGTGCGCGCGCATCTGGCCCCGTCGGCAGCGCTGATCGAAAGGGAAGGCCTCTACCCGGAATATTTCGGCTTCAAGCTGTTCCAGATGGACAATTATACCGACACGCTGATGCTGTTCGAGGCCGCCACCGCCGACGAGACCGACCCGCTGACGGCGGTGATGACCAACACCGCCTACAACCCCGACAACTTCGAGACCTTGGGCGCCGACCTGGCCGAGTACCTGGACCGCCGCGCCATCGCCGAGGGCGCCGAGGGCCACCCGGACACGGATATCACGCTCGAGCCTTTCTCCTACGCGCGCTACTGGCACGGGTACCTGATCTGGCTGCGGCCGCTGCTGCTGGTGCTCACCTACGCGCAGATCCGGGCGGTCAACTACCTCGTCCTGGCGCTGCTGTTCGCCGCCGTCTGCCGCCTTTTGTACAAGCGCTGCGGTGGGCGCGCGGCGGTGTGGTTCGCCGCCAGCCAGCTGCTGGTCAGCGTATGGTTCGTGCCGCGGCAGCTGCAATTTTTTACCACCTTCGCCATCGCCTACGCGGGCTGCGTATGGGTGCTCTGGCGCCACCGCGACGTCTGGACCCTGTGCCTGGGCATGGTCGCGCTGGGGGCGGCGACCGCCTTCTGTGACCTGCTGGTCACGCCGCTGCTCACGCTCGGCCTGCCGCTGACCTGCTGGCTGCTGCGCCCCATGCAGCGCCTGCGCGCCGGGGCGCCGCAGTGCGCGGCGGTGGCCGCCGCGGCCCTGGGCTGGGGCGGCGGCTACGCGGTGTGCTGGGCGCTCAAATGGCCGCTGGCCGGCCTGGTGACCGGGCAGGACATCGTCGTCGACGCCGTGCGCCAGATCGCCGTGCGCACCGCCGCCGACACCTGGCGCGGCATGGAATTGACATGGCGTAATATTATACAGTTTGTATATTCCGCGCTGGCGGAGCGCGGCCTGTTCTGGCCGCTGGTCCTCGCCGTCCTGCTGGCCGCGGCCGCCTTTGCCCTGTGTGTGCGCAGCAAGGCGGCGCTGGCCCGGGCCCTGCCGCTGGGGCTGGTCGCGCTGCTGGCGCCGCTGTGGTTCCTGGTATTGCGCACGCACAGCATCCAGCACGGGTGGTTCGTCTGGCGGGCGCTGGCCGTCACGCTGTTCGCCGGGATGGCGTTCGTGCACACGGCCTGCGCGCCGGCCGCGGGGCGGGCGCGTCTTGCAAAAATCTTTGGCAAAAAATAACGCCGGCACGCGCAGCGCAAAAAAATGCAAAAAAAATTTGCCGCACCCGCTTGACAAAGCCGGCGGCGCGTGCTATAAATGCTTTAAACCGATGAAGCGAAAGTAAAACTGCAAGCGCACCCACAGAGAGCCCCCGATGCTGGGAACGGGGCGGAGAGCGGCGCAGACAAATGGTTCGCTGAGGGCACGGGGAAACGGACGGCAAGTCCTTAGTATCCACTGACGGCAGCCCCCGTTACAGGGCGGGAGAGTGTTGGCTCTCCGTGAGGGGCCATGCGCGGCATGGCAAACAAGGTGGCACCGCAGGTTTGCATTTACCTGTCCTTGTACGAATGTACAGGGGCAGTTTTTTTGTACCCCTGTCCGCAGAAAAGGGGGAAAGGCCGTATGAACCGCTATTATTTCAAGCGATGGCGGCGCGCAGCTGCTTGACACCGTCCGCCATCCACACCAAACTGATTTTGGAAAAGAGGTATATTCCCATGAAAAAACTGCTTTCTCTCGCGCTGGCCGCGGCCATGATGCTCTCTCTGGCCGCCTGCGGCGCTTCCGCCGACACCGCTGCCCCGGCCGCCGATGACGCCGCCGGCACGTCCGACGCTGCCGACACCGCCGATGCCCCCGACACCGCCGCTGACGACGCCGCCGAGCCGGCCGCCGCGAAGCGGGTCGCCGTCGTGCAGTGGGTGAAGCATGCATCGCTGGATATGATCTGCGACGCCATCGTGGCGGAGCTGGAGGCCAGGGGCCTTGCCTACGAGGTGTTCAACTGCAACGCCGATGCCGCCCAGACGGACCAGATCGCCGCGCAGGTGCTCAGCGACGGGTTTGACGCCATCATCCCCATCGCCACGCCGGCCGCCGTGCCCATCGTGAACCGTGCCGAGAGCAAGGTCCCGGTCATCTACGCCGCCATCTCCTATCCCGAGACCGCGAACCTGACCGATACGGAAAACGTCACCGGCACCTCCGATGCGCTTGACACCGAGCTGGTGATGCAGATGATGCAGGCCATGGACCCTGATTTGAGCAAGGTCGGTCTGCTGTACTCCAACTCCGAGGACAGCTCCGAGGTGCCCATCGCGGATGCCAAGGCGTACCTGGAGAACGCCGGCATCACCTACTATGAGGCCACTGCCTCTCTTGGCTCCGAGATCCCCGATGCGGTGGCCGCCCTTGTCGCCGACGGCGTGCAGGCCGTGTTCACCCCGACCGACAACACCATCATGACCCAGGCTGCTTTTGTGGGCGAGGAGCTCGCCAAGGCCGGCATCCTTTACTACGCCGGCGCCGACACCTTCGCCATGGCGGGCGGTTTCGCCGGCGTCAGCGTGGATTATGTGGACCTGGGCACCGTCACCGCCGACATCACGGCGGACGCGCTGGAAAGCGGCACGGTGCCGGCGGATTACACGATCCTGCCCAGCGGCAACGTCTACGTCAACACCGAGGTCGCCGAGCAGCTGAACGTTGACCCGACCCCGCTGCAGGCGCTGGCCGCCACCTATCAGGAGGTCACCACCAGCATCAGCGACGAGGCCTGAATGCTTTGACACTGTACCGCGGCGGCGGGCGATGCGTTTTTCGTCCGCCGCCGCAAACGGTTTTCACACTGCCGTAAAGGAGTTCTTTCCATGTTGAGTTCCGCCATCGTGTTCAACGCGCTGGAATTGGGCTGCGTGTACTCTCTGGTCGCTCTGGCGCTGTTTTTGAGCTTCCGCGTGCTGAACATCGCCGATATGACCACCAACGGTGCCTTCGCCCTGGGCGCGGCGGTATCGGCCACCGCGGCCATCGCCGGGCATCCCTTTTTGGGCTTTGTGCTGGCCATGCTGGCCGGGGCCGCCGCCGGGTTCGTTACCGCCTTTTTGCAGACCCGCATGGGCGTGCCCTCCATTCTGGCCGGCATCGTGACCGATACCGGGCTGTACACCGTCAACCTGGCGGTGATGGGCTACTCCTCCAACGTACCGATGCTCAAAACCGTCACGGCCTTTACCATTGCCCGCGACCTGATGGGCGAGGACAGTCCCTATGAGCTGCTGCTCACCGGCTTTTTTGCCCTGTTCGGCTGCGGGATGCTGGTGCTGTTCCTCGGCACGCGGCTGGGCCTGTCCATCCGCGCCACCGGCGACAACGCCGACATGGTGCGGGCCAGCTCCATCAACACCGCCTTCACCGTCACCGTCGGGCTGTGCCTGTCCAACGCGCTCACGGCGCTGGGCGGCTCGGTGCTGGCGCAGTACCAGCGCTCGGTGGATATCAGCATCGGCAACAGCATGGTGGTCATCGGGCTGGCCTCGCTCATCATCGGCGAGACGCTGCTGGGTACCGCACGCAGCTCCCGTATGTGGTTCAAGGCGTTGGCGGCGCTGGTGGGCAGCGTGGTCTACCGCTTCATCATCGCCCTCGCCCTGCGCGCCCACCTCCCGGCCGAGTACCTCAAGCTGGTGTCGGCCATCATCGTGGCGCTGGCCATCGCCGCCCCCACCGTCAAGGCGAACATCGCCTTCCGCCGCGGCCGCGCCAGAGCGCAGGCGGCGCTGGAGCAGCAGGAAGGGGGGCAGGCCTGATGCTGACCCTCAAGAATATCACCAAGACCTTCAACCCCGGCACCGTCAACGAGAAGCTGGCGCTGGACAACGTCAGCCTGCACCTGGCCCCCGGGGACTTTGCCACCATCGTCGGCTCCAACGGCGCCGGCAAATCGACGCTGTTCAACGCCATCGCCGGCGCCTTCATCCCCGACACCGGCACCGTCACGCTGGACGGGCAGGACATCACGCTGGCGCCGGACTACCGCCGCGCCAAGGTCATCGGCCGTATGTTCCAGGACCCGCTGCGCGGCACCGCCCCCGGCATGACCATCGAGGAGAACCTGGCCCTTGCGTACCTGCGCGCGTCACAGCACACCTCGCCGTTCTCGCGCATCACGGCGCGGGAGCGCGCCCGCTTTGCCGAGCAGCTGGCCCAGCTGGGCCTGGGGCTCGAGGACCGCATGAAGCAGCCGGTCGGCCTGCTCTCGGGCGGGCAGCGGCAGGCCCTGACGCTGCTGATGGCCACCGTCGTCACGCCCAAGCTGTTGCTGCTGGACGAGCACACGGCGGCGCTGGACCCCGCCACGGCCGAAAAGGTGCTGGCGCTGACCAAAACCATCGTCAGCGAGCACAAGCTGACCTGCCTGATGATCACCCACAATATGCACGACGCGCTCTCTTTCGGCAACCGTACGCTGATGATGGACGGCGGCCGCATCGTGCTGGACGTGCAGGGCGCCGAGCGCCAAAAGATGACCGTCGACGACCTGCTCGACCGCTTTGCCGCCAGCGCCGGCCATGCGCTGGACAATGACCGCATCCTGCTCTCGGCGCAGGAATAGACCCGAATCAAACAAACCGACCGCGCGGGGCGCCTGTACAGGCGCCCCGCGCGGTTGGTTTTGCGTTGTAAAAGCATTTCAAAGCTGCTTATTCTTTTGTTTCCGTCGGTATCGGCCCGAATTCCTTTTCATACGCCGCCACACGCTTTTTGAGATACTGCTCTATCTCCCGGTTGGCAGAACGACCCTCCGACTCCGCAATATAGCGGAATTTTTGAAAAAGAAAGCGGTCGACGCGCAGGGTATACCGCAAAAGCTTGTCTGCCATCAGGAAAGCCCCCTATCATTTTAAAGTAAGGTACAGGTGCCTTTTATTCCAGTTCCAACTCGTATTGCGCCCAGCCGCTGCTGGCCTGGGTGGTGCCGTCCGGCAGCATCCACAGCGCCTCCAGCGCGGGGTCGCTCTCCACCAGGCGCAGGCCCTCGTCCGGCGGCAGGCAGAAGAGCGCCGTGCTCCAGGCGTCGGCATCGCCGCTGCTCATGCCCAGCACCGCCACGCTGCTGGCGTAGCGCGCCGGCTGCAGCGTTTGCAGGTCGATGAGGTGGTGGTAGCGCACGCCGTCGATCTCGACCCAGCGCTGGTAGTCGCCGCTGATGACAAGCGTGCATTTTTTGTCCAGGCGCACGGCGGCCGTCATGTCGGTCAGGTGATACTCGCCGTTTGCGTCCGGCCAGGGGTTTTCGACGCCGGCCGTCCAGGCGCTGCCGTCCGGCTTTTGGCCGATGGCCCGCACGCTGCCGCCGACGTTGAGCAGCGCGCTTGCAAGGCCGCGGTCCCCGGCTCCCTGGGCGGCCAGGTCGATGGCGTAGCCCTTGGCAACGGCGCCGACGTCCAGCTTGAGCGCCGGGTCGGCAAAATACACCGTTCCGTTTTCAAGCTGCACGTCGTCGATGTCACCGTGGGCGGCGGCCACCGCCAGCATCGCGTCGGCGGGCAGGGCGCCGGTCTCGCGCGCGTCGTGCCAAAGGCGCAGCAGCGCGCCCGCCGCCACGTTGCAGGCCCCGCCGGTCTGCCGGCTTTTCTGCACGGCAAACTGCAAAAAGTCATACAGCTCCCCGCTGATTTCCATCGGGGCCAGCGCCGCGCCGGCGTTGACGTCGTACAAATTGGTCAGGCCGTCATAGTGGTGGTAGATGTCAAACAGCCGGTGCAGGTGCACCAGGTCGGCGTGCAGGGCCTGCATCTGTTCATTCCATTCGTCTTCATTGGCCGCATAGCCCTGCACGGTGGTGACGGTGTCGAACACATCGAACCAGGTCACGCTGTACCGCTGCGGGGCGGGCTTGCAGCCCGGCAGCCATGCCGCCGCGCCCAGCACAAGCAGCAAAAACGCGCCCGCGGCGAGCGGGCGCCAATTTTTTGCGGTCTCAGTTCGTTTCATGCGTCATCGCCTCATGCTCGGCGGCCAACTCCTGCAAAAGCTGTAAAAGCGTCCAGCCGGCGCTGGTCTCGGTCACCATCGCCCGCAGCGGAAAGCTGGCGCCGGTGGCCCGCACCATGTCAAGGAAGCTGCCCAGCTCGCCCGTCTCATGCGCAAGGCCGCTGACGATGAGCGCCGGCGTCGGCGGCAGCAAGATCAGCGGCGCGAAGGGCGGCCCCGGCTTGCCGGCGCAGAGGTCCCCCACGCTGGCGGCAAGGTCGCCGTCCTGTAAGCAGCGCAGCCCGACCCCAAACACCTTGGCCACCGCCGCCAGGCGGGGGTAGGCGTCATTTTCGGGGCCAAAGCGCCAGAGCAGCGCGCAGCGCGGCAGTTCCATACCAAATCTCCCTTACAAAATGCGCAGCAGCAGCATATAGACGGCGGTGCCGCCGGCGATGCTGAGCAGGTCGATGCCTTTCCACAGGTGCAGGGCCACCA
The DNA here is from genome assembly GCA_947631565.1 of uncultured Gemmiger sp. Lineage (GTDB taxonomy): Bacteria > Bacillota > Clostridia > Oscillospirales > Ruminococcaceae > Gemmiger. Next base: position 674 of record CANRLV010000061.1, on the reverse strand, counting down.
CCGCCGCCACGCCGGCCAGCTGCGGCACAAAGCCGCCGGCCGCGGCAAAGCTCGTGCCGCGCAGGCAGTAAACGACGAGCACCGCCATGACGGCGGTGGGCAGCACCCGGCCCAGGTACAGGATGAACGGCGAGGGCTGCCTGCCGCGGCGCCCGAACAGCCAGAACGGCAGCGCGCGCGTGAGCAGCGTGCACGCCGCCACCACGGCCACGATGGCCAGATCGGCCCAAAAGCCGGCGCTCATTCGGCCACCTCCCCCGTCGTCGGGGCGGGCGCGTCCGCGACCAGCGGCGCCAGCCGTTTTTGCAGCGCCGTCAGCGCCAGCACGGTGCAGACAAGGGTCGGCAGCAAAAAGTCATCGGGGCCGAACAGCAGCAGGCAGACGAGCGCCAGCCCGGCCCCCAGCAGGGCCGGCGCGTGGCTTTTGGCACTGCGCCACTGCTCGACGAAAATGACCACGAACAGCGCCGTCATGGCAAAGTCGATGCCGGTCATATCGAACGGCAGCACACTGCCCAACAGGTTGCCGAGCAGGCTGCCGGTGACCCAGTAGCACTGGTCGAGCAGCGAGATGAACAGAAACGCGCGGTTTTTGTTGAGCTGCGGCGGGATTTGGGTCCCGCACAGCAGCGAGTAGGTCTCGTCGGTGAGGGAGAAGATCATGTAGGGGCGCG
>CANRLV010000060.1 GCA_947631565.1 uncultured Gemmiger sp. | reverse complement strand
GCCGCTTTTTTCTTCTTTTGCCCTCGATTGCATCCGCTGCCTCTTCTTCTTTTGCGTTTTCTTTGGCACTCAACCTTTTTTTGCAGGAAACGTTCACTTTTGTGCTTTACCGTATTGACTTGCGGTAGCATTGTTGCTAAAATAATAAGGAACAACGCCCCAAACTTTGGGCGCATTTTACAAGAGCGAGCAAAAACAAGCGAGCGAAAGAAAAGGAGGCGCCTATGCGCGCTGAGTACGGTACCGGGGAGCTGCGCAGCACTGCGCTGTATGAGGCCATCCTGCGGCTGGACAGCCTGGAGGGCTGTATGCGTTTTTTTGAGGACCTGTGCGCCGTGACCGAGCTGCGCACGCTGGAGCAGCGCTACGATGTGGCCAGCTGCCTGCTGCAGGGCAAGGTCTACGCCCAGATCCGGCGCGAGACCGGCGCTTCGAGTGCGACGGTGAGCCGCGTCAACCGCATGGTCAACTACGGCAACGGCAGCGTCGCCGCCAGCGTGCGCCATGACCTGGAGGCAGCGGGCCAGCCGGTAAAGAAGGAGGAGCACTGAGATGTCCGTCACCTTTAGTGACTTCGGCCGGACCAGCGGCGGCAAGCGCGTGCGCCAGGCAACGTTGAAGAGCGACCGGCTGGAGGTGCGCGTGCTCGATTTCGGCGCCATCATCACCAACCTCATCGTGCCGGACCGGCGCGGTGTGCCCACCGACGTGGTGCTGGGCTACCCTACCGTGCCGGACTATGAGCTCAACCCCACCGACTGCATGGGCGCCGCCGTCGGGCGGTATGCCGGGCGCATCGGCGGGGCGCGCTTTTTGCTGGACGGGCTGGAATATACCCTGACCGCCAACCAGAACGGCAACTGCCTGCACAGCGGGCTGAACGGGCTGCAGCGCACCCTGTTCAAAATGGCCGCGACCGAGGGTACGCCGGACAGTGTCACCCTGACCGCCACCGTGCCGGACGGGGCCGACGGCTTCCCGGGCGAGCTTGAGGTCGAGATCCAGTACAGCCTGGCCGGCAGCGGGCTGGTCATCCAGTACGGTGCCGCGACCGACAAGCCCACCGTCGTCAACCTGACCAGCCACAGCTACTTCAACCTCAACGGTCATGCCAGCGGCAGCGTGCTGGGCCACCGCCTGTGTATGCCGTGCAAAGAGTATCTGGAGCTGGACGCCGCCAGCCTGCCCACCGGCAGGCTGGTGCCGGCGGGGGGCACGCCGATGGATTTCACCGAGGAAAAGACCCTGGGCCGCGACATCGACGCCGACTATGAAGCCCTCAAGCTGGCGCAGGGGTACGACCACTGCTTCGTCATCCCGGACAGCGGCCTGCGCCACGCGCTGTGGCTGGAGGGTCCCGAGACCGGCATCCGCATGGAGGTGCTGACCACGCTGCCCGGCGTGCTGGTGTACACGGCCAACTACCTGGCCCCCGCCACCCCCTGCAAGGGCGGCGCGAGCTACCGCAGGCGGGACGCCGTCTGCCTTGAGACCGGGGACTACCCCGACGCGCCCAACCACCCCGATTTCCCCGACACCACGGTCCGCCCCGGCGTGCCCTACAGCGCCACCACCCTCTACCGCTTTGAGACAAACAGCTGAAGCACCCTTTCCGGTCATTTCGCCCACCTCCCTGCCGCGGCAAAGAGGTGGTTTTTTGCGCGCATGACCGGCCCGCGGCGCGGGCATACTACCCCCAAATCGTGATTTGGGGGTTTTTGTATGTCGATACGCCGGGATGACACCGTCCTGTTTGCCAAGCCGCCGGTCATCGCCGCCTGGGCCGCCGCCGGCGGCAAAAAGGAGGGCGAGGGGCCGCTGGCCTCCTGCTTTGACTACCTGACCGACGACGCCGCCTTTGAGGACGACGGCGCCGGGAACTGGGAGCAGGCCGAGAGCACCTTACAGCAAAAATGCATCGCCGTCTGCCTGCGCAAGGGCAGCATCAGCGGCAAGGAGGTCGATCTGACCTTTGCCGGCGACCTGCAGGCCCAGTGCACAGCCAGCAACTACACGATGCGCACGCTGGGCACGCCCTACGCCGGGCTGTACGGCGCCTGCTCGACGATGGCTGAGGGGCTGTGCCTGGCCGCCTGCTTTGCCGGCACGGGGCTGGCGCAGCGGGTGATGGCCTTCACCAGCAGCCATTTCTGCGCGGCGGAGCGCCAGTTCCGCACCCCGCTGGAATACGGCGGCAAGCGCACCCCGACCGCGCAGTGGACCGCCACCGCCGCCGGCGCCTGCCTGCTGCGCGGCCCCGACTGCCGCGGCGTGCAGGTGCTGTCGGTCACCTTCGGCCGCGTGCAGGACTACGCCGTGCACGACATCAACAATATGGGCGCGGCGATGATGCCGGCCGCCGCCAGCACGCTGCTGCGGTATTTCCGCGCCACCGGCACGCAGCCGGACGATTTTGACGCCGTCCTCACCGGCGATCTGGGCGCCGTGGGCAGCGATCTGCTCAAGGAACAGATGGTCAAAGAGGGCCTGCCGCTGCACAACCACCTTGACTGCGGCTGCCTTTTGTATGACGCGGCCGCCCAGGACGTGCAGGCCGGCGCCAGCGGCGCCGGGTGCAGCGCGGCCGTGCTGTGCGCCCATGTGCTGCCCAACCTTTTGCAGCGCAAATGGAAGCGGGTGCTGTTCCTCTCGACCGGCGCGCTGATGAGCCAGACGACGTTTTTGCAGGGCGAGAGCATCCCCGGCATCGCGCACGCGGTCGAGCTGGCCGCCCCGCAGGAGTAAGGAGGAAAACGGTATGTCTTATGTTTGGGCATTCGTGGTCGGCGGCGCCATCTGCGTGGTCGGCCAACTGTTCATCGACTATACAAAGCTCTCGCCGGCGCGCATTTTGACCGGCTATGTGGTCGCCGGCGTGGTGTTGAGCGCCGCCGGCCTGTACGCGCCGCTGGCCGATTTTGCCGGCGCCGGAGCCAGCGTGCCGCTGCTGGGCTTCGGGCATCTGCTGGCGCAGGGCGTGCAGAAGGCCGTGGACACCGTCGGCCTGCCGGGGGCTTTTACCGGCGGGTTGACGGCGGCGGCCGGCGGCATCACGGCCAGCCTGGTGTTCGCCGTGCTGGCGGCGCTGCTGGGCAAGAGCCGGGACCAGAATTAACGGCAATATGCGTTTTGCGCCCTGCAGGCCGTGGCCCGCAGGGCGCAAAACTGCCAAAAATATAACCGATTTTTCGGCAGGATGCGACGGTGCAAATCGACATCTTTCTGTTTACAGCGGCAAAGCGCGGGTGTAAAATAGAGGGGTATCCATTTGTATCTTCCGCGTCAGGAGATGATGCTATGCGTGCCGGGTCCCTGCGCCGCCTTGCCTGCGCCCTGTTGGCTGCGGGTCTGCTTCTGTGCGCCTGCGCGCAGCAGCAGGCCGGTGCCGCCACGCCGGAGCAGCCGGCGGCCACCGCCACCCCGACGCCCAAGCCCAAGGCCGAGGCCGAGGCCAACCCGACCGGCGCCCACACGGCCGCCACTGCCGAGACCGCCGGCGCCGTGCCCACCGTATTGCCGGAATCGGCCGACGCCGGGCGCTCGTACCTCGACGGCACGCTGTTCATCGGGGACAGCAATACCGCCCGCTACATGATGTATGCCGACGAGACCGGCAAGGCGTTCACCTCGGTGCAGAATACCATCGGCGTCGTCAGCATGGGGGCGCAGTCCATCACCGACCTCAAGTGCGAGCGCTTCAAGGGCGACAAGAACGCCTACACCATCCCGGACGCCGTCGCCAAGCTCAAGCCGCAGCGCATCCTCATCGGCTTTGGCACCAACAACCTGGGCGGCTACTCGGCCGAGAACTTCATCAAGCAGTACCGCAAGGGGCTGGACGCCATTGCCAAGGCGTGGGAGTATGCCGACATCATCGTCTGCGCCGTGCCCCCCATCGACTACCAGCGTGAGAACACCCGCCTGACCATGAAGCAGGTCGACGCCTTCAACGCCGCCCTGACCACGATGTGCGAGGAGGACGGCTACCACTTCCTGGATACCAGCGAGACGCTCAAGGACGCGAAGTCCGGCTGGGCGAAGAAGGACTATACGCTGTCGGACGGGGTGCACCTGTCCAAAACGGCGGTGAGCGCGCTGTTCAGCTACATCCGCACCCACGCCCTGACCACCGCCGACCGCCGGCCGGAGAACTTGGGCACCATCCCTGTGCCGGACGGCGTGCCGCCGGGGCTCATCCAGCAGGATCCCATCGCCGTGCGCGGTGCCAAGGTGCCGGTGGAGTTCGTTGCCGACAAGGGCGGCAGCATCAGCGGTGCCGCCAGCCAGAACGTGAAGAAGGGCGGCACCTGCTCCACCGTGACCGCCGTGCCCAACGAGGGCTGGGTGTTCGATTACTGGAGCGCCTCCATCGGCAGCGCCGGCGGCGGCGCCAGCCTGACCTTTACCGTGCCCGGCAACGCCGACGCCAACGGCGTTATCGTCACCGCGCACTTCGCTCCCGCCGAGCATGCGCACAACTACGTTGAGATTAAGGACAGCCGCATCGCCCCCACCTGTGAGCAGAAAGGCAGTGCCGAGTATGAATGCTCCATCTGCGGCGACGTGATCGGGGAAGAGCTGCCGGCGCTGGGGCATGACTGGGACAGCGGCACGGTGACGAAGCAGCCCACCGCCGAGGCCGAGGGGCTCAAGGTCTACACCTGCCGGCGCGACAGCTCCCACACCAGGACCGAGGCACTGCCCAAGCTGGCCCCGGTCGCCACGCCGACGCCGCCGCCGACACCGACACCGCCGCCAAGCCAGGCACCGCAGCAGCCACAGGAGCCGCAGCCGTCGCAGGCGCCGCAGCCCCCGCAGGAGCCGCAGCCATCACAGGAACCGCAGCCGACAGCGCCGGTCACAAACCCGGAGCCTCAGCCCGAGCCGGAGCCGGAACCGGAACCCGACCCGGAGCCCGAGCCGGAACCCGCGCCCGAACCAGACCCGGAGCCCGAACCGGAACCCGCGCCGTCGGAGGGCGACCCGGCGCCCGAGCCGCAGGCGAACGACGCACCCGCCGAAGACGCTCCCGAATAAGCTTTGCGCCGCCCCCCGATGGGGGCGGCGCTGCCCTGCCCGGACGTTCCCCATGCCAAGGAGGTACCCATGCCCGCATCCGCTCCGACCCAAAGCCAGTTACAAGAACACGCCGTGCCCACCCGCGTGCTGCTCAAACGCTTTTCGCCCTACCTGTTCCGGTACAAAAAGATCCTGATCTTTGATTTGTTCTGCGCCGCGCTGACGACCCTGTGCGACATCGTGCTGCCGCGCATCATGAGCTACCTGACCAACGCCGCCACCGACCCCGCCGTCACGCTGACCGTGCAAACCGTGCTCACGCTGGCCGCCGTCTACTTCGTGCTGCGCGTCATCGACGGCGCCGCCAACTATTACATGACCGACAGCGGCCACATCATGGGCGTGTACATCGAGACCGATATGCGGCGCGACGCCTTTGCCCATTTGCAGGAGCTGGGCTATACCTACTACAACAACACCAAGGTGGGCCAGATCATGGGCCGCGTCACCAACGACCTGTTCGATGTGACCGAGTTCGCCCACCATTGCCCGGAGGAATTTTTCATCGCGGCGATCAAAATCGTCGCTTCCTTCGCCATTTTGTGCACGGCCAGCGTGCCGCTTACCTGCATCGTCTTCGCCTGCGTGCCGCTGATGGCCGTCGTCTGCACGCGGCTCAACCACCGCCTGCGCGTGCGCCAGCGCGAGCAGCGCCACCAGATCGGCGAGCTCAACGCCGCCATCGAGGACAGCCTGCTCGGCCAGCGGGTGGTCAAGGCCTTTGCCGCCGAGGAGCAGGAGAAAGAAAAATTTGCCCACGGCAACGAGGATTTCCAGGTCATCAAGACGCGCTGGTACCACGCCATGGCGGCCTTCGGCACCGGCACCCGCCTGTTTGACGGGCTGATGTATCTGGTGGTCATCGTGGCCGGCGGGCTGTTTTTGGTCTACGGGCGCATCAGCGCCGGCGACCTCGTCGCCTATATGCTGTATGTGACCACGCTCATCGCCACCATCCGCCGCATCGTCGAGTTCGCCGAGCAGTTCCAGCGCGGCATGACCGCCATCGAGCGCTTTTTGGAGATCATGGACACCCCCGCCGAGATCACCGAAAAGCCCGGCGCCGTGCCGCTGGTCGTAAAGCAGGGCGGCATCGTGTTCGACGATGTCACGTTCGAATACCCGGACGACCACAATCTGGTGCTGCGGCACGTTGACTTAAACATCCGCCCCGGCGAGAACCTCGCGCTGGTGGGGCCGTCGGGCGGCGGCAAGACGACGCTGTGCAACCTCATCCCCCGCTTTTATGACGTGACGGACGGCCATATCTATATCGACGGGCAGGACATCCGCGACGTCACGCTGCACAGCCTGCGCGCGGCCGTGGGCGTGGTGCAGCAGGACGTGTACCTGTTCAGCGGCACGGTGGCCGAGAACATCGCCTACGGCAAGCCGGAGGCGACGCGGGAAGAGATCGAGCAGGCCGCGCGCCTGGCCGGCGCCGACGCCTTTGTGCGCGCGCTCAAAAACGGGTACGACACCTATGTGGGCGAGCGCGGGGTCAAGCTGTCGGGCGGGCAGAAGCAGCGCATCGCCATCGCCCGCGTGTTTTTGAAGAACCCGCCCATCCTGCTGCTGGACGAGGCGACCAGCGCGCTGGACAACGAGAGCGAAATTTTGGTCGGGCAGAGCCTGGATCGGCTGGCCGTGGGCCGCACGACGCTGACCATCGCCCACCGCCTGACCACCATCCAGAACGCCGACCGCATTTTGGTGCTGGGACAGGACGGCATCGAGGAGGAGGGCTCCCACGCCGAGCTGCTGGCCCGGCAGGGCGTCTACTACCGGCTGTGGAACGGGCTGGTCAGCGGGCAGACGCTGTAGGCCTTACCGCAGCATCCTGACCATGCGCAGCGTGTTGAGCGTGCAGGTCAGCGCGTTGGAGGCCACCATGATGCCCAAAAATGCCGGCATACCGTACCTTGGCAGCAGCAGCACGATGGCCGGGATGCGCAGAACGGAATCCAGCAGCGAGTAGCGGAAGGTCGCCAGCTGCTCGCCAAGGCCCTTGAGAACGCCGTCCACCATGCTTTCCAGGTACATGAAGGGCGCGGCCAGCGCCAGCACCCGCACATACTGCCCGACCGCCGCGCTGCCGTAGAGCCGCGCGGCCAGCGGCGCGCCGAACACGAAGAACCCCGCCCCCGCCGCCAGCGCGAACGCCCCCGACAGGCGCAGCATCCGCCCCACCAGGCGGCGCGCGGCGGCATTGTCCTTTCGGGTGCGGGCGCGGGTGATCTCCGGCATCAAGAGGCTCGAGAGCGCCGCCAGCACCGAGAACGGGAAGAACAAAAGCGGCATCGCCATGCCCTTCAAATCGCCGTACTGCGCCATGGCGGCGGCGCGGTCGCCCAGATACCGGGCCAGGCAGGTGGGGATGAGGCTGCTCTCGGCCGCCTGCAGGCCGCTGGCCAACAGGCGGCTGCCGGTGACGGGCAGCACGATGTCATAGAGCTCCTTTTCCTGATACGGATGGGTGGGCTCCGCCTGCCCGGGCCGCGGCCGGAAGGCCGGCTCCCGCATGGCAAAGGCCCAGACGATGGCGCAGGAGACCGCCTCGCTGACGGTGCTGGCCAGCAGCACGGCCGCACAGCCCCAGGCCGCGCCCCACGCCGCCACCGCGCGCAGGCCCAGCACCGCCGCGCCCATGCGCACCAGCTGCTCGATGCTCTGCGAGAGGATGCCCGGCTCCACCCGCCGCTGCGCCAGAAAGCAGCCGCGCACCGCCCCCGCCACGGCGATGAAGGGCAGGCTGGGCGCCAGCACGCGCAGGCCGAGCTCGGCGCGCGCATCGTGCAAAAACCAGCGCGCGATGGGCCCCGACAGCAGCGTCTGGGCCAGCATCGCCACGCTGCCCAGGCTGAGCGCCGCGGTGCACAGCCCGCGCAGCGTCGCCGCCATGCCGCGCCCGCGCGCCAGGCTTTGCGCCGCCAGCCGCGTCGAGGCCACGTTGATGCCGGCCGAGGCCAGCGAGGTGAACACCATGTACACGGCCAGGATCAGCTGGTAGAGGCCCATCCCCTCGCTGCCTAAGTACCCGGCGATACACACGCGGAACACCATGCCCAGCACCCGCAGCCCAAGGCCCGAGACCGTCAGCAGTGCCGCATTTTTGGCGTACAGCCGCCCGCGTTTGCCCCACGCCACCGGTTCATCCCCCCTTGCCTGCCTTGTCACGGCAAGGTATGCGGCCGTGCCTGTCCGCTATGCTTGCGCCGGGGCCGGGGTCGTGCTATACTGATAGTGATACCGGCCGCCCCGGGCCGCCGGACCCCAAAAGCGTAAGGAGCGAGAACGCTATGAGTACCCAAAACCAGACCCCCGAGACCTGCGCGCACGATTGCAGCGCCTGCGGCGCCGACTGCCCGAGCCGCGCCCCCGCCAGGGAGCCGCTGCACCCCAAAAGCAAGGTCAAAAAGGTCATCGGCGTCGTGTCCGGCAAGGGCGGCGTGGGCAAAAGCATGACCTGCGCGCTGCTGGCCGCCGCCGTGCGCCGGCAGGGGCGCCGCGTCGGCATATTGGACGCCGACATCACCGGCCCCTCCATCCCGCGGCTGTTCGGCGTGCACGGCCCGGCCATGGCCACGCCGGAGGGCGACGCCATGCTGCCCGTTGCCAGCCGCATGGGCATCGACATCATCAGCATCAACCTGCTGCTGGAGGACGAGCAGGCCCCCGTCGTCTGGCGCGGACCGGTCATTGCCGGGGCGGTCAAGCAGTTCTGGCAGGAGGTCCTTTGGGACGATGTCGACTTCCTGTTCGTGGATATGCCCCCGGGCACCGGCGACGTGGCCCTGACCGTGTTCCAGACCCTGCCGGTGGACGGCATCATCGTCGTGTCCACCCCGCAGGAGCTGGTGGGCATGATCGTCGGCAAGGCCGTGCAGATGGCCGAGATGATGAACGTGCCCATTTTGGGCATCGTCGAGAACATGAGCTACGCCGTCTGCCCGCACTGCGGCGAGCACATCGCCGTCTTCGGCGACAGCCACGTCGACGAGACCGCCGCCCGCTACGGCCTGCCGGTGCTGGCCAAGATGCCCATCGACCCGGGGCTGGCGCAAGCCGCCGACGCCGGCCTGATCGAGACGTGGGGCGGCGATGCGCTGGACGGCGCGGCCGCCGCCGTCGGCGCGCTGCTGGGCTAAAGCGCCCGTACATTCGGTAAGGACCCGGCGCGGCCGCCCCAAGACGGGACCGCGCCCGGGACCGTATAAAAACGCTTCATACAGAGGAGGAAAAAAACATGGGTAAGGTCAAACAGTTCTTTGAGGATTTCAAGGCCTTTGCGCTCAAGGGCAACGTGCTGGATATGTCCATCGGCGTCATCATCGGCGGCGCGTTCTCCAGCATCGTCACCGCCCTGACCGACAACCTCATCAACCCTATCATCGGCATTTTGATGCAGACCAACCTGGACAACGTCGCCTGGGACGTCTTCGGCGACGGCAAGCTGGTGTTCGGCTTCGGCGCTTTCCTGTCCGCCGTCATCAACTTTGTCATCATGGCCTTCGTGCTGTTCTGCATCGTCAAATTTGCCCACAGCCTGATGGACGCCGCCAAGAAGAAGGAGGAGGAAGCTCCCGCGGCCCCCGCCGGCCCCACGCAGGAGGAGCTGCTGGCGCAGATCCTGGAGGAGCTCAAGGCCCAGAACGCCGCGATGGCGAAATAAAAGCAGGTTTTGCCGCCCGCAACGGCGTTTTGGCCTGTTTTCGCGGCTTAAAAATTAAGAAAATTTTGTTTTGCGGTTGCCAAACGGCCCCGGCCGTGCTATAGTGGTAGCAGAACAAGGACGTTCCCGCCAAAAGGGGTGTTGCCCCTTTGGCAGGAACGTTTTTTATTGGAGGGGGATCCCTATGCAGGATTTTACCGCACGGCCGCAAGGGCTCTATGACCCGCGGTTTGAGCATGACAGCTGCGGCATCGGCGCCGTGGTGGATATCAAAGGCCGCAAGAGCCACCGGACCATCGACGACGCGCTCAAGATCGTCGAGCATCTCGAGCACCGCGCCGGCAAGGACGCCGAGGGCAAGACCGGCGACGGCGTGGGCATCCTGATGCAGGTCGGCGACGCGTTCTTCCACAAGGTGGCGGCGGAGGCCGGCATCCATTTGGGCGGCGAGCGGGAGTACGGCGTGGGGATGTTCTTCTTCCCGCAGGAGGAGCTGCGCCGCAGCCAGGCCAAAAAGCTGTTTGAGATCATCTGCCAAAAAGAGGGTCTGCCCTTTTTGGGTTGGCGGCGCGTGCCCACCTGCCCCGAGATCCTGGGCCACACGGCGCGCAGCTGTATGCCCAGCATCTGGCAGGGCTTTGTGGGCAAGCCGCCGCGGCTGGAGAAGGGCCTGCCCTTCGACCGCCGGCTGTATGTGGCGCGGCGCGTGTTCGAGCAGTCCAGCCCCGAGACCTATGTGTGCAGCCTGTCCAGCCGGACCATCGTGTACAAGGGCATGTTCCTCGTCAAGGAACTGCGGTTGTTCTACCCCGACCTGCAGGACCCTGACTATGTGAGCGCCATCGGCATGGTGCACAGCCGCTTTTCGACCAACACGGCGCCGAGCTGGAACCGCGCCCACCCCAACCGCTTCATCCTGCACAACGGCGAGATCAACACCATCCGCGGCAACGTCGATACCATGCTGGCGCGCGAGGAGACGGTCAGCAGCCGCTATTTGCAGGCCGACATGACCAAGATCCTGCCCATCGCCGACCAGAACGGCTCGGACTCGGCCATCCTTGACAACACGCTGGAGTTCATGGTCATGAACGGCATGGATCTGCCGCTGGCCGTGATGGTCACCATCCCGGAGCCGTGGAGCAACAACAAGCACATGGACCCCAAAAAGCGGGATTTCTACCAGTACTATGCCACCATGCTGGAGCCGTGGGACGGCCCGGCCTCCATCCTGTTCAGCGACGGCGACGTGATGGGCGCGGTGCTGGACCGCAACGGCCTGCGCCCCAGCCGCTACTACATCACGAAGGACGGGCGGCTGATCCTGTCCAGCGAGGTCGGCGTGCTGGACATCCCGCCCGAGGACATCGTGCGCAAGGACCGCCTGCGCCCCGGCAAGATGCTGCTGGTGGATACCGTCAAGGGCGAGCTGGTCGACGACGACCGCCTCAAGGCCGACTACGCCCACCGCCAGCCCTACGGCGAGTGGCTGGACCGCAGCCTTGTCGATTTAAAGGACCTCAAGGTCCCCAACCAGAAGGTCCCCGCCTACGGGCGCGAGGCGCTGGCCCGCCTGCAAAAGGCCTTCGGCTACCGGTATGAGGACGTCGCCGGGGCGATGCTGGCGATGGCCAAAAACGGCGGCGAGCCGGCCGGCGCCATGGGCAGCGATGCCCCGCTGGCGGCCTTGAGCCACACCCGCCCGCCGCTGTTCGACTATTTTAAACAAATGTTCGCCCAGGTCACCAACCCGCCCATCGACGCCTTACGGGAAAAGATCGTCACCTCCACCACCGTCTACGTCGGCGCGCAGGGCAACCTGCTGGAGGAGAACAGCGCCAACTGCAAGGTTCTCAAAATCAACAACCCGATCCTGACCGAGACCGACCTGTTAAAAATCAAGGCGATGGACGTGCCGGGCTTTAAGGTGGCCACCGTCTCCATCTGCTACTACAAGAATACCGAGCTGGAGAAGGCCATCGACCGCCTGTTCGTCGACGTCGACCGCGCCTACCGCGACGGTGCCAACATCGTGGTTTTGTCCGACCGCGACATCGACGAGTACCATGTCGCTATCCCGAGCCTGCTGGCCGTCGGCGCCGTGAGCAAATATCTCGTCCGCACGCGCAAGCGCACGGCCGTGGCGCTGATCCTCGAAAGCGGCGAGCCCCGCCTCGTGCACGATTTCGCCACGCTGCTCGGCTACGGCGCCTGCGCCGTCAACCCCTATCTGGCGCAGCAATCGATCCGCCAGCTCATCGCCGACGGACGGCTCGACAAGGACTACTATGCCGCCGTCGAGGATTACAACAGGGCCGTGCTGGCCGGCATCGTCAAGATCGCCAGCAAAATGGGCATCTCGACCATCCAGTCCTACCAGGGCAGCCAGATCTTTGAGGCGCTCGGCGTCAGCCCCGCCGTCGTGGACAAATACTTCACCAACACCGTCACCCGCGTCGGCGGCATCACGCTGGCGGACATCCAGGCCGACCTTGAGGCCCGCCACCAGCAGGCGTTCGACCCGCTGGGGCTCGATATCAGCATGGAGCTCGCGAGCCTGGGCGCGCACAAGCTGCGCAGCAGCGGCGATGCCGAGCAGCACCTGTACAACCCCGTCACCATCCACCTTTTGCAGCAGGCCTGCCGCCGCGGCGACTACGCGCTGTTCAAGCAGTACAGCGCCGCCATCGCCGGCATGGAGGCCGACGGCGACGCCGTGCACCTGCGCAGCCTGCTCGATTTCAAGTACCCGGAACAGGGCGTGCCGCTCGACGAGGTCGAGAGCGTGGACAGCATCGTCAAGCGCTTCAAGACCGCGGCGATGAGCTACGGCGCCCTTTCCGGCGAGGCGCACGAGTGCCTGGCCGTCGCCATGAACCGCCTGGGCGGCAAGTCCAACACCGGCGAGGGCGGCGAGGCCGCCGACCGCTACGGCACCGAACGCAACTCCGCCATCAAGCAGGTGGCTTCGGCCCGCTTCGGCGTGACGAGCGAATATCTCGTCAGTGCCGAGGAGATCCAGATCAAGATGGCGCAGGGCGCCAAGCCCGGCGAGGGCGGCCAGCTGCCCGGCGCCAAGGTCTACCCGTGGGTGGCCAAGACCCGCCACTCCACCACCGGCGTGGGGCTCATCTCGCCGCCGCCCCACCATGACATCTATTCCATCGAGGACCTCGCCCAGCTCATCTATGACCTCAAGTGCGCCAACCGCAGGGCGGCCATCAGCGTCAAGCTGGTCAGCGAGGCGGGTGTCGGCACCATCGCGGCCGGCGTGGCCAAGGCCGGGGCGGAGGTCATCCTCATCTCGGGCTTTGACGGCGGCACCGGCGCGGCGGCGCTGGGCTCCATCCACGGCGCCGGCCTGCCGTGGGAGCTGGGCCTGGCCGAGGCGCACCAGTGCCTGATACTGAACGGTCTGCGCAGCCGCGTGCGCATCGAGGCCGACAGCAAGCTGATGACGGGGCGCGACGTCGCCATCGCCGCGCTGCTGGGGGCCGAGGAATTCGGCTTCGGCACCGGGCCGCTGGTAGCCATGGGCTGCGTGATGATGCGCGTGTGCAACCTTGATACCTGCCCGATGGGCATCTGCACGCAAAACCCCGAGCTGCGCAAGCGCTTTGCCGGCAAGCCGGAATATGTCGAGAATTTCATGCGCTTTATGGCCGCCGAATTGCGCGAGTACATGGCCCGGCTGGGCGTGCGCACGGTGGCGGAGCTCGTCGGCCGCACAGACCTTTTGCGTGTGGCCCCGGCCGCGCCCGGCAGCCGCGCCGCCCGCATGGACCTTTCGGGCCTGCTGGCCGCGCCGCCAAGCGGCAGCGCCGTCCACTTTGACCCGGGGGCCGTGTACGACTTCGGCCTTGAAAAAACGCCCGATATGCGCGTACTGATGAAGAAGTTCAAAAAATCCTTCTCGAGCGACGCGCCCGCCCCGGCGGCCGTCACGCTGACTGTGGGCAACACCGACCGCGCCTTCGGCGCGATATTCGGCAGCGAGATCACCCGCCGCTGGGGCAATGCCCTGCCGGAGGACACCTTCACCGTGCACTGCAAGGGCTACGGCGGGCAGAGCTTCGGCGCCTTTATCCCGGCCGGGCTGACGCTGGAGCT
>CANRLV010000059.1 GCA_947631565.1 uncultured Gemmiger sp. | reverse complement strand
TGTAGTCCATCTCGCCGGTGCCGGCGCCGACCGATTTGAGGCCAAAGCCCTCGTCGCTGCGCACAAAATCCTTGAGGTGGATCATGGCGATGTCGGGGCCAAGCAGCTCCATCGCCTCGGCGAAGAGCTCGTCGCGGCCGTCGACGTTGTCGAGGTCGAGCAGGTTGACGGGGTCGAACAGCACGCGCAGGTTGGGGCTGCCGATGGCATCGAGCACCCGGCGGCAGGCCTTGGGGCCCCAGACGGAATGCCGGGCCACCGGCTCGATGGCGACCAGCACGCCGAACTGCTCGGCATAGCGCACGACGGGCTTGAGCCGCTCGATGAACTGCAGCAGCGTCTTTTCGTCCCGGCATTCAGGGCAGGCCTTGTACTCGGCGTTGGGGGCGCCGGTCTCGGTGCCGACCATACCGCAGCCCAGCAGCGCCGCAAAGCGGATGTGGGCGCAGTACATCTCGTAGGCATTTTTCATGTAGCCGCCGTCGGGATGCAGCAGATTCATGTAGTTGCCCAGCACGGCGATGTCCAGCCCTGCCTCGGCGAACGCCTTTTTGAGATACAGCGCATACCCGGGCGTGAGCGAGCCGGGCGTGCAGGGCACCTCCGGCATCAGCTTGCGCAGGGCCAGGTGCGCGCAGGTAAAGCCCTGCCCGCGCACGGTGGCCAGCAGCGGCGCCAGTGGCTTTTTCTCGGCGTCATGCAGACGCAGACCCAATTGCAGCATGGGGAGCCTCCTTTGCGGGCCGCCGCACGGGGCGGCCTGCGGTCATACGTTGCCGGCGATTTACAGGACCACGCCGTCCTTGAAGATGGAGATCTCGCGGAAGCCCTTCTCCTCGGCCCTGGTCTTCTCGCCGCTGGCCACGGCCAGCACTTTGGCCATCAGGTCCTGCCCGGCCTCGTCCAGCGTGCGGGCGCCGTCCGCCACCACGCCGGCGTTGAAGTCTATCCAGGTCTTTTTCTTCTCGGCCAACTGGGTGTTGGTGGCGATTTTTAAGGTCGGCGCGGGGGCGCCGAAGGGCGTGCCGCGGCCGGTGCTGAACAAAATCAAATGTGCGCCGGCGGCGGTCAGGGCGGTGGCTGAAACCAAATCGTTGCCGGGGCCGTACAGCATATTCAGGCCCTTGGTGGTGACGGCGTCGCCGTAGCCGATGACGTCCATGATGGGGGCGGAGCCGCCCTTCTGCACGCAGCCGCAGGATTTATCCTCCAGCGTGGTGATGCCGCCCTGCTTGTTGCCGGGCGAGGGGTTGTCGTACACGACCTCGTTGTGGGAGATGAAATACTGCTTGAAGCCGTTGATCATATTGACGGCCTTGTCAAACACCTGCTCGTTGACGCAGCGGTCCATCAAAAAGCCCTCGGCGCCGAACATCTCGGGCACCTCGGTCAGCACGGTGGAGCCGCCCTGCGCGCCCAGCAGGTCCGAGAAGCGGCCGATGGTGGGGTTGGCGGTGATGCCGGACAGCCCGTCCGAGCCGCCGCACTTCATGCCCACGACCAGCTCGCTGGCCGGCACCGGCTCGCGCCGGAACTGCCCGGCGAAGGCGGCCAATTCTTTGAGGATGTCCCGCCCGGCGACGAGCTCGTCCTCGACGTCCTGGCAGGTCAGGAATTTGACGCGGTCGGGGTCATAGTCGCCGAGCTCGGCCAGGAACTGCTCATGGGTCAGGTTCTCGCAGCCCAAGGAGAGCACCAGCACGGCGCCGGCGTTGGGGTGGCGGGTCAGCGCCGCCAGCAGCTTGCGGGTCTGGGCATGGTCATGCCCGGTCTGGGAACAGCCGAACGGATGGGTGAAGGTGTACAGCCCGTCGATGGAGCCGGTGACGAGGTCCTGGTTGTCGCGCACCAGCGCCTTGGCACAGTCATTGACGCAGCCGACGGTGGGGATGATCCAGATCTCGTTGCGGATGCCCACCCTGCCGTCCTTACGGCGGTAGCCCATAAAGGTGCCGGGCTCGGTCTTGGGCAGGAAATGCACGTTGGGATGATAGCTGTACTCGACCTCGCCGGAGAGATTGGTGTGTACGTTGTGGGTGTGCAGCCACATACCGGGGGTGATGTCGGCCGTGGTGTGGCCGATGGCAAAGCCGTACTTGATGACATTGGCGCCGTTGGCGATGGGCGCGATGGCCATCTTGTGGCCCTGCGGGATGTCCTCGGCCGCGGTCACGGTGCGGCCGGCGTCCACCGGCACGGCCGTGCCCTTGGCGATGGGATGCAGCGCGACCACGACGTTGTCGGCGGGGTTGATGTGGATGGCAAGAGGCATAGCGTTTGGCCTCCTTTTTATAGTTTAGTGGTTTGCTTTTGCCTCCGGTCGGGGGCTGTGCGTTGGATGGGCAACGCAATACAGTTGTACCCGGCCGTCGTACACCTGCGGTGTTCGCCGTCCCGTGTACAACTGTATTGCTCTTTATATGCCATCAACTGCACATCCCCGCCCTCCGGCGTTGACGGGCGTTCCTGCTTACAGGCAGCTGGCATACGCCGCCTTGGCGCCCTGCTCGCGGATGAGCTTGAGGTTGCTGACCGTCGCGGCCTCAAAGCCGGGCACGGCGGTCAGGTCCTGGCCCCACATCTGCTCGTTGGTCATCACGGCGTGGACGAGGTCCTCGGCGCTGTCGGCCTTGTGGGCGTTGTAGAACTCCAGCACCCAGGCGTCGTCGCTGACCGTGTACTCGTTGCCCTTCGGCCGCTTGCAGACGAGCCCCTTGTCGGTCAGGCCCTGGATGTCGCTCGAATAGAACGCGATGTAGGCTGCAAAGCTCATGGTCAGGCAGGGCGGCAGCGTGCCGTTGGCCTCGATGTACTCCAAAAAGCTGGGCATATTGCGCGCGCGCCACTTGGAGGTGGAGTTGAGCGAGATGCTCATCAGCTCATGGTTGACGAAGGGGTTGTTGAAGCGGTCCTGCACGGCGGCGGCGAACTGCTTGCAGTCCTGTTTGTCCAGCGGCAGGATGGGCACGACCTCGTCGTACAGCATCTTGTTCATAAAGCCGAGCACCGTCTCGTCCTGCATACAGTCGCGCACGATGTCGAAGCCGGCCAGATACGCGCCCAGCACAAAGCCGGTGTGCGCGCCGTTCAAAATGCGCACCTTGCGCTTTTTGTAGGGGGTGACGTCCGGCACCACCGGGCAGTTGAGGCCGGCCGCCTTGAACGGCAGCTTGTCCTCGAGCCACGCGGGGCCCTCGATGTTCCACACGCCGAACACCTCGCCGACGTCGATGAGCTCGTCATGGTAGCCGTTTTGCTCCTCCAGGCGCGCCACCTCGGCGGCGTCACGGATGCGGCCGGGCACGATGCGGTCGACCAGCGTCGAGCAGAACGTGCACTCCTCGTCGACCCATTTCTTGAACCCGGCGTCAAGGCCCCACTGCGCGATGTACTGGTCGACGCACTTTTGCAGCTCCTTGCCGTTGTTGTCGATGAGCTCGCAGGAAAGCATGACCACGCCCGGCTTGCCGGCCTTGTAGCGGGTCAGCAGCACCTGGGTGAGCTTGGCAGGGAAGCTGGACGGCGGGCAGTCTGCCAGCTGGCAGGCGGGGTCATAGACGATGCCGGCCTCGGTGGTGTTGGAGACGATGTACTCAAGGTCATCCGAGGCGGCGACGGCCATCATCGCCTTGTAGCCCTCGGGGTCATAGGGATTCAGGCAGCGGGATACGCTGGAGATGACGCGCTTGGCGTCCACCTTCTCGCCGTTCTGGCGGCCGCGCAGATAGAGCGTGTACAGGCAGTCCTGCTTGTTCATCAGCTCGGTCAGGCCGGCGGCGATAGGCTGCACGAGCACGCATTTGCCGTTCCAGCCGACCTTCTCGTTGGAGACGTCGAACCAGTAATCGACGAAGGCACGCAGGAAATTGCCCTCGCCGAATTGCAGCACCTTCTCGGGCGCGGATTTGAGCACATAACCCTTGTAGCCGGACTTTGCCAGCACGTCATAGTTGAGCAGTTCCATGGCAGGTTCTCCTTTTCTGTATGGTGTTGGGGTGACGTATCACTGCGGCTGTTTGCCGATGTAGGCCAGGATGCCGCCGTCCACGAACAGGATCTGCCCGTTGACGAAATCGCTGGCCGGGCTGGCCAAAAACACCGTCGGGCCGATCAGGTCCTCGGGCTGGCCCCAGCGGCCGGCCGGGGTCTTGGCGATGATGAACTGGTCAAACGGATGGCGGCTGCCGTCCGCCTGGCGCTCCCGCAGGGGCGCGGTCTGGTGGGTGGCGATGTAGCCGGGGCCGATGCCGTTGCACTGGATGTTGGCGCCGCCGTACTCGGCGCAGATGTTTTTGGTCAGCATCTTGAGACCGCCCTTGGCGGCGGCGTAGGCGCTGACCGTCTCGCGCCCGAGCTCGCTCATCAGCGAGCAGATGTTGATGATCTTGCCGTGGCCGCGCTCGATCATGTCGGGCAGCACCGCCTTGGCGGTCAGGAAAGGAGCGACCAGGTCGACGTCGATGACGCGGCGGAAATCCGCGGCCGGCAGCGTGAGCATCGGCTGGCGGTTGATGATGCCGGCGTTGTTGACGAGGA
Source organism: uncultured Gemmiger sp. (assembly GCA_947631565.1). Taxonomy (GTDB): domain Bacteria; phylum Bacillota; class Clostridia; order Oscillospirales; family Ruminococcaceae; genus Gemmiger. The sequence continues at coordinate 9,333 of CANRLV010000059.1, read as the reverse complement.
TGTCGATGGGGCCGACCTCCGCTTTGATCCGGGCCACCATCGCGCCCACGGCGTCCTCGTCGCTGACATCGGCGATGTAGCCGTGCGCCTTGATGCCGGCCACCTTGTAGCCCTCAAGCCCGCGGTGGAGGCTCGAAGGGTTGGAGCAGTTGAAGCAGACGGTGGCCCCGGCGCGGGCCAGCCCCAGCCCCAGCGAGAAGCCGATGGAATGCGCGCCGCCGGTGACCAGCGCGACCTTGCCGGTCAGGTCAAACGGGTTCATGGGGATTCCTCCTTCATACTATTATTTTCTCCGGCCTCCGGTCGGGGGCTGTGCGTTGATGGGCAACGCAATACAGTTGTGCCCGGCCATCGTACACCTGCGGTGTTCGCCGTCCCGTGTACAATTGTATTGCTCTTTCATATGCCATCAACTGCACACCCCCGACCTTTGGCATTGCTTCCTTACTTATTTGTCCGCCAGCAGCGTCTCGGTGTAGCACATCAGGAACGGGGCCAGGCCCTTGGCGTCGTTCTCGACCACCGGCTCCGAGATGTAGTACTCGTAGCTGCCGTCGCGGCGGCGGTTGTTCTCCGGCCCCAGGCCGGCCACCAGGCAGATGCCGCCGAGGTTCAGCTTGCCGTCGGTCTCGGTCAGGTATTTGTCACAGATGGCGTTGAAGATGCCGGCGCCGACGGGGCCGTAGCTCTTGTCCAGCATACCGAGGCGGGCGCCCTTGAGGTAGAAGTAGGCGATCATCGCCGAGCCCGAGGTCTCGGGGTAGTTGCCCTCGCGGCCGACGTCGGTCGGCACCTGCCAGAGCATCCCGCTGTCCTTGTCGATGTAGGGCAAAAGATTCCTGGCCAGCTCCTGCGCGATGGCGGTCATCTCGGCCTTGAAATCGTCGTGGCCGTCGGCCAGCTCGGCCGTCACGTCGATGAGCGCGGCAGAAAACCAGCCCAGGCTGCGCAGCCAGGCGTTCCTGCTGCGCCCGTCCGGCCCGGCCCAGAACGCCTTGCCGGAAGCATCGTAGCCGTGGCGGTAGAGACCGGTCTTTTCGTCGTACATATGGGCGCGCACGTTGCGGAACTGGGTGCGGATGTCATCGTAGCCGGCGCAGTTTTCAAACTGGGTGGTGTAGCGGGTGTAGAACACCTGTGCCATGTACAGCCCGTCCAGCCAGACCTGATTCGGGTAGATGGCCTTGTGCCAGAAGTTGCCGGCCGGGGTGCGCGGCTGGCGCAGGATCTGGCCGTGCAGCGTCTCGATGGCCTTGCGGTATTTCTCCTTGCCGCTCAGGGCGTAGACATCGAACAGCGGGCGGCCCTCGCAGAGGTTGTCGAGGTTGTAGTCCTCCTCTTTAAAGCCGAGGATGGAGCCGTCCTCATGGACGTAGTAGTCGAGGAAATGCTCGGCGAACTGGTAGTAGCGCTCCTCGCCGGTGATGCGGTGCAGGTTGAGCAGGGCGATCATCATGCAGCCGTCGATGTAGTTCCAGCCGTTGATCTTGCCCTCCTTGACCTTCTCGATGTTCCAGAGCGGCTTGTCCGGCGTGGAGCCGGCCATGATGCGCTCCACATAGCGTTCGATGGTGTTCATTCGCGCGTGACCTCCTTGACGTGTTCGGTGATGACTTCCTTGCCTTTCTGGCCTTCCATCGTCACATTTTTGAGGTGGACGGACTGGACGTTGTTGAAGTAGAGGCCCATGCGGGCGACCTCTTTACAATCCTCCATCATCGCCGGCTGGCCCTTTTTGGCCCCCGCTTTGAAGGTGAAATGCACGTTCTCGATGGTGACCGAGCCGACCGGCTGCTCCGGCAGGCCGTAGAAGTAGCCGGCGGCCCACTCGCAGTCGGTGCATTCCATGTCGCGGAAGGTCAAGGCGCCCAGATACGGCGTCGTATCGTCGACGGGCTGCACCTTTTTGCTCGAGACGAACTCGGTGTGGCCGTCCGGGTCACAGAAATAGTACATATTGACGACGAGCGGGCACATGACGTTGTCCATGCGCACGTTCTCGAACTCGACCCCGTCGACGACGGAATATTTGCCGCGCCCGCGCCGCGTCTTGATGCGCACGCCGCGGTCGGTATGGGAAAACAGGCACTGGCTGACCTGCAGGTCGCGCACGCCGCCGGCCATCTCGCTGCCCAGCACCACGGCGCCGTGGGCGTATTCCATCAGGCAGTTGCGGATGACGGTGTTGGTGGCGGGGATCTTGTACTTCATGCCGAAATACATCTTGCCGCTCTTGATGGCGATGGCGTCGTCGCCGACGGCGAAGCGCATCCCGATATAGCGCACGTCGTCACAGGCCTCGGGGTCGGTGCCGTCGGTGTTGGGGCTGTCCTTGGGGGCCTCGACAGCGGTGTCGTAGAAGCCGATGTGCTTGCACAGGAACGGGTGGAAGTTCCACGCCGGCGAGTTGCGCCCCGTCACGCCGTGGAAGGTGATGTTCTCGCACTCGTGCAGGTAAACGAGGCGCGGGCGGGCGATGTGCCGTTCCTTGACGTTCTGCCACCAGCTGGAGTTCTGGGCGTTGCCGTCGATGATGCCCTGGCCGATGATGTCGACGTTGTGGGCATAGTAGGCGGAAAGCAGGCTCTGGTGGCTGGGGCGGGGGTCGCCCTCCCACATACTGATGATCATGTTGCGGCCGGTGTCGGCGTCGCGGATGTCGCCGGGCAGCACGGGGTAGTTCTCCTCGTGCGTGTCGCCGCGCAACACCGCGCCCTTGCGCAGCTCCAGCGTGATGTTGGAGCGCAGCATCAGCGGCCGTACGCGGTAGGTGCCGGCCGGGATCTTGACACGGCCGCCGTCCGGGCAGGCGAGGATGGCGTTCTGGATGGCCTTGGTGTCGTCGGTGGCAACGTCGCCGCGGGCGCCGAAGTCGCGCACGCTCAGGCAGGCCGTCTCGCCGCGGGTGCGGAAGGTGACGGTGTCGTCTTCGATGCCGACGGTGTACTCGGTATCCGGGCGCAGGTCGAACAGCGAGAAAACGTTCGTGCGCACGCCCTCCAGGGCGGGCGCACGGTCCACGGTCACGGTATAGGGCGCGTCGGCATAGTAGGGCGCGGTGTTCTCCAGCTCAAAGCAGGCGGACACCGAGGACGCGTACAGAAGATGGAAACGCATACAGGGCCTCCCGTCGGTTTGTAAACGGGCCGCCGCCCCAAGCGGCGGCCCGGCAGCAGCGGCAAACGCTTACTTCAGGTCTTGGGTGGGGATGCCGTCCATGTCGTCAAAGTCCTGGTTCTCGCCGCACATACCCCAGATGAAGGTGTAGTTCTTGGTGCCCACGCCGGTGTGGATGCTCCAGCTCGGCGAGATGACGGCCTCCTCATTGTGCAGGACCAGGTGGCGGGTCTCGTCGCCGGTGCCCATCATGTGGAAGACGGCCTGGTCGGGCGCGACGTCAAAGTAGAGGTAGACCTCCATGCGGCGCTCGTGCGTGTGGCAGGGCATGGTGTTCCAGACGTTGCCGGGCAGCAGCGCAGTCATGCCCATGCTGAGCTGGCAGCTCTCGCACACGGCGGGGTGGATGTACTGGCGCAGGATACGCTCGTTGACGGTCTCCTGCGCGCCGAGGTGGTTGTAGCGCGCCTTGTCCATGGGGATGAGCACGGTCGGGCAGGTGCGGTGCGCCGGGCTGGAGTTGACGTAGAACTTGGCGGGGTTCGCCTTGTCGACACTGCGGAAGATGAGCTCCCTGGTGCCCATGCCGACGTAGATGCCGTCACGCGGGCCGACGGCATACTCCTCGCCGTCCAGCACCATGACGCCGGGGCCGCCGATGTTGATGGCGCCCAGCTCGCGCCGCTCGAGGAAATAGGGCGCGGCCAGCTCCTTGCAGCTTTCCAGCTTGAGGTCGCCGTTCACCGGCATGATGCCGCCGGCGATGATGCGGTCCTGGTGGGAGTAGGTCAGGTTGATGGAATCCGGCTCAAAAATGTTGGTGATGAGATAGTGCCTGCGCAGCGTCTCGGTATCGTAGTGCTTGGAATCCGCCGGGTGGTTGGCGTAACGGACATCGAATTTCATAACGGTTCACGCTCCTGGTTTGGATTGGGCGGCCGGGCCGCGGTTTTTGGCAGTGTGGACAATAATTTCCATATATTGTTCATTATACCATAGCATCTTGCCTGTGGCTATGGCTTTTCGGGGTAAAATATGTACGATTCGGATATGGGCGTGCGGGCCCCTTCACTTCGGCTGGTGGCGGTTGGCGAAGGCCGTGGGCGAGCAGCCGTAATGCTTTTTGAACACGCGGGAAAAATACAGCGCGTCGTCATAGCCGCACATGGCGGCGATCTCGGCCACCGAATAGTCCCGCGTCCACATCGCGCTGAGCATGGTCTCGGCCTTTTTCATGCGCAGGCGGGTCAAATATTCGAGTGGGGTGACCCCGACCTCCTTCTTGAACAGCTTGCGCAGATAGTCATAGTTGAAGGGCAGGCTGCGGATGACGGCGTCCAGCGCGAAGTCGGCGTTGGCGTAGTCGCGGATGAGCAGCTTGCGGATCTGCTCGACCGGCTCGGAAAACTCCGAATTGTCCCGGTAGACGATGAGATAGCTGCAGATCAGCTCGCCCAGCGCGTCCAGCACGAGCTCGCGCTTTTTGATGTCGGCCAGATAGTAGTATTTGGCCTGGCTGAAGGCGATGCCGAGGTGGCGCTCGACGTCGTCGGCGACCTTGAAGGCCGTGCGGTACGGGAAGCTCGGCTCCGCCACCCGCATATGGATGTTGGTGAAGCCGCCGTCGCTGAAGTTGGCGTGGCGCTCCCGCGGGGGGATGGCGACGGTGTCGCCCTCGCCGTAGCTCATCGTGGTGCCGTTCTCGAACTTGAAGGTGCCCACGCCGCCCGTGCAGTAGACCAGCTCCCAGTAATCGTGGGTGTGCCACTGCACCTCAAAGGTGCGCGGATGCTCGCCGATAAACAGGATGTTGTTCATACTGTGTCCTCCTTGTCGGTAATGGCAAAGCCGCATTCGCTGAGGAACGCCTGCACCGCCTCCGGCCATGCGGGCACGTCGGCGCTGACGGCGGGCACGCCGCGGGCGGGATAGGCCATGGCGTCGGCGGTGGAAAGCCCATGCGGGCCGCGGCGGTAGATGTGCAGCGCGAAATCGACGCCGTTTTGCTCCAGCGCCTGCGCCAGCGCCAGCGTGTTGCGGCAGGGCACGGCTTCGTCGCCGCGCGTGTGCCACAAAAAGACCGGCGGCATATCGGGGCGGACCAGCGCGTCCAGCGAGAGGCGGGCCGCCAGCGCCGCGTCGCCCCCGCAGAGATTTGCAAAGCTCTCGGCGTGGGTGCGCCCGTGGCTGACCGCCACCGGGTAGCACAGCACGAGCGCGTCCGGCCGCAGCAGCGCGGCGGGGCCGATATCGGCCAGCTCCGGCGCATCGTACAGCGTGCCCAGCGTGCCGCACAGGTGCCCCCCGGCCGAGAAGCCCAGCGCCGCCACCATGCGGGGGTCGGCCTCCAGGGCATCGGCGTTTTGGCGGATGTACCGCATGGCCAGCGCCGCCTCGCGCAGGGCGATGGGCCAGCGCAGCGGCGCGCAGGAATATGCGAGCGCGAACACCGCGTACCCGGCCGCCGCGAAGCGCAGGGCCACCGGCTCTGCCTCACGCGGGGAGCAGTAGGCGTAGGCCCCGCCGGGCAGGATGAGCAGCGCCGGCCGGCGCCGCCCGGCGCTGACCTTGGGCGGGGTGTCGGTGCACCAGCAGGTCAGGGTGCCGTCGGCGCCCGCCGGCCTGGCCAGGCCGGCCGCGGCGTAGACATCGACCGTCTGCATCCGCATCCTGTTTTGGCCTCCTTTCGCCGCGCGTGTCCGGTTTATCCATGCGCGGCGGCGAAATCGTCCATATTTATCTGCTTTTTATGATAGCCCAAAAGCGCTCTTCCGTCAACCCTGTTTTTGCCGATTTTTCGGCCTTCAAGGCCGATTTTGTCTTGACGGCGGGGCGCCGCGTGTTATAATGGAGGTGTAAGTTTCTTTTCGCACGGCTTTCCGGGAGGTGCATATTTTTATGCGGCAGCAGATCAAGCTCGCCTACATCGGCGGCGGCTCCAAGCAGTGGGCGCGGGTGTTCATGGCCGACCTGGCCCTGAGCGAGGACCTGGGCGGCGAGATCGCCCTGTATGACATCGACCGCGCGGCGGCGCAGCGCAACGCCGACATCGGCGCGCGCATCAACGCCGACCCGGCCTGCCGGTCGCAGTTCCGCTATACCGTCAACGACTGTCTCGAGGACGCCTTGCGCGGCGCGGATTTCGTCGTCATCTCCATCCTGCCCGGCACCTTTGCCGAGATGCGCAGCGACGTGCACGCGCCGGAAAAGTACGGCATCTGGCAGCCCGTGGGCGACACGGCCGGCCCCGGCGGCGTGCTGCGGGCCATGCGCACGCTGCCGCTGTACGAGGGCTTCGCCCGTGCCATCCGCGACACCTGCCCGGACGCCTGGGTGCTCAACTTCACCAACCCGATGAGCGCCTGCGTCAAGGCGCTGTACGATGTGTTCCCGGGCATCAAGGCCTTCGGCTGCTGCCATGAGGTGTTCAATGCCCAGAACTTTTTGACCGCCGTATTGCGCGAGACGCGCGGCATCGACGTCCCGCGCGATGCCCTGTACACCGACGCGAGCGGCGTCAACCACTTCACCTGGATCACCGAGGCAAAATACAAGGACATCGACCTGCTGGCCCTGCTGCCGGAGTTCATGGAGCGCTATTTTGAGGACGGCTACTGGGGCCGCAAGGGCAAAGAGACTCCCGCCGACCGCGACGACCCCTTCGCCTACGGCGACAAGGTCAAGATGGACCTGTGGCGCAATTACGGCGCGCTGGGCGCCGCCGGGGACCGGCACCTGGTCGAGTTTCTGCCCAACACCTGGTACCTGAAGGACCCCGAGACGGTCCGGCGCTGGCGCTTCAACCTGACCACCGTCGATTACCGCGAGGCGCGGCAGGCCGAGCGCGTGGCCGAGAGCATCGAGATGGCGGCCGGGCGCAGGCCTTTCGTGCTCAAGAGCTCGAGCGAGGAGGCCGTGCGCATCCTCAAATGCCTGCTGGGGATGGGCACGCTGGTGTCCAACGTCAACCTGCCCAACCGCGGGCAGATGCCGCAGATGCCGCTGGGCAGCATCGTCGAGACCAACTGTGTGTTCGCCCACGGGCTGGTCAAGCCGGTGGTGAGCAGGCCGCTGCCCACGGCGGCGGCGAACCTGGTGCAGCGCGCCTGCCTGAACATCGACACCAGCTGCGAGGGCATCCGCGAGCGCGACCTGGACAAGGTCTTTGCCGCTTTCGTCAACCAGCCGCTGTGCGGCACGCTGACCCGCGAGCAGGCGCTGGACCTGTTCGCCGGGATGTGCCGCAATACCCGCGAATATCTTGACCCCTGGTTCGACCTCGACGGCTGGTTCGCCCGGCGCGGCGTGTGAACGCCGCGCCAAGGGCCCAAAACACCGCAAAACGCCCGCGCCGCGCCTTGACAGAAGCGGCGCGGCGGCGTATAATTCAGGTGGCTAAAGAGTGATAAAAAGGAGCGATACAGGGCATGGACCGGGCACTGGTGTTCCAAAGCGATTTCGGCCTGCAGGACGGCGCCGTGAGCGCGATGTACGGCGTGGCCTACAGCGTCGACCCGGCCCTGCGCATCAGCGACCTGACCCACGGCATCGCCCCCTATGACATCTGGGAGGCCAGCTACCGTCTGCTGCAGACCGTCGGATACTGGCCGCAGGGCACGGTGTTCGTGTCGGTGGTGGACCCCGGCGTGGGGTCCGCGCGGCGCAGCGTCGTGGCGCGCACGGCGGGCGGGCAGTATGTGGTCACGCCGGACAACGGCACGCTGACCCACCTCAAGCAGCAGGTGGGCATCGAGGCGGTGCGCACCATCGACGAGACGGTCAACCGCCGCCGCGGCAGCGAGCAGAGCTATACCTTCCACGGGCGGGATGTCTACGCCTACACGGGGGCGCGGCTGGCCGCCGGCGTCATCCCGTTCGAGCAGGTCGGGCCCGCCGTCGACCCGGCCACCGTCGCGGAGCTGCCCGTCACCCCCGCCTGCCGCGATGAGGCGGGCGCCATCCAGGGCACCATCGACGTGCTGGACGTTCGCTTCGGCAGTTTGTGGACCAACGTCCCGCGCGCGCTGTTTGACACCCTGGGCATCGCTTTCGGGCAGCGGGTGGAGGTGACCATCCGCAACACGACCCGCACGCTCTACCGCAACAGCATCGTCTACGCACACAGCTTTGCCGACGTCTATGTCGGCGAACCACTCGTCTACATGAACTCGCTGAACCGCATGGCCGTGGCCATCAACCAGGGCAGCTTCAGCAAAGCGTACAACATCGGCACCGGCAACGGGTGGTATATCTCCTTTGCGCCCGACCCGCGCGGGTAAGCTTTGTGCCCGTCCCGGCGGCATACGCCGCCGGGTGGCAGATAAAAACCGTTTTGCATCATGGGAGGAATCATCATGCAGAAATTCTCGGTCAAGACCATCGTGGCCATCGGCATCGGCGCGGCGCTGTTCTTTGTGCTGCACACCTATGTGGCCATCCCCACCCCCATCCCCAACACCCGCATCAGCCTGGATTACCCGGTGCTGGCCGTCATGTCCATGCTGTTTGGCCCGGTGGCCGGCGTGCTCATCGGCACCATCGGCCACGCGCTGAGCGACCTGACCTTCGGCAGCATCTGGTGGAGCTGGGTCGCCGGGTCGGCATTCTTCGGCCTGGCGATGGGCCTTGTGGGCACCAAGCTCAAGCTCGATGACGGTGACTTCGGCGTCAAGGGCGCCGTCACCTTCAACATCGCGCAGATCATTGCCCACCTCATCAGCTGGGGCGCCATCGCCCCCGCGCTGGACATCCTGATCTACAACGAGCCGGCGGACAAGCTGTTCCTGCAGGGCGCGATGGGCAGCTTCGGCAATATCCTGTCCACCGCCATCGTCGGCACCATCCTCTGCTTCGCCTATGTGGCGGCGCGGCCCAAGAAGGGCTCGCTCTCCAAGGAGGACTAACGTCCTTAAGGGGGAGGTTCGGCTTTGCTGGCTGCGCCAGTCCGCCTGCACCTCCCCCTTAGATTCCCCACCATCGCAAAAATGCCTTGCGCATGCCTTAACGGCGACTTGCTTCGGCATTTTTGCTCTAGAGGTATCGGCCTCGTCGGTACATGCCCGCCGAGGCCGATTTTTTAAATCAAGCTCCCTGCTGATTTTATATAATAAAAGGACTGTTGCAAATGCCGCCAGGACCCGAAGAACTGATCAAATTCTCGCATTTCGGCTTTCAGTACAACGCGCAGGCGGAGCCGACGCTGTATGACATCGACCT
>CANRLV010000058.1 GCA_947631565.1 uncultured Gemmiger sp. | reverse complement strand
GCTGCGCGTGGCCACCAAGTTCACGGCCATCGCCCGCGCCTACTACGAGGGCATCGGCCGCGACATCGACATCATCCGTCTCAACGGCTCCATCGAGCTGGCGCCGATTTTGGGCCTGGCCGACGTCATCGTCGACATCGTCGAGACCGGCACGACGTTACAGGAGAACGACCTCGCCGTGCTGACCGAGTTCATGCCTATCTCGGCGCGGCTCATCGCCAACAAAGCCAGCTACCGCTTTAAAAACCAGGCCATCGCGGCGCTGGTCGAACACCTGAAGGAGGCCCGTGGCCAATGATTCGCATCCTGCAATTCGACGCCGTAAAACCGGAGGAGATCTTGAACCGCGACATCCGCGCCGAGGCGGACGTCGAGGCCGCCGTCGACGCTATCATCGCCGACGTGCGCGCGCGCGGCGACGCGGCGCTCGTCGACTATGCGCGCAAATTTGACCGCGCGCCGCTGACTGAAGAGACCCTGCGCGTGAGCGCGGCAGAGCTCGACGCCGCGCTCGCCGCCTGCGACCCGGCCTTTTTGGCAACGCTGCGGCAGGCGGCGGCCAACATCCGCGCTTTCCACGAGCACCAGGTCCACAAGGACTTCGTCATGCCCGGCGCCGACGGCGTGCTGCTGGGCCAGCGCTATACCCCCATCGAGCGGGTCGGCGTGTATGTGCCGGGCGGCACGGCGGCCTACCCCTCGACCGTGCTGATGGACGTTATCCCGGCGCGGGTGGCGGGCGTTTCTCAAATCGTCATGACCACGCCGGCCGGCCCCGACGGCAAGGTAAACCCGGCCATTTTGGCCGCCGCGTCGGTCGCCGGCATCGACAGCATCTTCAAGACCGGCGGTGCGCAGGCCGTGGCGGCGCTGGCCTACGGTACAAAGCAGGTGCCGGCCGTGGACAAGATCGTCGGCCCCGGCAACATCTACGTCGCCACCGCCAAGCGCAAGGTGTTCGGCAAGGTGGGCATCGACATGATCGCGGGGCCGAGCGAGATTTTGGTGCTGGCCGATGCGGACAACGACCCCGCCTGGGTGGCGGCGGACCTGCTCAGCCAGGCCGAGCACGATGTGCTGGCCACGCCGGTGCTCGTCACCGACAGCGCCGGTTTGGCCAACGCCGTGCAGGCGGAGCTCGAGCGCCAGATCCCGCTGCTGCCGCGCGCGGCCATCGCCCGCCAGAGCGTCGACACCAACGGCAAGATCATCGTCACCGACGATTTGAACAAGGCCCTCGACGCAGCCAACATCATCGCGCCGGAGCATCTCGAGCTGTGCGTGGCGGACCCGTTCGCCGCGCTCGGCCGGGTCAGGAACGCCGGCAGCGTGTTCCTGGGCAAGAACTGCCCCGAGGCGCTGGGCGATTACTTCGCCGGGCCCAACCACACGCTGCCCACCTCCGGCACGGCGCGGTTCTCGAGCCCCCTGGGTGTGGACGATTTCGTCAAGCGGTCGAGCTTTATCTCCTATACGCGCGAAGCCCTGGGCGCCGTCGCCCCCGCCGTGGCCGATTTTGCCGAGCACGAGGGCCTGCACGCCCACGCCCGCAGCGTGACCGTCCGCTTTGACCCGGAAGAGAACAAGAAAGAGAAATAGACCATGAGCCGTTATTTTACCCCCGCCCTGCGTAAGCTCGAGCCCTATGTGCCCGGCGAGCAGCCCCGGGTACAGGACCTCATCAAGCTCAACACCAACGAGAACCCCTACCCCCCGGCGCCCGGCGTGGCGGCGGCCGTGGCGGGGGCGGTGCCGGGGCTGCGCCTCTACTCCGATCTACACTGCACGGCGCTCAAAAGCGCCATCGCCGCACAGGCAGGCGTCGAGCCCGAAAACATCCTGTGCGGCAACGGCAGCGACGAGAACCTGATGCTGGCCATCCGCGCCTTCTGTGACGCGGACCACCCGCTGGCCTTCGCCGACGTGACCTACGGCTTCTACCCGGTGTGGTGCGACCTGTTCGGTATCCCGCAGCACATCATCCCGCTGGCCGAGGACTTTTCCCTCGACCCGGCGGCGTACTGCGGTCTCGGCGAGACCGTCGTCATCGCCAACCCCAACGCCCCCACCGGGCGCTGGGTGGCCCCGGCGGCGCTGGAACGCGTGGTGCAAACGAACCCCGACAACGTCGTCATCATCGACGAGGCCTACGTCGATTTCTGCGATGAAGCGCCGGAAAATGCCAGCTGTGTGCCGCTGACGAAAAAGTACGACAACCTGCTGGTCGTGCGCACCTTCTCAAAATCCCGCTCGATGGCGGGCGTGCGGCTGGGGTACTGCGTGGGCAGCGCGGCGCTCATCGCCGACCTCGACCGCGTCAAGTTCAGCCTCAACCCTTATAATGTCGATTCGCTCGCACAGGCGGCCGGCGCCGCCGCCATGCAGGATAAGGCTTACTTTGCGCAGACGACGGCCGCCATCCGCGCCGCGCGCTCCTGGACGGCAGAGATGCTCGGGGGCCTCGGCTTCACCGTGCTGCCGAGCCAGGCCAACTTTGTCTTTGCCAAAACGCCCAAAATGGGCGGCGAAGCTTTGTACAAGGCGCTGCGGGAACAAAAGATTTTGGTGCGGCACTTTGCCGCCCCGCGCACCAAAGACTGGCTGCGCATCACCGTCGGCACGCCCGAGCAGATGCAGGCGCTGCAAACGGCCCTGCGTGAAATTTTGGCCTGAGGGGGCGCGGTATGCTTGCCATCGTGGATTACGGCGTCGGCAACCTGTTCAGTCTGGCCGGCAGCGTGCGCAGCCTCGGGGCCGAGATCTGCGTCACGCGCGAGGCGGCGCAGCTGGAACAGGCCACGCACATCCTGCTGCCCGGCGTCGGCGCTTTCGGCGACGCCATGACCAAACTGCGCGAGACGGGCCTTGTGCCGGTGCTGCGCGCGCAGGCGGCGCAAAAGCCGCTGCTGGGCATCTGCCTCGGTATGCAGCTGCTGTTTGACAAAAGCCATGAGTACGGCGAGCACGCGGGCCTCGGCCTCATCCCCGGCGAGGTCTGCCCGCTGGCCGACGACCTGACCGACAGGACCTTAAAGGTCCCGCACATGGGCTGGAACGCGCTGGACATCGTGCCCGGGCGCGAGAGCGACCCGCTGTTCAAGTATGTACAAAACGGCGAGTACGTCTATTATGTGCACAGCTACTATGCCAAGCACTGCGCGGCGCACACGCTGGCCACCAGCGACTACAGCCTGCCGGTGACGGGGGCCGTGCGCAGCGGTCAGGTGTGGGGCACGCAGTTCCACCCGGAAAAATCCGGCGACACCGGCCTGCGCCTGCTGCGCGCCTTCGCCGAGCTGTAAGGGGGCGGCGCCTTTGCCGCCCCGACCCTGTTAAGGAAGTGAGCCTACCGTGAAGCTGTTCCCCGCCATCGACCTGCGCGGCGGGCAGGCCGTGCGCCTGTACCAGGGCGACTATGCGCAGATGACCGTCTATAACCCCGACCCGGTCGCGCAGGCCCGGCAGTTCCTGGCCGCCGGGGCAAAGTACCTGCACGTCGTCGACCTGGACGGCGCCAAGGGCGAGGACAGCGCCGCCAACCGCGCCGCCATCGCCGCCATCGCCGCGCTGGACGGGCTCTACGTCGAGGTCGGCGGCGGCATCCGGGACGAGGCGCGCGTGCGGCAATATCTGGAGCTGGGCGTCGGGCGCTGCATTTTGGGCACGGCAGCGGTCAAAAACTTTGATTTCACAACAAAAATGGCGCAGACCTACGGCGAAAAGATCGCCGTCGGCGTCGACATGAAAAACGGCTTCGTCGCCGTCTCGGGCTGGCAGGAGCTCACGCCCGAGCGCGGCATCGATTTCTGCCGCCGCTGCGCCGCGGTCGGGGTGCGGGCCGTCATCGCCACCGACATCTCGCGCGACGGCACGCTGCAGGGCACCAACCTCAATTTGTACCGCGCGCTGCTCGCCATCCCGGACCTCGCGGTCACGGCCAGCGGCGGCATCGCCGCCATGACCGAGCTCGAGGCGCTGCAGGCCATGGGCTGCCACGCCGCCATCCTCGGCAAGGCGGTCTACACCGGCGCCATCGACCTGGCCGCGGCCGTGCGCCGCTTCGGGGCCTGAAAGGGGGGCGCGCACCAGTGCTGACAAAACGCATCATCCCCTGCCTCGACGTCAAGGATGGGCGCGTCGTCAAGGGGACCAACTTCGCGGGCCTGCGCGACATGGCCGACCCCGTCGAGATGGCCCGCTTCTATAACGCCGCCGGCGCCGACGAGCTCGTGTTCTACGACATCACCGCCAGCGCCGAGCACCGCGCCCTGTTCACCGATATCCTGCGCCGCGTGGCATCGCAGGTGTTCATCCCGCTGACCGTCGGCGGCGGCATCAACACCATCGACGACTTTGACCGCGTGCTCAAGTGCGGGGCCGACAAGGTCAGCGTCAATTCCGGCGCGCTGCGCTGCCCCGACCTCATCCCGCAGGCCGCCCGCCGCTACGGCGACCAGTGCGTCGTGCTCTCGGCGGATATCAAACGCGTGGACGGCGCTTTCCATGTGTTCGCCAGGGGCGGGCGCGAGGACACCGGGCGCGAGGCGCTCGACTGGCTAAGCTGGGGCGTGGCCCACGGGGCGGGGGAGCTGGTGCTCAACTCCATCGACACCGACGGCGTGCGCGGCGGCTTTGACCTTGCGCTGCTGGACGCCGCGGCCGCCCGCTGCCCGGGCGTGCCCATCATCGCCAGCGGCGGCGCCGGCCGTATGGAGGATTTCGGCGCGCTGTTCACCCACCCGGGCATCGACGCCGGGCTGGCGGCCGGCATCTTCCACGAGAAAAAGGTCGAGATACGCGCCCTCAAGCAGTATCTGCGCGCGCAGGGCGTGCCGGTACGGCTGTGACGGCCGCAAATTCTGCTTGCCAAACGCGGCGTTTTTCGCTACACTGAAAGTACCATCCAACAAAGGGAGAGCTCCCATGCAATACCTCGAACCGAACGCGCTCAAATTCGACAAGGACGGACTCATCCCGGCCATCGTGCAGGACCACTACACCCGCGAGGTGCTGACCCTGGCCTACATGAACGCCGAGACGCTGGCCCTGACCGTGGCCGAGGGGCGCACGGTGTTCTGGAGCCGTTCCCGGCAGGAAATTTGGCGCAAGGGCGAGACGAGCGGCAACATCCAGCGCGTCGTTTCCGTTACGGCCGACTGTGACCGGGACGCGCTCGTCGTCGACGTCATCAAATCGGGCCCCGCCTGCCACACCGGCGCCGAGAGCTGCTTCTTTGCGCCGGTCTATATTTCCGACGAGCTCAAGCCCTTCACCGTGCAGGGGCTGTATGAGATGCTCGCCGACCGCAAGGCCCACCCCAAACAGGGCAGCTACACGAGCTACCTGTTCGACAAGGGGCTTGAGAAAATTTTAAAGAAGGTCGGCGAGGAATCGACCGAGGTCATCATCGCCGGCACCAAGCAGGACAAGGAAGAGACGGTCTACGAGATCGGCGATTTGGCCTACCATGTGCTGGTGCTGATGACGGCGCTCGGCATCACCCCCGAGGACGTCGTGAAGGAGCTCGAAAAACGGCATATCATCGACCATAAGGTCAAGCAGGAAAGGATGCAGTGATGGCGGCGGAGTATCTGTTGAGCTCGGTGCATGTGCACACCAAGCTGTGCGACGGCAAGAACACCCCCGAGGAGATGGCGGTCACCGCCTGGAAGCAGGGGCTCAGAACGCTGGGCTTTTCCGGCCACAGCCACACCCCCTGCGACCTGGAATACTGCATGACCCAAAGCCGCACGGCGCTGTACAAGGCGCAGGTGGAAAAGCTCAAGGAGCGCTACGCCGGCAAGCTGGACATCCTCTGCGGCATCGAGTGGGACCTCTATTCCGACGAGGACCCCGCCGGGTACGACTACTGGATCGGCAGCGCGCACTACCTGCACGGGCCCAAAACCGGCAAATATTACGAGATCGACTGGCGCGAGGAGGACCTGGCCGCCTGTATCCGCGACGATTTTGACGGCGACGGCCTGGCCGCGGCGGAGCAGTATTTCGCCAACGTGGCGGCGGTAGCGGCCAAAAAACCGACCATCCTCGGCCACTTTGACCTCATCAAAAAGATCAACGCCGGCAATAAGTTCTTCGACGAGGACAGCGAGCGCTATAAGTCCGCCGCCTACGCGGCGCTGGTGGCGGCGGCGCGCAGCCGCTGTGTGCTGGAGGTCAACACCTCCGGCGTCTACCGCGGCTTCCGGTCCGACTACTTCCCCGGCGAGGAGATCTTAAAGGAGTGGCTGGCACTGTCCGGCAACGTCGTCCTCACCGCCGACGCGCACGACGCCAAGGCCCTGACCTTCGGCTTCGAGCCGGCGGCCGGGCTGCTCAAAGACTTGGGCTACGGCAAGGTGCTGGTGCTGGGCAGGGACGGCTTTGTCCCCTGCGCGCTGTGAATAAATGATCGGGAGGCCAAGAATGTCAAAAAACAAGCGATATATCATCGTCTTTTCCGGATACAATCAGCGGGCCGTGATCGCTTTCCTGCGTACCGTGCGCGCAAACCATATCGACAGGCTGTTGATTTTTGCCAGTTCCCAAGCGGACCCGATTTTTAAGACGGAGTATGCGGCCTGTGTGGAGCAGGTGCGCCGAAAAAAAACAGCTGGACATGGAGGAGATCTGTTCCCTGATCAGGCAAGCCAAGCAAAAGTACCAGTTTGCGGAATTTGTCATAGCACCCAGCACCGAAGCACTGAACCGCTTTATCCTGCTGCATACCGAAGAATTCCGCAGGCTGGGCTGTATAATGACGATGGTCGACAGGTCTCTGTATGAGGCCATCTCGGACAAGGCGTCTTTTTCACGGATCTGCAATGAAAATAAAATTTTGACGCCAAAGGCGATGCCTCTTCCGGAAAAGTGGGGGGGGGTTCCCGTTCGTTGCCAAGCCCAAGGCCTATTTTGATGCGCTGGGGCGTGTATTCTCGCCCGTTTTGATCCGCAGTGAGGAAGAATACAGGGCATTCTGCAGTACCTGCCCGTCGGAGGCCTTTTACTGTCAGGAGTTTGTGCAAGGCAGCAGTGTGTATCTGCTGTATTATATCCTTCGGCCGGAGAACGTAAGCTGCATCGGCGGCGGAAAACAGATTTTCAAATTCTCCCAAACCAATTTGATGCAGCAGCCGGGCGGCAAATCCATTTTGGCCGCCAAAGCGGCACAATATCATCGGCAGCCCGTGAGTCAAATCTTTGAGGAGTTGCTGCTATCGCTCCAATACCACGGGTTTATTATGATCGAAGTGCGCCTGGACGGCGACAAGGCCTATATGATTGAGGCCAATCCAAGATTCTGGGGACCCTCGCAGTTATTTGTGGATGCGGGGGTGAATTTCTTTGAGCTTTTTTTGCGGGAATACGGATTTCTGGAAAAGACGCCGGCATCTTTTTCGGAAAACCCGCAGGCCCTTTATTTCTGGCACGGGGGCACCGTCCCGGTAAACGGCCGGCCGCCGGTCTTTTTTGACGGGTTTGAACAGGAGTACTCCCGGCAAGTCCTGCCGTTTCTGGCACAGGATGTGTATCGACGCAGCGATACAGCCGCCTTGTTTGTGGAATACTTTTGAGTCATGGAGAGTGGAACGGATATGGAAACCGCACAAAAGCTGCTGGACCTGTACAATCGGACCAGCAAGCACTCAAATTATCAAATTTTGTTTCCGGCGCTGTACGCATGGCTCCCGCGGGACCGTGTGAATACGCATTCCCGATACGAAAAAGAACGGTTGGACTATATTTTGTCCAAGATAGATGTACGGGATAAGAGCTTTTGCGATATCGGCTGCAACACCGGGTATTTTTCGTTTTCGTTGTTGGACGGGGGTGCAAAGCATGGCCTGTTGTATGAGGGCAACCGAACACATGCGGAATTCGTCACGCTGGCCGGGGAACAGTTGGGCTGGGCGGAAAAGCTGACCGTGCGGGATACCTACTTTGATTTCCAAAGCTGCCATGGCGAACATGTGGACCTGTTGTTGCTGCTGAATGTGCTGCACCACGTCGGGGATGACTATGACCACGCCGCGGATGCCGCACAGGCCCGGCAGAAAATCCTGTCAACGCTGAACAGTCTGACGCCCATGGCGGACGCGATGGTTTTTCAGTTGGGCTTTAACTGGATGGGTGACCGCAATAAACCGTTGTTTTCCTGTGGGACAAAGCAGGAAATGATCCGCTACCTTGCCGAGGGCATCAAAGAGCATTGGCAGATCACGGCCATCGGGATCGCCGAACGGCAGCAGGGCGGGACCGTCGTGTACAATGACCTGAACGACGGAAACGCTGCGCGGGATGATGCGTTGGGTGAATTTTTGAACCGTCCGATTTTTATTCTGAAGCGCCGATAAAAAGGCCCGGCGCCCCATATGGGCGCCGGGCCTTTTGTGTGCGATTTTACAGGTACGCCATCTCGTCCCGGTGGTGGGGGGCCAGCTCGGGATGGTCGAGCACCGCGCCGGCGCCCAGCGCCACGCAGTCCAGCGGGGCCTCGGCGATGTGGACGTCGATGCCGGTCTCGTTGCGGATGAGCGTGTCGAGCCCGCGCAGCAGCGCCCCGCCGCCTGACAGCACGATGCCGCGGTCGATGATGTCGCTGGCCAACTCCGGCGGGGTACGCTCCAGCGTATCTTTGATGGCGTCGATGATGCGCAGCAGCGATTCGTTCATCGCCGCGCGCACCTCCTCGCTGCGGATGACGATGTCCTTGGGCAGACCGTCGACGAGGTTGCGGCCCTTGATCTCCATCGTCGTCTCGGGCGTCTGCTCGCAGGCGGAGCCGATCTCGATCTTGATCTGCTCCGCCGTGCGCTCGCCGACCAGCAGGTTGTATTTGCGCTTGATGTAGGCGATGATGCTCGCATCCAAGGCATCGCCGGCACAGCGCACGCTGCGGCTGGCCACCACGCCGGACAGGCTGATGACCGCCACCTCGGCCGTGCCGCCGCCGATGTCCACGATCATCGAGCCCATCGGCTCGGTGGTGGGCAGGCCGGCGCCGATGGCGGCCGCCATCGGCTCCTCGATGACCGTGACCTGGCGCGCGCCCGCCTTGGCGGCGGCCTGGCGCACGGCGCGGCGCTCGACCTCGGTCACGCCCGACGGCACGCAGATGACCACCCGCGGCCGGGCAAAGATGCCGCCGCCGCAGGCCTGGCGGATGAAGCTCTGCAGCATGGCGGCGGTGATGTCAAAGTCGGCGATGACGCCGTCCTTGAGCGGGCGCACGGCCACGATGGAGCCCGGCGCGCGGCCGATGACGGCCTTGGCCTCCTTGCCGACGCTGCGCACATGGAGCTCGTCGCTCTTGGTGTCGACGGCGACGACGCTGGGCTCCCGCATGATGATGCCCTTGCCCTTCATGTACACAAGGGTGTTGGCGGTGCCCAGGTCGATGCCGATGTCACGCCCGTAAAACAGGCCGGGCAGGCCGGCAAAAAACGCCTTGATCTTCTCCCAGAATCCCATCGTTCGTGTTCTCCTAAAGTGTCGGGGTGTGGCTTTGCGCCGGGGTCATTCGGTGCCGAAGCTTTGCAGCAGCTGCACGGCCCGGTGCACCGGCAGCCCCATGATGTTGTAGTAGCAGCCCTCGATGCCGCTGCACCAGCGCGCCGCCCGCCCCTGTATCGCGTAGCCGCCGGCCTTGTCATAGGGCTCGGCGGTGTCGGCGTAGGCGTTGAGCTCCGCGGGCGGGATGGGGGCAAAGTGGACGACCGTCGTCTCGACCGTGGCGGCCGCCCGCCCGCCGCGGCACACACAGACCCCGGTGTGCACGCGGTGCGCCGTGCCGGACAGGGCGCTGAGCATCGCCAATGCCTCGGCTCTGTCGTGCGGTTTGCCGAACACTTTACCGCCGCACTCGACCACCGTATCAAAGCCGAGGACGGTATCGCCCGGATGCTGCGCGGCCACGGCCTGCGCCTTGGCGCTGGCCAGTGCCTGCGCCAGACGGGCGGGGGTATCGGCGGTAATGGCGCTCTCGTCCACATCGCTGACGGCGACGGTGAAATCCGGGTCCACCAGCGCCATCAGCTCGCGCCGGCGCGGGCTGCCCGAGGCCAGGATCAATGCCATACTATGCGTTCCTTCCCTTGTATCATACCCGCCCGCGGCGTCGAAATTTGGCGCAACAACGGACGGAAATCCACTTTTTTGCCGGTTTACAGCTTTCCCGTCGAGCCGAAGCCGCCGGCCCCGCGCTCGGTGCCGGAAAGCGCCTGTGCCTGCACGAAGGCGGCCTGCCAAACGGGGGCGATGCACAGCTGGGCCACACGCTCGCCGGGCTGGATGGTGTAGGCCTCGGCCGAAAGGTTGATGAGCGCCACCTTGACCTCGCCGCGGTAGTCGCTGTCGATGACGCCGACGCCGTTGGCCATCGTGATGCCGTGCTTGACGGCCAGCCCGCTGCGCGCATAGACAAGCGCCACGCACGCCGGCCCCGGCAGCTCGATGGCAAAGCCGGTGGGGATGAGCGTGCGCTGCCCGGGCGCCAGCGTGAACGGGGCGTCCAGCACGGCGCACAGGTCGGCCGCGGCGGCGCCGGGCGTGGCGTAGGCCGGGGCCTTGGCGCGCGGGTCCAGCACCCGGTATTTGACGGTCATGCTTTCCATGGCGGGCTCCTTTTGTACGTTAGGGTTTTGTATAGTATAATCCACGGGTGAACTCGCTGTCAAATGCGGCGCCGGCGGCCAGGGTCTCCAGCACCTGCGCGGCGCGCTCCCGGCTTTCCCTGGTAAAATACGCCAGCGCCCAATCGACCGGCAGCGCCCGCAGGCGGTCGCCCATGTAGACCGGGACAGGGTTGTAGAGCGTGCGCACATCGTTGGCCGGCAGCTCGCATCGCAGCGCGAGATCGCGGCCCTTGCGGTCCCGCAGCGTGCCGGCGCGGTCACAGCCGGCGCAGCCGCGCACATTGTGCCGCGGGCAGGCGCGGGTGAGCATGACCGGCAGGTGCCCGTAGACGAGGGCGGCGGTGGTAAATTTGCCAAAGCCGGTCATCTCAGCCAGCGGCGTCTCGGGGTGGAGCAGCAGCCCGCGCAGCCCCAGCGCCGTATACTCGGCGGCGGCCAGCGGGTTGGTGACGTTGAGGCCCAGCCCGCCGTACAGCGGCGCGGCCTTTGCCGCGGCGGCCAGGGTCAGGTGGGCCGGGTTGCCGAGGACGTAGCCGGCAAAGCCCTGCGGCACGGCCGTGGTGAGCGCGGCGCGCAAAGCCGCCTCGCCGGGGCCGAAGGTGACGCGCGGCAGGGCCAGCAGCGTTTTGCCGCGCCAGACGTCGGGCACGGTGGGCGCCTGCCCGAGGGGCAGCACGAGAAAGGCCAGCTTTTCCGCCCAGGGCGCCGGGACCTGCGCCCAGCTTGTGAAATACGCGGCCAGACGCGGCGTTTTGGCCGCGGCGGCGAACGCCGGCAGTGCATAGGGGCGCACAGGCCGGGGCCGCGGCGCCGCGCGCAGGGCCAGCAGCTGCTCCAGCGCCTGCCGCCGCAGCGCGTTCCACGCGGCGGCGGGCAAAAACAGCGCGTCCAGCGCCGGGTCGACGGTAAGGTCGGCGGCGACGAACGGCGTGCCGCCGGTGCGGCGCAGCGCTTTTTCGATGGCCTCGCGCTGGCTGTGCGCGGCGGGCCGGAAAGCGTCCGCCACCGGCACGCTGACGCTGTGGCCGTCGCGGTCGGCGGCGGTCAGGCAGTCAGGCGTCAGGGCAAAGTCCACCGGCACGCGGGCAAATTCCCGCCGGTAGAGCTCGCGCGCTCTGGGCAGGGCGGCACGGGTGGCGGCAGCGTCGGCCGCGGTGCGCACACCGAACATCCGGCCGTCCCGCCGGCCGGTCAGATAGCCGTCGGTAAAGCCGGAGCGGGAGAACACGTCCCGCAGCAGGGCCGCGTCATACGGCAGCCCGCCGCGCGCGGCGCGGCAGGCGGCCACGGCCGCGGCCGCGTATTCCGGCGTGCGCAGCCGGCCTTCTATTTTCACGCTGGCCACGCCGGCGTCGGCCAATTCCCGCAGGTGCGGGATGTGGTCCATGTCCTTTAAGCTCAGGTGGCAGGCCGTGCCCGGCACGCCGGGACGGCCCGCCAGTGCGGGGTCGGCGTCAAAGGGCAGGCGGCAGGGCCCGGCGCAGGCGCCGCGGTTGCCGCTGCGCCCGCCCAGAAAGGCGCTGAGCATACACTGCCCGCTGATGGCAAAGCACAGCGCCCCGTGGAGGAACACCTCGCACTCGATGCCGGCTTCCCGCCCGGCGGCGCAGCAG
The DNA here is from genome assembly GCA_947631565.1 of uncultured Gemmiger sp. Classification (GTDB taxonomy): domain Bacteria; phylum Bacillota; class Clostridia; order Oscillospirales; family Ruminococcaceae; genus Gemmiger. The sequence goes on along the minus strand of CANRLV010000058.1, from coordinate 1,635 downwards.
GCTTTGATCTCGTCCAGGGTCAGCTCGCGGGCCAGGATCACCCGCGCATAGCCCAGCGCCGCCAGCGCACGCACACCGGCCGGGCTGTGCACGCTCATCTGTGTGCTGGCGTGCAGCGGCAGGTCGGGGGCGATGGCGCGGACCAGGTGCCGCACGGCCAGGTCGTCGGCGATGACGGCGTCGGCGCCGGCCGCGGCCACGCAGCGCACGGCCCCGGCCAGATCGGCCAGTTCGCTGCCGAAGGCGAGGGTGTTGAGGGCAACGTGCACCCGCACCCCGCGCGCACGGCAGTACCCCACGGCGGCGGGCAGGGTATCGGGGCCGAAGTTGCCGGCCCCGCGCCGCGCGTTGAAGCCCCCAAAGCCCAGATAAACAGCATCAGCGCCGCTGCGGACAGCGGCGCTTAGCATGGCTTCATCCCCGGCCGGCGCCAGGATCTCGACGCCGGGCACGGCCGGGCGGGGGTTTGGACTTGGGGCGGCGGCGGTCATTGCAGGGTGGTACGGCCGTTGAGCAGGCGCTCCAGCTCCTGCAGGCGGTTGCGCAGCAGGGTGTTTTCCCGCCGCAGCTCCTCGGCGGCCATCTTGGCGCTGGCTGCGTCCTCCAGGTAGTCCTTGATCTGGCGGCGCATATTGTCGGCGCTGCCGCTGGCCTTCTCCAGCTCGTCACGGTAACTCAGCGCCGTCATCACGGCGGCGGTGGTGACCGACACGGTGGAGGAGGACGCCATCATCTCGTTCATGTCCATGTTGAGGCGGGCGGCGAGGTTCTGCATATAATCCTCGCTCTCGCCGGTGCTGACGACATAGCTGGACCCGCAGATGGTCAGGCGGACCTTGGCGGAAGGTTGGTTCTCCATGGTATTCTGCTCCTTACACAAATGGTTGGGTGCATATCTTTTAAGGAATGATTCTATTATAATATAAAATCGCGCCGAGAGAAAGCCCCTTTTGTGGAAAAATGAAAAAATCCTCCCGCCTGCGGAAAAATGCTTGCTTTACGGCGGTGATTTTACTATAATCTATAGCGTGGCATTTTATGTGCCGCCGTCCGGTACGCTTCGCATCGGGGCGGCGCGGCCGCAGGCGGGGCCGGGGGACGGCCCTGCATCCCACAAGATAAGGAGAGAGCGATTTTGCCGAAATATACCAAAGAACAGTTTGCCAAGCTGCTGCGCGAGAAGGTCACCAGCGAGTGCAACACCACGCTGGACAACGCCTCCGCTGACCAGATCTACCGCTGCCTGGCCATGATCACCCGCCAGATCATGTCAGACCGCCAGAAGCAGTTCCAGTCGAAGGCCATGGGCGAGGGCAAAAAGCAGGTGTACTACCTGTGCATGGAGTTTTTGATGGGCCGCAGCCTGCGCACCAGCCTGTTCAACCTCGGGCTGGCCGATGTGGCCGCCGACGTGCTGCGGGACGCCGGCGTCAAAATCGACACCATCTATGAGCAGGAGCCCGACGCGGGCCTTGGCAACGGCGGCCTGGGCCGTCTGGCCGCCTGCTACCTGGACGGCATGGCCACCGACTGCATCCCCGGCACCGGCTATTCCATTTTGTACGAGTACGGCATCTTCAAGCAGAAGATCGTCGACGGCTGGCAGCAGGAGACGGCCGACAACTGGCTGCCCGG
>CANRLV010000057.1 GCA_947631565.1 uncultured Gemmiger sp. | reverse complement strand
TCGGGCGGGCGGGCGCCGTTGGCGGCCACGCTCTCGGCCACGCGGCGGGCCCCGTCCGCGGCGGCGGCCGCGGCCAGTTCCTGCCGGTGGTTGAGCTCATACACCGCCTGCAGCGGCACGCCGGCCCTGAGCAGGCGCGCCGCGTTGGGGGCGGCCAGCTCGGCCTTGAGCGAGAAATCCGGGTACTGCCGGCGCAGCGCGTCGCCCTGGCGCAGGATGTCGGCGAAGGCGGCCCGCGCCTGCGCCTGCCGGCGGTGGGCGGCCTGCTCGCGGTGCAGGGCCAGCCGCCCCCGGACGATGCTCTGCACCGCAGCGTCGAATTGGGCCTTGTAGGGCCCGCGGATGAGCTCCGCAAAGCGGTCGTCGGGGTCCCCGCCTGTGTCGGCGCCGTCTGTGCCGGCGCCGTCCGTCGCGCCCGCATCGGTGGCCGCTGTTTCGGCGGCACTGTCCGCTTCCTGCCCGGCGTCAGCGGCGGGCGCAGGCGGGGCCGTGCCCGCTTCACCGGCCGTGCCCGCGCCCCCGGCGCCGCCGTCGGCAAAGCGCTGGAACGGGTCTTGTTCGATATGCATCCTTCGCATCCTCCCTTGGTTTGGGGTGTATCGCGGCCCATAGGGGCCTGTTTTCAGCATAGCAGACGGGGGCGGGCGGCCGCGCCCCCACCTGCCCCGCCAAATCGCGCCGGGCTCACAGCACCCGCACATGGCGCGGGTACTGCGCGGCCAACCGGCGCAGGGTGTCGGCGGCTGTCTGCAAAATGAGGTCCGCCTGCGGGCCGGCGGCGGTGATGTGCACCGCGCCCGCCGTTTCCCGCTCGCGCCAGGTACAGCCAAAGGCCGCCAGCGTTCGCTCGCACAGCACGACGACGGTGCTCGCCGCCGCGCAGACGATGTCCTGCCCGGGCGGGGCGTAGCCGGCGTGGCCCGCGACGGTCAGCGTGTCGCCGTGCAGGCTCGCCGTGATCATTGCCCGCCCTCCGGCCGGACCTGCTGCGCCCGCCGCAGCGCCGCCACGGCCAGGCCCTCGCCCGCCTGCACGCCGCCGATGCGCCCGGTGTGGGGCACGGCGCCCTCCGCCGGTACGCCGGCCGCCGGCACGGGGGCCGCCGCCATCGCCGCCCGAGCCTGCTGGCGGGCGGCGGCGCGCTGGATGCGCTCCATCACCTGCTCACGGCCGTCAAAGTCCATCATCGAGAGGGCGATCAGGCTCTGCTCGGCCAGGTCGGGGCGGAACAGGCCGGCCGTGTACAGCGCCTGCGCCAGCTCGTTCTGGGAAAGGCGGCTGTAGGTGCTCTTTTTGGTCGGCACGACGCGGACATCGAACACCGGCAGCCGGTCGGCGAAGGCCATGCCGCCCAAAGGCGGCTGCGGCTGCGGGCGCAGGGCGGCGTTGGAGAAGGTCTCAAAGCGCAGGCTGCCGGCATCGCCGGTCAGGCGGAAGCATCGCGGCGCCGTGTAGAACTGGCGCATCAGCTCGATGACGAGGTGGCACTCGCGCACGAAGGCGCGGTAGGCGCCCTTGAGCATATCGCGGCTCAATTTGCTGCCGGCCTCCTGCAGGGCGGCGATGGCGCTGGCCGCGGTCACGCCGTTGGCGGTCGCCCCCTGGCTGTAATCGCGGTTGCCGGAAATTTCTTTCAGCTCGGCGATCTTGTTGTTCTGCACGGCCACATACACGTCCGGCAGGGGGCTCAGGGTGATCTGGCGGATGTCGTCCTCGCCCACGCCGCCGCCCGCGACCTCGACGAAATCCTGCCCGAGGTCCGCGTACTGCGCGAGGTTGACCCCGCCGTTGGCGCGGTGGAAAAAGCGGATGCGGCTGGCGATGTCGGCGCTGCGCACGATGGCCTTGTCCAGCCGGTCGATGGCCGCCTGGCTGCCCATCATCACGTCGATGGCGCCAAAGCCGACCGGCGTGCCCTTGATGGGGTAGAGCACATCGAGCACGAACGGGTACAGCCCATGGTCATAAAAGCCGCGCTGCGCGTAGTCGGGGTGGTTCTCGCTGGCCCAAAGCACCGTGGTGCCGACGAATTTGCAGTAGTGCAGGCGGCCGTTTTTGCGGTAGTACCAGTCCACGACGGTGCTCATCTCGGCGGTGTCGGCGCTCTGCTCGTACTGGTAGCGGCGGGCCAGCGCCGGGCCGCCCAGGTCCTGCGCCTCGACGAAGGGCCAGCGCTCGCGGATGGTATCGTTGTGCAAAAGCTCGACGTGGAAGACGTTGCGGCTGGCCTGCAGGTCGGTCACGCCCGGCTGCCAGAACAGGCTGAGCAGGTCCACCGTGCGGATGCTCACATCACCAAGCCCCCCGCATTTTTCGGGGTCCCAGCAGACCATCTTGCAGCTGGCGCCGTACTTGAGCTTGTCCCAGCCGGCGTCACTGTAGAGCTGCTCGTAGTCGTTCTGCTCCAGCACCACCGGCAAAATGCCGGTCAGCTGCCTGGCTGCCTGCTCGTCGTCGGCCGCGCGGGGCAGCACGTTCGCCTCGGGGAAATTGTCCATAAAATCGGCGTGCTTGTTGGCCAGGGAGTTGAACAGCCAGCCGCTGTCGGCGCGCTGCGGGTCGGCGGCATCGTCGCGGTGCAGGCGGTACCAGTGCTCGTTTTCCAAAATGCGCTCGTCGAGCTTTGCCTTGCCGGCGCGGTATTTCTGCAATGTCTCGAGCGCTTTGCGCACCGTCTCGCCCGTCACCGGGCCGGTGCGGCCGGAGTGGTCGTCATTGCCCGGCGCCGCCTGCGGGCGCGGAGTCTGTTTGGGTTCGGTCTTTGCCATCGTGGCCATCGTGGTCCCTCCTGTGTTTTGTCAGCGGTGCCGCCCCAGCAGGTCCAGCGGGTCCTCCTTGGGCAGGGCGGGCGGCTGCACCGCCGCCCGCGGGCTGATGGGGTTGGCCATCAGCACATAGCGGCATTCGTCGTAGATGTGGTCCTCCTGCGCGGTGTCGACGTCCTCGGGGCGCAGGGCGCTGTAGGTCAGCGCCGGCACGGTGCGGATGAACTGCCTGCAGGTATCGAACACCTGCAAGCCGCAGGCGCCGTTGCGGTCAAAGGCGAGGCGGTAATGCAGCTGCATCTTGCCGGCCAGGCGGTTGTTGTCCCCCGGCGAGAACAGCACGCCGCGGGGGCCGGCGGCCATCATCTCGGCCACGCTCGCGCCCGTCGATCGGCTGAAGATGGCCGGGTCGGCCACGCCGATGACCTGCCGCCCGCGCAGCAGCTCGTGGCTGTGCTCGATGTCGTGGATCTCCCTGGCGATCTGCTGCGGGGTCAGGCGCAGGCCCACGTCCGGCTCGCCGGTGCAGCCGTACCATTCGTGGATGCGGTAGCATTTGCCGTCCGGGTCGGCGGCGTACCAGCCGACCGAGAACGGCTTGGCGTAGCCGAAATCGAAGCCGCGCCAGATGCGCCAGTGGCCCGGCACCGCGAAGGGGCGGATGACGTGGGTCCAGGCGCCGTCGGCGTAGTGCTCGGGGTCGTTGCGCCACTCGGCAAAGACCTGCCCCTCGCAGATGTCCCACTCGCCCAGCAGCAGGGCCTTGTACTCCTTCTCCGGCAGCGCGCGCAGCCGGTCGACATAGCCAGGGTCGGCGCGCAGCAGGGCGGGGTTGTCTGTCAGGCGGCTGGGCAGGAACACCCGCGTCATCGTGCCGCCGCGCACCGGTACCGTCTGCGGCACGTTGGGCTCGGCCCCGGTGATGAAGCGCGCCTTGACCCAGGCATGGCCCGCGCCGCCGGGGTTGGTGGAGCTTTTCATGCTGCGCGGAAACGGCCTTGTGCCGCGCAGGCGGCTGAGCAGGTAGGTGTACTGGTACTCGGTAAAATGCGTCAGTTCGTCAAAACGGATGACGTCAAACTCGGCCGACTGGTAGCGCCGCACGTCCTTCTCGTTCTCAGAATAGCCGAAAAACACCTTGCTGCCGTTTTGCAGCGTGCCCACATGGCGGCTGACGTTGTACTCGTACCACGGTCGCGGCGGGAACAGCTCGAGATGCTGCAAGATCAGGCTGCTCTCCAGCTCCGGGTAGGTGCGGCGCAGCAGCAGCTGGCGGCTGCCCGGCCAGCGCACGGCGTAGTACAGCGTGTCCAGCAGCTGGCCGTAGCTCTTGCCGCCGCCCGCCGCCCCGCCGAACAGCACCTCGTCCGCGTCGGCACGGATGAAAGCCAGCTGGCGCGGCGTGGCCTTAAGCGTCAGCTCCATCCAGCACCTCCAGCCGGATGGTCAGGCTCTCGCCCTCCGCCGCCTGCCCGGCCGCCTGCTCGTGGTACCTGCGCAGCATCTCCAGCGCCTTGAGCTTGTCGGCCGTCTTCACCGCCGGGGCCTCCCCGTCGCCGGGGCGGGCGGCGGCGATGTCGCTGAGCTCGGCCAGCACCTCGGCGGCGCTCATCACGCCGCGCGGCGGAGCCGGGGCCGGCGGCGGGGCGGCGGACGGATCCTTTGGCCGTTTTGCGCCGCCTGCGGCGGCGCGCCGGGTCGTTGCCATCGTTCTTATCCCCCTCTTCCCTTCTCTTTCCAGCGTAGCATACCGGGCCGCGCCCGCGCGCCCCCATCTGCCCCGCCGTTTTGTTTTACCCGGCCAACCGCCCGCGCAGCAGCTGCGCCTGCGCGCAGGCCCCGCTGCCGCGGCAAAAGCAGTGGCGCTCCATGTAGCGCCGTTTGGCCCCCTCGCTGCCAAAGCGCAGCATCGTCGCCTGCGAGCTCTCCTCGGCGCTCACACAGCTGATGCACAGGCGGCTGTCGCGCAGGTAGTACCCGCACACCGCCCTCGTTTGCCCGTAGGGCCGGAATCGCGGCATTTTTTCTCCCCCTTTATGACTGATGCTGTCCCGCGCCGGGTCACACCCCGTGGCGCAGCACATACACACCGTAGCTCACGCCCTCTTTCGCCGCCGCGCGGCAGACGGCGCGGATGCTCATCGGCCGGCGCGGCGCCCTTTTGCGCCGGCGGCGCCTGCGCGTTTTCTGCGGCGCGGAGGCCGCGGCCGCCGGCCGGGCCGGCCCGGCGGCCTGCTTGCCGTTCGCCATCACGCGGCCCCCCTTTTGCGCAGCCGGCACAGCGCCGCCGCCAGGGCGTGCCGCACCCGGCCGCGGCAGGGCGCCACCTCGCACAGCGGCGCGTACCAGCGCCCGTTGCCGCCCGTGCTGCCCGCCGGCCACTGCACCCGCACGGTGCCGGTCCCCACCTGCACCACGCGGCCCACCGTGCCCGCCGGCGGATACCAGCGCGGGCACTGCGCGTGCGCCGCCGTGTTGCAAAAGACCACCCGGTCCCCGATCTTGAAATGATGCCTGTGTTCCATACGCTTCTCCTTCCCTGCTGTGCCTGCGCCCGGGTCCTGCCCGGCCGCCGCCTTTGCTTCGGTCTGCTGCTGCCCCGCCAGGGCCCTTGCCGGCGCGCGTTCCTCCTTTCCGGCATTACTTGCATTTTTGCAAGTATTTGGGCAAAATAAACCGGCGCGGTGGCAAAACCGCACCGTTTGCCGCCTTTTTCTTCTGGTTTTATTGCATTATTGCAAGTTCCATAATTTACCATACCACACACCGGGCCGCCTGTCAAGAGGAAAACTCGCAAAAATGCAAATATTTTTGCAAATCCTCTTGCATTTTTGCCAACCTTGTGGTACAGTATGGGTACGAAAGGGGTGTTTGCCATGACCACGGGAGCGCGCATCCGTGAGCGCCGCAAGGAGCTGGGCATTCCGGCCGAGTATCTGGCCGAAAAGCTGGGCGTTTCGCCCGCCACCGTCTACCGCTATGAGAGTGGTGCCATCGAGAAGGTCCCCGGCGACCTGCTGCCGGCCATCTCCCGCCTTTTGGGCACCACGCCGGCGCACCTGATGGGCTGGGACGAGGCCGATGCCTCCGCCCCGCCGCCCGGCTTTCTGCCGCTGCCGGCCACGGTGCGCCTGCCGCTGGTTGGGCAGATCGCCTGCGGCACGCCCATCACGGCGGAGCAGAACATCGAGGATTATGTCGCCGTGCCCGAGGCCGCGCACGCCACCTTTGTGCTGCTGTGCAAGGGCGACAGCATGGCCCCGCACATTTTGGACGGCGACCTTGTCTACATCCGCAAGCAGCCCACGGTCGAGACGGGCGAGGTGGCGGCGGTGCGCATCGGCACCGAGGCGACGCTCAAGCGCGTATACACCGCCCCCGGCCAGCTGATTTTGCAGCCGGACAACCATGACTATCCCCCGCAGGTCTACGCCGGCGCCCAGCTGGAGGAGGTCACCATCGAGGGCAAGGCCGTCGGCCTCTACCGCGCGATGTGAGCGTCACGGGGCGGGTAATCCTCCCTCTTTCAACGTAAAAGCAAGGCCCCCTGCCGGGGTACGGCAGGGGGCCTTGCTTTTACGGAAAGAGGGGGATTCGAACCCCCGAGGGCTTTAGGGGCCCTACACGATTTCCAGTCGTGCGCCTTAGACCAGCTCAGCCATCTTTCCAGAGGGCGGCCCGTTGGTCCCACAGGCCGCAAGGTGTATTATAACAAGTCCGCCGCGCGCTGTCAAGCCGTTTTGCTGCAAAACCCCGCGCAAAAGGGGCGGGCAAAAGGGGCGCGCGCCGGGGCATTCACGGATTGGGATCGTAGCGCACAAAGCCGCCCAGCTCATTGGCATCGGTCAGGCCCAGCGCAAAGGCCTTGGCGCGCAGCGCCGCGTACAGCTCGGCAAAGGTGGCCTGGCAATAGGGGTTGACGAACAGCACCCCCACGCCCAGCAGCAGCGAGCCAAGCAGATACCACCCGATAAAGGACAAGTTCAGCACATAGCTGCGCCATTTTTCGCCCTCCATCATCTGGCGGCTCAGCTCCATGGCCCGGCCGGGGGTCAGGTAGGGGTTCTCGGCCAGCAGGTAGGGCACCATCCGGTAGCAGAACGCCCAGTAGACGCCGGGCACGATGAACAGCACCATGCCCAGCATCACCTTGAGGGTGACCAGCAGCTGGACCTTGACCACGTTCAGGTACGGTGTGCGGAACACCGTCCACACCGTGGCAAAGGGCGCGGCGGACTGGCGGTTCTCCATAAAATAGCGGCACATACCCACCTGCAGCGGTGCGGTCATAAAGATGTTCCAGCACAACGTGAGCACCGCCCCGATAAACACGGCCCCGCCCAAAAAGGCCCACACAAAGCCGGGCACGCCGGCCAGAACGCTGCGGACGGTGGCCTCGGGGACGTTGTTGCCGGTCCAGACATCACCGCTGCCGCCCGCCGAGCCGGCGGCGGAATAGGCTGCCTGCAGGTTCACCCCGCTGCCCACGCTCACGCCCAGCAGCGCCAGCACGAAACAGACGCCGAACGCCCGCCAGTAGCTGCTGCGCAGCGCGCGCTTGGCGTTGTCCTTCAAAAGGGCCCGTGTCCACATCCCTCTTCACTCCTTTTCCCCTTTGGGGTCCTTTGTACAGTATAGCATACCCATATCGAAAAGAAAAGCCCCGCCCCCGCCCTTTTGCGACAAAAAGCGGGCTCCAGCACAAAGGACCGGGGCCCGCCTTTCAGTCGGCGTACAGGTAATGCAGAGAGAGCAGCGTCCCGTCCGGCAGGACGGTGAAGCGGCCAAGGTACTCATCGACGGCAAGGTCGGGGCGCTGCTCCTTAAGCAGCCTGGCCAGGCGCAGCGTGCGCATGGCGAGCATCTCCTCGTCCAGTGCCGCCGACGCGGCCAGGATCCCCGTGACCTCGGCGTCGGAGCACCGGGGCCGGGTGCCGATGTCGTCAACGATGCCCTGCGCCATCGCCTGGGCGATCTCTGCGCGCATCTCGTCAGGCTTGAACAGGTCCGGCTCCGCAAAGCAGCGGCCGCCGTAGTAGAGGAAGTCGCCCTCCGCCGGGACGTCGATGTCCATCCCGGCCAGTACCTCGCGCAGGCACCGGGTCTGGTACGCCGCCGTCCTGGGTCCGAGCGCCCGGGTTGTACAGACCAAGGCGTGGATGGCGCCGGCGAAGTGCTGCCAGGTCTCGGGGCAGTACCGATAGTGGGGGTCGCTCGCCGCCATCACGGCGATGTTGTTCTTGGCCAGGCGGAGGAGCCGCTTCGGATCCCCCTCCTGGTCCTCAAGAAATCTTGTCATGTACACAGTCCTTTCATGGTTTGGCCGATGCTGTCCGCGCCGCGGTACTCGCCGTTGAACAGCACGATGTGGCTCCCGTCGTCGAACTCCTGCGCGGCCAGCTCCTGGATGCGCCATTCGACGTGATATTTGGCGCGCTGTTCACCGAACGGATCCTGCTCACACAGGAAAAGGTTCCAGACCTCGGGCAGGCCGCCCGGGCCGGCGCCGGCGCGCCCGGCCAAAAGGCGGTCCACCTGCGTGCTGGCGATGCCGACCTGCATCGGCTTCAGCGGCGCATCGGCCGGCACGGCCCACAGCGCATAGAGCACGCCCTGGTCGTCCGCCGCGCAGAGGTGGATCGGCATGACCGCGCCCTCCGGCACGCCCAGCTCCTCTCCGGTCAGCACGGCGGTGATCTTCCTGTCGCTGCGCTCCAACAGGCCGTTCAGCAGCGCCTCGCAGCAGGCAGGGGCATGGAACGCCAGTTGGAAGGCTTCCGGCTGAAACAGCGAAGCCGGCCCGCTTTCCGCGCCGCCGTGGGCCGGCGTTCCCGGCCCCGGACCTTGCCGGACCGCCGCGTACAGGTCGGTGACGCCGCCGCGCGTATGGCGGGCCGCCGCGGCACGCAGGTCCTCCGCCCCGGCCAGCGTGAGCAGCACGTCGCACAGAGGCGCGGGGATATGCTCGTACAGTGCCCGGTTTTCCTCCAGGTACGCTCCCAGGCGGGCCGGCTCGCCCGCGTAGCGCAGGAAGCCCAGCAGCGGGCGCACGCTGTCGTCGCAGCGCTGCAGCTGCTCCGGGCTCAGCCGCTTTACGTCGAGGACGTAGAGGGCCGGGTATTTGCCGCTGCTGTCAAACGGCGCGGCCGGGTCCGGGAACAGGTCCCCCAGGCTTTGCGGGCCGGTCCAAGGCTCGTCCCCGTAATAGATCACGACGGTGATGCGGGCGCGGACGCGGATGCCGCGGGGGTCGCCGCAGGCCGCCTGCTCCCCGGCCTGCCCGAGGTACTGCATCACATCGTGCTCCGCGACGCGGATCGGCAGGGCGGGGTCGATCTGCTCCGCCCTCTCAACGCCCAGGAGCATCAGGTCCACGCTGCCGTCGAACCGCTTCGCCACATCCCAGGGCCGGTCAACAGGCAGCGGCTCCTTTCCGTCCGTCTTGAGCGAAAGCGGCGCTTTGTCCGGCATCTCCGCCAGCCTGGCGGAGTCGACGGTCGGCTGGCCGCCGAACAAAAAGCCATTGAAAAGCCCCGCAAAGCGCCGGTCATCCCGGAAAAGCTGCTGCGTGGCCGAAAGGGTACTTTGGAAAAAAGTATTTTGCTTGTTTTTCATGGGGTCCTCCTCTTTTCTGTTCTATTTTTGCCGTACTTACGCATGTTTTTCACAACCGCCCTGCGCGGCCTACGATGGCATCCGCCTTTGCGGGCCTCGCCGGCTCCCGTCACAAGCACGGCGGGCACCTCCTCCGGTACACAGCGCTTCGTCGGGCACCTGCCCGGCAAGGCCGTCAGTCGAGCAGTATGCCCGCTTCATCATACGAGCAGCGGATATAATCCGGGTTTGCGTAGTAGGTGCTGGCGTTGAAGTTCGAGATGGCATCGCTGATGAAGGACGTGAACACGTCCAGGATCGTCTGCACGGCGTCGCCCCCGGTCTCGCGCAGGACCAGCCGCTGGTATACCCGCCCGATCGCTGTGCAGCGCGGAACGGTATATTCACATTCGGCCACGGTGTCAAAGCTTCCGTCCGGGATACCGTATTGGGCGACGGTCTCGTCCGACACCTGCTCAAAGGACAGGCAGTGGTACACGTCCGCAAAGTCCAGCAAATGGGCGATTCCGTCATAGCCGATCCGGGCCGCGACCTCTCCGCGATGGTTTTTGGTCCGTCTGGCGATAAACTCGATCAGGGAACACACATAAAAAATGTCGTCCTTCTGCTGTTCTGTCATCCCCGTGCACCTCTCCCCGGGCCTTAAGGCGGCGCGCGCCGGCGCCGGACTGCCCTCTATATTTATTATCTCACACATCCGCAAAACAAGCAAATCGAAATGCAAACAATTTGTGCACAGATTTCAGGGGAAATATTGTTGCAGTTTGTCCCTCTTGACAAAACGTGCGTTTTGTGCTATAGTATAGTTGTGAAAAGATTGCTATTTCGTCAGTTGGACGGGATGGCTGTTTTTTTGCCCTTTTTGAAAGCGCGGCGCGTCTTGCCTTACAGGTCAAGGCCGGCTTTCCAGTCGTCGATGGTGCTGTACCCCTCGGCGTTTGGGTCCCGGGCGAGGCGGCGGCTGTCCTCGATGGCGTCGAGCGTGGTCCGGTTGAACGAGGGGACGGGCGTCACCCGGAAAGGCAGTCCGTTTTCGCGGATGGACTGCCGCAGAAAGAGGTCGATGGCGGCGGTCATCGTCAGGCCCATCTCCGCGAACAGCTTTTCCGCGTCCTCCTTTACCTGCTTGTCGACGCGGATGTTGAGGTTTTCCGTTTTCATCCAAAGCACCTGCCTTTCGGTTTTATTTTGCCGTTTTGCAACGCTGTTGTCAGCATACTGTGCTGTAAATCGCACTGTTGTTTCCGTTTTCGTATGATACCAGGCGCAGAGGTGAATGAAAAAGTGACCGCTTGTAAAGAAAAGGTCTGCGCCGTCGTTCGGTTCCTTCGCCCGATGCTCCTGTCCATGGCCGTGATGCTGTTCCTCTTTCGCGGCATTTTCTGCCTGGCCTATATACCCAGCGGCAGCATGATGGATACCATCCCCGAAAAATGCCTTGTTCTGGGGCTCCGCACGCATGGGGCAAAAGCACTGCGGCGGGGCGACATCGCCATTTTTGAAGCGCAAAACCACACGACCGCGGGCTATGGGAACACGGTCGACTACTATGCCAAGCGCGTGGTGGGGCTGCCGGGCGAGACGGTCGAGGTCATCGGCGGCATAACGTACATCGACGGGGCGCCGTACGATGAGACCGGGTATCTCCGGGAGCCGCCAAAGAAAGAAAGTTACGGCCCTTTCGCCGTCCCGGACGGATGTTATTTTATGATGGGCGACAACCGCAACAACAGCTTTGATTCCCGCGTCTGGGACGACCCTTTCGTCCGGCAGGAGGAGGTCATCGCCGTGATCTTCCACATTTTTTAGCGGCTTTGCCGGGCAGACAGGGCGTTCGCTTCTTTGCTTTCCGTTCTTTTATTCGGAAGCATCATACGGCCTGAGGATCCCCAGGCGCACGAGGTTTTTCGCTGTTTTGGCAGGGAAAGCATCCAGATACTGTACCAGCGACGCAGCGGCGAGCCCTTTTCCCTGCATATAGGCGCGTAGGATCCCGCCCGAAGCATCCGTGTCCGTCTCGGCGATGCGGTCGATGTCCTTGATGAGCGTGAGCAGCCGGACCGCCTCAAGGCTGCCGGCGGTGACGGGGACGGGCGGCTTACGCAAAATGACCTTCGTTTTGTTGAGCACGCGGCATCTTGTGGCACGGCTTGCCTTGTTGGTGTAGACCTCGTACACCAGCGGGACCTGCGTCGTCAGGCGAAGCCGGTTCCCCAAAAGGTATCCGCCGAAAAAGCCGCAGGGCGCGCCGTCCGCATCCCGGGTATAAAGCAGGGCAAGGACAGAATCGACCGTCGGCGCCAGCAAGGGGCCCAGCGCCCCCTCGGCCGGGCGGTAATAGACGCCCGGGCAATACCTTTGCAGCTTGCCCACTTTCACAAGCGCGCAGATCTGCTGGCGCAGATAGTTGGGGGAATATTCGCTCCCGCGGAAGGACTCCGCGGTAAAGGGAGTATTGGGGACAAAGGAGGAGCAGATCACATCGTAAAGCATCGCGGCCCTCCTGCCATAAGATTTCGCTTTTTTATCCTGCCTGTTTTTATTATAAGACCATGCCGCGGTTTGTCAATCGCCGCAAAGCCGGGCACGACCGCCCGCGGTGCTCTTTTGATTATGTATTGCTTATATGGGCCGGTCGTGGTATAATAAATATAAGATGATTGCATCTTTCAAACGGATCGTCGCCTGTCCCTGACAAAGTATTCGGGGATGGGTGTTTTTTTCTCTGATGTTTTGGGAGGGATTATTTTGGCACGGATCACGATCGACGGAAATATCAGTAACGATGGCGTTCTGACCTGTAATATCAGCGAATGCCGCGGCGATACCAATACCGTCATGCACCTTTTGTCGACCACGGCGGCAGCTCTTTTGAAACGGATGGCAGAAGACGACGCGGCGAGTGGGAAAGCCCCGGCGGGCCAGCTCAGGCAAACCATGGACAAGTACGCCGGGGAATGGCTGGAAAAATGCTTTTATCCGTCCCTTGAGGCGGCGAAAAAGGACCCGGCGTGTTTCATCGACATGGAGGAATTCATGAAGCAGGTCGAGGAAGCCATGCGGGCCGGGAACAACGGCCAAAATGCCGCGGGCGAGGCAGGATGAAACGGCCGTCTCCGCCGGGGAACGAGTCTGCCCTGGTCATGGGCGGGCTGCAGATCCTGTCGGTCCTCGGCATGGGATACGCGTTTTTGAGCGCGTTTTCTCACCCGCTTTTCGATATGGGGCAATTCTCGTGGGGAGAAGTGACGATATTCCTATCCTGCGCGGTCCTGTATGTTCTGGATATCCTGTCCCATCTCATCCCTCATATGCGGAACGACCCCCGCAAGGCACAGGCCGTATGGCTCGGCGTATGTTTATGCCTGCTCCTTATCAGCGGCACAAAGCCCTTTATCGTCGATAAAATGAGTATCGGGATCCCAAAGATCGTCAAGGAAGGGCTGCTCCTCGGCATAGCGAGCGACTTGTTCGCCGAAACAAAGCGGTCTCTGAAAAGCTGACAAAACGGATCCGGTCGCGACTTGGCAGGAAATCCACTCACACAAGGGCCCGCCAGAAACCGGGCATACAAAAAATTCCCGCAGGTACGTTACCTGCGGGAATTTTCTGGTGCGGATAAGAGGACTTGAACCTCCACGGTATTGCTACCACTAGAACCTGAATCTAGCGCGTCTGCCAATTCCGCCATATCCGCATAGGGTGCCGCCGGCAACGGCGGCGAAATCCATTATAGCCAAGCCGGGCGCATTTGTCAACCGGTTTTGCAAAAAATCCCGGCGGTATTTTGCGCAGGCGGCGCCGCCGGAGTGGTGCGGCCCTGCTTGCTGCCGCGCAAAAAGCGTGCTATACTGGGCTTGTCAGCAAGATTTGAACGTTTTATACCAGCCTTACCGGCAGAAGGAGACGCCATGCCGCAGCAATTTTTGTACCGTCCGCCGCAGGAGTACCGGGTCGGCCGCGTGGTCCTGGCGCCCGGCGAGACTGCCGGAGACGAGGTCTATTCCGCCCACCGCGGCCATGCGCTGGTGTGCGCGGTGCAGGGGGCGTGCCGGCTGGACCTGGGCGGCCGGGAGCTGCTGGCGGACGCGGCCGGCGCGGTGCTGCTGGGCCCCGGTGTGCCCTACCGGCTCCGCCCCTGCGGCAGCGCGGGCGCGGTGCTGCTGATGGCGGAATTCTCGGCCGGCTTTTTGGCGCCGCTGGCGGCGGCCGCGCCGGACTATGACCTCGCGGCCTTTCTGGCCGCCGAGCCGGTCCGCGCGCTGACCCGCCTGCCCGCCGCCGCGCAGCGGGACCTGCGCGCCAGCCTGCAAAAGCAGTATGCCCTGTGCGCCCCGTGTTCGGGGACCGAGCCGCTGCCCGCCGCCGTGTTGGCCGAGGGCCGGCTTCTGCTGGCGGCGCTGCTGCTGGAGCTGGCCGGGCTGTGCGCCGCCCTGCCCGACAGCAGCGGCCGCCCTCTGGCCGACCAGCTGCGGCGCTACATCGCCGCGCACTATGCCGAACCGCTCGACCTGGGCGTGCTGGCGCAGCGCTTCCGCACCAGCCGCTGGCATCTGTGCCGCGCCTTTAAAGCCGGGTGCGGGCAAAGCCCCATCGAGTACCTTGGCGCCGTCCGCGTGCAGGCCGCCTGCGCGCTGCTGGCCGCGGACGAGCCCCTGCCCTTGGAAACGATCGCGCGCCGCTGCGGGTACAGCGGCGCGGCACAGCTGCGCAGATCGTTCAAGGCCCGGATGGGGCAGAGCCCGCGGCAGTACCGCCGCGCGGCGCGGGGCTGACCGGATCCCTCAGCGCCCGCCGAAGGTGGTCGTATCCTCGGGGTGGGCGGCGCGCCAGGCGCGGTATTCGCGCAGCCAGCACTGCGGGCACAGGCTCTGGTATTCCACCTCGCCCACCTGGTCGATGGCCACCTGCGCGCCGGCAAACACATACTGCCCGCCGATCTTGCGCCCGTTGCAGGTCGCCTTGCGCCCGCACTCGCAGATGGTCTTCATCTCCTCAATGGTGTGGGCCAGCTCCAGCAGGCG
>CANRLV010000056.1 GCA_947631565.1 uncultured Gemmiger sp. | reverse complement strand
CGGCGCCGGGCGCCGCGCGCTGCACGATTGCCGCGGCGCTGTGCCGGCCGGCGCGCGACCTGCCGGCGGCGCACTGTGCCGGCCGCACGGCGGCCGAATACGTCTGGGCCTATCCGCCGGGCGTGCCGCTGCTGGCCCCCGGCGAGGAGGTCACGGCCGGCTTTCTCGCCGCCGCTGCGGCGCTGACGGCCGCCGGTACCGCGCTGCGCCACAGCCACGCCCAAACGCCCGGCACGCTGCGGGTGCTGGACGCTTGACAATGCGCCCTGGGGCGTGTACAATAAGACCACAGACAAATAAAAAAGAGGTGACTCCCCTTGAAGCACATTCAGACCATCGAGACCCGCGACATGGAAAAGAGCCTGCGTGACGGCGGCTGCGGCGAGTGCCAGACCAGCTGCCAGAGCGCCTGCAAGACCAGCTGCGGCATCGCCAACCAGCCCTGCGAGAAGGAAGACTGAGCCTTTCGCATACGACGGGCGCCCTGTAGGGGGCGCCTTTTTTAGGAGCCCTTGTATGATCCACGCCTACCAACTGAACGGCTACAACATCGTGCTGGACGCGAACAGCGGCAGCGTGCACGCGGTGGACGAGCTCGCCTTTGCCGCCATCCAGCTGCTGGACAAGGGCGCCGCCCGCCCCGACATCGCCGCCGCGCTGCTGGCCCGGTTCCCCGGCACCGACCCGGCCGACATCGACGACCTGTTTGCCGACATCGACGCGCTGACCGCCGCCGGCAAGCTGTTCGCCCCCGATGCCTGGGCGGACCATGCCTTCGATTTCAAAAACCGGTCCAACGTCGTCAAGGCGCTGTGCCTGCACGTTGCCCACAGCTGCAATCTGAGCTGTGCCTACTGCTTTGCCGCGCAGGGCAAATTTCACGGCGAGGCGGCGCTGATGCCGTTCGAGGTCGGCCGGCGGGCGCTGGATTTCCTGGTCGAGAACAGCGGCACGCGGCGCAACTTGGAGGTCGATTTCTTCGGCGGCGAGCCGCTGATGAACTTTGAAGTCTGTAAACAGCTCGTCGCCTACGCGCGCAGCATCGAGCAGGAAAAGGGCAAGAATTTCCGCTTCACCCTCACCACCAACGGCGTCGCCCTGACCGACGAGGTCATCGAGTGGGCCAACAAAGAGTGCTACAACGTCGTTTTGTCGCTCGACGGCCGCAGGGAGGTCAACGACCGCTTCCGCAAGGACCTGGCCGGCAACGGCAGCTATGACCGCATCGTGCCCAACTTCCAAAGGCTGGCGGCGGCGCGCGGCGGCAAGGGCTACTATATGCGCGGCACCTTCACCCACCACAACCCGGATTTTACGAACGATCTGTTCCATATGGCCGACGATCTCGGCTTTACCGAGCTGTCGATGGAGCCGGTGGTGGCCCCGCCCGACAGCCCCGAGGCCCTGACCGAGGCCGACCTGCCCGTTCTGTTTGACCAGTACGAGCTGCTCGCCAAGGATATGCTGCGCCGCCAGCGCGCGGGGTGGCCCATCACCTTCTACCATTACATCCTTGACCTGAAGCACGGGCCCTGCATCTACAAGCGCATCGCCGGCTGCGGCTCCGGCACCGAGTACATGGCCGTCACACCATGGGGGGACCTGTACCCCTGCCACCAGTTCGTGGGCGACCCCGCCTACAGGCTGGGCGACGTGTGGCGGGGCGTGACCAACACGGCTTTGCGCGACGAGTTCAAGCTGTGCAACGTCTATGCCCGCCCCGCCTGCAAGGACTGCTGGGCAAGGCTGTGGTGCGCCGGCGGCTGCGCCGCCAACGCCCTGCACGCGGCCGGCGACATCCACGGCGTGTATGAGTACGGCTGCAAGCTGTTCCGCAAGCGCATGGAGTGCGCCTTGATGATGAAGGTGGCCGAGGCCGCCGACCCGGCGCTGGCCGCCCACGCCGTGCGCGTGGAGAGCGACTGCGACACCTGCGAGGCCGACAAATGCTGACCCCCCCCCCGCTATAAAACCATCCTTCGCCCGGTGCTGCCGCTGCTGTTCGCGGCAGCGCTGGGCGTTGTTTTGTTCTGGCGCCTGGGCGCGCTGGCAGCGCGCGACCCGGGCACCGGGCGTACCCTCATCCTCAACGAGGTGTGCGCCAAAAACCTGACCGGCTACACCGACACCGCCGGCCGCCCCGTGCCGTGGATAGAGCTGTGCAATGTCTCCGGCCAGGTCATCGACCTGGGCGGTTATTCGCTGAGCAACGACCCGGACCTGCCGCAGCAGTATGTGTTCCCGGCCGACGTCTTCATTCCCGGCGGCACCAACAACATTTTGCTCGTCATTGCGGACAGCAAGACTTATTTTGACACCAAAAACATCCTGCACATCGATTTTCTGCTGCACCGCGAGGACGAGACCCTGACCCTGTACGCCCCGGACGGCAGCGTGGCCGACACCCTGCATTATGACGAGCTGCCCTACGATATGACCTGCGGCCGCCGCTTTGGCGATGCGGCCGCGACCGGGTATTTTGCCGCCGCCACCCCCGGCGCCCACAACCCGACCGAATTCTGGCAGGCCGACCGCCGGCCCGCCGATCTGGGCCAGGTCCGGTTTTCCGCCGGCAGCGGCTTTTATGAAGATGACTTTTCCCTCACGCTGACCGCGGACGACCCGGATGCCCTCATCCTGTATACCACCGACGGCAGCGAGCCGACCCTTGACAGCGCGCTCTACACCCGCCCCATCCCGGTGCGCAGCCGCGCCGGCGAGCCCAATGTCTACGCCGCCCAGGCGGTAACGCTGCAGGGCGGCTGGCTACAGAACTACGCCTATCGCTATGCTCCCGTCGAGGTCGACAAATGCACCACCGTCACCGCCCGGCTGTACAAAAACGGCGTGCTGGGCGCCAGCGTCACCGCCCAAAGCTACTGGGTGGGCGTGGCGCCGCCCACGCTGCCGGCGGTCAGCCTGACCGCCGCGCCCGGCAGCCTTTTCGGGCCGCAGGGCATCTACTCCCCCGGCTGCACCTATTTCACGCTGCTGCGCAGCGGGCAGACCGGCGGCGGCAACTTCACCGCTGCCCGCAATGTGCCCGGCAGCATCTCGGTGCTGGCAGCGGACGGCACCGAAACGCTGCAGGACCGCGTGCGGGTACACGTTTCGGGCGGCGAGGGCCGCACCGGCGCGGCGCTCAAAAACCTGCACATACGCCTGGAAACCGCCCGCACCGGCCTGCTGGCCGCGGCCCCCGGCGGCGACAGCCTGACCGCCTTTGTGCTGCGCGGCAGCGGCAACGGCGCCGCGTACCCGGCCCTGCACCAGGACGCTTTTTTGAACAACTATCTCTACGACCAGGATCTGGGCACCCAGCGCAATGTGCCGGTGGCGCTGTTTTTGCAGGGCGAATACTGGGGCACCTACACCGTGCGGGAAAGCAAGAACCGGGATTTTTTCCGCCGGCATTTCGGCGTGGCGCCGGGCGAGCTGATCTGCCCGGGCATCTCGGACGCAGCGGTCGACCAGCCCTTCAAGGCCGAGTTCGGCCTGTGGGTGGATGCCCTGGACGGCGCCGCCCCCAATGCCCTGGCCCAGGTCGAGGCACGGGTGGACGTGGAGGAGTATATCCGCTACGTCATCGCCCAAATGTACACCTACAATGCCGACGGTATGTACAACGGCGGCAACAACTCGATCTTATGGCGTGTGCAGACGCCGCACGGCACCGGCTGCACCGACGGGCGCTGGCGCTTTTTGCTCAACGACCTGGACGCCACCCTCACCGATGTGACGGCGGACCCCTTCGCCTACCTGCTGGAGCAGGATTTCTCCTTCGCGGTGCGGGAGTCGGCGCCCTGGTTCTCGGTCGTCGACAACCTGTTCCAAAAGCTGTGGCAGAGCAAGGAGTTCCGCGCCCGCTTCGCCGCCGCGCTGCGCGAGGAGATGTCCACCACCTACGCGCCGGAAAACCTGCTGCCCGCATGGGATGCCTGGTGCGGGCTGCTGCGCCCCGAGCTCGACCGCGACCTGCCGCGCCAGACGGTCAGGACGACCGCACTGGCGCCGCTGGCCGCGGCCCTGACCGGTGCCGCCCCGCAGGCGCAGACCCTGACCGCCGCCGAGTGGGAGCAAAATGCTGCCGCCGTGCGGGATTTTCTGGCCCGCCGGGCCGACATTCTGCTGACATGGCTGGATACCTATCTGGCTGTACCGTGACGCCAAACTGCAAAGGATGTGTTTTGTATGAGGACACGTCAAATTTTCGGGCATTTGCCGGATGCTTGACAATGCGTCCCCCGGGCGTATACAATAAAACCACAGACAAATAAAAAGAGGGGACTTCCCTTGAAGCGCATCCAGACCTGCGGGGCTCGCCCTATGGAAAAGAGCCTGCGTGACGACGGCTGCGGGGAGGGCGCGTGCTGACCCCCGCCTATAAAAAAATACTGCGCCTGGCGCTGCCGCTTGCGTTGGCGGCGGCGTTGGGGGGTGTTCTGTTTTTGCGCCTGCGCGCGCTGGCCGCGCGGGACACGGCCGCCGGGCACACCGTCATCCTCAACGAGGTGTGCGCCAAAAATCTGACCGGCTACACCGACGCTGCCGGCCGCACCGTGCCGTGGATCGAGCTGCGCAACGTTTCCGGGCAGGACCTTGATCTGGGCGGCTATACCCTGAGCAACGACCCCGACTGGCCGGACCAGTTTACCTTCCCGTACGGGATGGTCATGGCGGGGCAGGGCGATGTGCTGCTTTTGCTCCTGGCCGACGGCGCCGGCTACAGCGATGCGGACGGCGTGCTGCATCTGAATTTCACCCCGCGCTACCAGAATGAGACGCTGACCCTGTACGCCCCGGACGGCAGCGTGGCCGACACTCTGCACTATGACGAGCTGCCCTACGATATGACCTATGGCCGGCGCCTGGGCGATGCGGTCTCGACCGGGTATTTTGCCGCTGCCACCCCCGGCGCCCACAACCCGGCCGAGTTCTGGCAGGCGGACGGTCAGCCTGCCGATCTGGGCCAGGTCCGGTTTTCCGCCGGCAGCGGCTTTTATGAAGATGACTTTTCCCTTACGCTGACCGCGGACGACCCGGATGCCCTCATCCTGTACACCACCGACGGCAGCGAGCCGACCCTTGACAGCGCGCTCTACACCCGCCCCATCCCGGTGCGCAGCCGCAGCGATGACGCCAACGTCTATTCCACGCGCGCCGCCGCCCTGCACAACGACTGGCTGCAAAACTATGCCTACCGGTATGGCGCTGCGCCGACGGACAAATGCCTGACCGTCACGGCCCGCCTGTACAAAAACGGGCAGCTGGGCGAGCAGGTGACCGCCTGCAGCTATTGGGTGGGCGTAGCGCCGCACACGCTGCCGGTGGTCAGCCTGAGCACGGCGCCCGACGACCTGTTTGGACCGGGCGGCATCTATGTCCCCGGTACGGCCTATTTTACGATGCGAAAATACGGTTCCGTCACCGGAAACGGGAACCTGGATGCCGGGCGGCGCGTGCCGGCCTCGGTCAGCATATTGGATGTTAACGGTACGCCGCTGCTGCAGGGCGCCGCCAGGGTCGGCGTGACCGGCGGCGTCAGCCTGCGGGTCTCGCAGCTCAAAAACCTGACCGTGCGGCTGCAGGGCGCCGCCTGCGCCGGTCTGCTGCCGCAGCTCCCGGACGGCGAAGCGCTGCGCTCCTTCGTTCTGCGCGGGGGACGTGCCGAAAGCGATACCAGCGCGTACCCCGGGCTGTACCAGGACGCTTTTTTGAGCAATTATCTGAACGAACACGGGCTCTATACCCTGCCGGCCCGGCCCATGGCGCTGTATCTGGACGGAGAGTACTGGGGCGTCTGCACCCTGCGGGAAAGCAAGAACAAGGACCTTTTCCGGCGGCGGTTCGGGCTTGCGCCCGGCAATCTTTACGCGCCGGACATTCAAACCGTCAGCGACTGGAACCACCTTTGGGTGCTGGCGGAAAGCGTTGACGCGCTGGATCCTGCGACGGCGCTGTCGGCGGCGGAAGAGCTGGTCGACATGGAGGATTTCATCCGCTTTATCATTGCCGGCATCTTTACAAACAACACCGACGGTCTTTATAATTGCAGCTACAACACCGTCGGTTTCAGGTCCGACACCGTCGACCCTTCCAATCCGTATGCCGACGGGCGCTGGCGCTTTATCCTCAACGACCTGGACTGGACGCTGGCCGGCGTGGAGCAGGACCCGTTCGCCTATCTGTTGGATACTGATTTTTCGCCTGCCGTCAACGGGGGGCGCACCCTGTATGCCGCGCCCAACAATCTGTTCCAAAAGCTTTGGCAGAACGCAGCGTTCCGGCAGCGCTTCGCCGCCGAACTGCGCCGGGAGCTTGCCACCACCTACGCGCCGGAAAACCTGCTGCCCGCGTGGGATGCCTGGTGCGCGGCCCTGCGCCCGGAGCTGGACCGCCTGCTGCCGCGCCAAAGCGTGGAAATCACCGCGTGGGCTCCCCTGGCCAACGAGCTGACCGGCATCATGCCGCAAGGCCAAAGCCTGACCGCCGCCGAGTGGGAGCAAAATGCCGCCGCCGTGCGGGATTTTCTGGCCCGCCGGGCCGACATCGTGCTGACTTGGCTGGATGCCTATCTGGCCGTACCGTAACGTCAAACTGCAAAGGATGTGTTTTGTATGAGCAAACGTCAAATTCTGGAGTACCTGCTGGAATCGAACACCAGCATCTCGGTGTCGCAGGTGTGCTGGGCGCTGCTGATGGCGGTGCTGCTGGGGGCGCTGATCTACCTCGTCTACCGCCTGACCTACCGCGGCACCGTCTACAGCAAGAGCTTCAACCTGACGCTGGTGCTGGTCACGGTCATCACGGCGATGGTGATGATCATCATCGGCTCCAACCTGGCCTTGAGCCTTGGCATGGTGGGCAGCCTGTCCATTATCCGCTTCCGCACCGCCGTCAAGGAGCCGCGGGACATCGCTTTCCTGTTCTGGGCCATCGCGGCCGGCCTTGCCTGCGGCAGCGAGATGTATCTGGTCGGGCTGCTGGGCAGCGCGGTCATCGCCGCCGTCCTGGCCGTGAGCGTGCTGGATGTGTATGAATCGGCCAGCTATCTGCTGGTCGTGCGCGGGCAGGGGCTGGACGCCGCCGCCCTGCAGGCGGCGGCCAAACCGCACGCCAGGGCGCTCAAGCTGCGCCTGCACAACACAGGTGACGGCGGCGACGAGTACACCTGGGAGCTGCGCCTGCAGGGTGCCGGGCAGCAGGCGCTCACCGCTGCCGTGCGCGCCGTGGCCGGGGTCGAGAGCGTGAGCCTGGTCGCCTACAACGGCGAGATACTGGGGTAACGCGAGATGGCCGACCTGCGCGTACAGCGCCATGAGGAGAAATATCTGCTGGACCCGCTGCAGGCCGCCTGCCTGCGGCGCCTGCTGGACGCGGCCCTGCGGCGGGACCCGCACTGCGCCGTTGGGCCCTACCGTATCCGCAGTTTGTACTTTGACACCGCCGACGACCGCGATTACCAGGAAAAGGTCCTGGGCCTGAGCGAGCGTCAAAAGCTGCGCCTGCGCGTGTACGACCCGGCGGCCGAAGCCGTCAAGCTGGAGCTCAAGACCAAGCGCGGCGTTCTGTGCGGCAAGCAGAGCGCCGCCCTGACCCGCGCCGAGGCGGCGCGCCTGACAGCCGGCGACGCGGAGTTCCTGCTGGCGCGCGCGGGCAGCGCCGCGCAGCATATCGGGGCGCTGTTTTTGCGCGAGCAGCGCCGCCTGGCCGTGCTCGTCGAGTACCGCCGCACAGCCTGGGTGCTGCCGGTGGAGCAGGTGCGCATCACATTGGACGAGCGCGTGTGCGCCGCCAAATGCGCCGACCTGTTCGCCCCCGCGCCGCCGCTGGTGGGCGTGCACAGCGCCGGAGCGGTGATTCTGGAGGTCAAGTATGACCATTTCCTGCCCGGCTACCTGCGGCGCATGCTCTCAACGGTCGACACCGTGCCGGTGAGCGTGAGCAAATACGCCGCCGCCCGGGCGATGCTCTACTAAAACACACAAAACCGCCGCCCGGCTCCCCAGGGAGCCGGGCGGCGGCGCGGTCTATTGCTTTTTGCGGTTACTTTTGCTTTTTGCGCAGCAGGAGCAGCGCGCCCAGGCCGGCCAGCGAGACGCAGAACACAGCAGCGACGCCCGCCAGCGGGAACTCGTCCGCCGTCTGCGGGATGGTGCCGCGGTAGGCCGCCGGGGCGGCCTTGGCGGCAGCGGCCGCCGGCACGCCGGTAGTGCCGCGCAGGTAGCCGCAGTTGGTGCAGCGCCAGCCCTCCAGATACGGCTCCCACGTCTGGTGGCCGCAGGCCTTGCAGACGATGTACTCATCCGCCTTGGCCGGGGCCGTGCCGCCGGCGGGTGCAGGCCTTACGATGGTAAAGGAAATTTCCTTTTTACCTCGGTATCTGCCCATGCCTTCAATGACGACCGTGGCCGTACCATTGTCCACATTGTTTTGGTAGCTTACCTTATAGTCCTCACCTTGCTTCAAAACTTGCCTGCCGTTGATGCTTACCGTAATGTCCGGCTTGATTTCTTTACCGGTGTAGGCCTGGCTGCCGATCGGCTGCACATCGGCATAGGCGATATTGTTGGTGCTGCCGATGGCATAGGTCGAGAACTTATCGCTCTCAAAATACACCTTGCCGTTCTCCACCCGGCAGGGCAGGAACGTGACGCCTTCGCCGTCATGGCTGCGCAGAACGACCGCAATGGGGCCGTCCCCCGGCATTGTGAAATTAAACCCGATCGGGGTCTGCGTTTCATGAATGGTGTAAATTGAGACATTATCCGCTTTCACTTCGATGTCGATATCCTTATAGGTCAGCGACCCGTCGAATTTCTCTTGAAACGAACTTTCGTCCGAATCCGCTGCGTTCTTTACAGTCAGTCCTACGGTGATCTTTTTGTTATCTCCCGCTTCTCCGCGGATCATTTTCTCAAGCCCCGGTTTTTTCGCGACTTCGTTTTCATACGCTTCCACAAGCGCCTTTTTTGCCTGATCCTGATCCGGAACGCCGACGCTTTCGTCTTGCTGAGAGATGGTCACCTCATCCGCTGTTACCTCGGGTCTGTTAACAACAATAAAATCTATACCGGCGTGCGGCATCCCGGCCGCCTGTGCGTCATCCGCACCAACGAGTATACCCCCCGTGACGGACGTGAATTGGCTGTCCAGATGGTATTTGCCGGGCTGGGTGGGTGTGCACACAATGGATACATAGTACTTCTTCGGGTCGGGGTTTTTCGCCGATCCCACATCCTGTATGCCCACTTTGGCAAACTCATCGGAATCGGGATCGGGGTAGAGGATCTGAATGCCCTCAACTGCGGTTGTAAGGATACATTCCTTCGCCCCGGTATCACCATACTTATACCAGTTTTCTATGGTCGTAAGGCCAAACATATCCTTGCCGATGCTCTGGCGGATCGTGCGGTACAGGTAAGCGGCTACGCTAGCGTCGTTCATTCCTTCCAGTTGATCGAACGATATCAGGAACTCCATCGGCTCGTCGGTGTAACCGACAGCGCTTTCCGCGCCGTTCGATATCACCATCGCGCCCCAATCTCCGCAGGCCTCTGCCGCCTTTATCAAGGTCTCCTTTTCTATATGATGGCGGTCCTCAAAGTAATAACGGATCGTTCTGGCCAATTTGCCTTCATACATCAGCGAGTAGCGGATGCCGTAGCTTCCCGGAGAAGTGACCGTGAATTTCTGTGTGCCCAGCAGGCCGCTGCCGCTATATTTCTGGAATGTTTCCATCCGGATATTGGCTTTTTCGCCCTGTATCACGTCACACTCCACGGTGACCTTGCCCGGGTCCAGACCCAGTTCTTCCTGAATATACTGTCCGACATCCTCGATCTGTTGGCCGTTCGCACCCTTCACGGGCAAATCCAGCTTAAAGGTTTCCTTGAAAGGAACGATATGCTGCTGCGCATCATCTACGTCCGGTCGGGTCACACTTTGCAGTTGAAGTCTTTGGGCAAGCGTATCGGCGCCCCCCGTGCGGATCTCGTCCCGCACCTGCTCGTAGAAGGGGTGCTTTTCGCCCTGTACGGTCGCGTCTTCAGGGGTCTTCGCTGTCAGGCAGCACGTCCAATCGAACTGCCCGGCTTCCGTAAACGTGACATCCTGCGCAAAGTAAGCATAGCAGCCGTCCCAAATTTCTTTCGGCTTCTCCAGCCTATACACCTGCGCCAGCCGCCCGTTGGACGAAGTGCATTCACTGTATATGCTCAGCTCCGTGACCCCCAGCTCTGCCTCGATTTCATCAGGACCACAGGTCACAATATAGGAATCCTCGTGAGGTCTGGCAATCAAATAATAAATGGTCAGCGTATTGCTCTTTGCGATATTGTCCCCATCGGCAGGGTGCCCGTCGATATAGGAAGCGATGATCAAATCGAACTGATCAAGCTTTTCCTTCCATTCGTCATCGCTCACCGCTGCCGGAGCCGGCGCTGCGTCCGCGCCATCCTGCTCGCTCCCGTTCGCCGCATCACGGGCGTTCTTGGCAGGAGCCGGGGCGCCTTCTTCGGGGGCGCCGCTATCCTGCGTACCGCCGACAGCGCCACCATCTCCTTCCGCGCCGCCCGCGGGGGCGTCCTCCTGCGCGTCACTGACAGTATCGGCGTCTCCTTCTCCATCGTTGGCGGGACCGGATACCTGCTTATCGCCGCTGTCGCCGGTCTGCTCCATGTCGGTGCCATCGCCGCCCTGTTTGAGCGTGTCCGCGGCTGTCGACGGTGTCGAAGTCAGGTCGTCCGCTCCCTCGGCCCACGCGCCCAGCGCGCAGGTGAAGGTCAGACATACCGCCAGCAGAAGGGCCGCAAAACGCTTTGCCATCATGTATCATCCTCTTTTCTTTCGTGGATTCACTTAAAGTGATTTTTACTCACTTTTAGTGATAATTGGATATCGCTATTTTACTCCCCTTTTCCAGACTTGTCAACACTTTTAGTACACATTTGTTCTCAAATTGCATACATGTATGCAATACACTGAAAGTGAAGGGAGGCCACCTTGAGATGACATTATCGGAACGGCTGCGTTACCTGCGCGAAGAGACACATTATTCTCAGCGCGGCCTTGCCAAGCGGCTGGGATATTCGCCTTCGGTCATCTCCGCCTATGAGAGTGGCGACCGCACGCCCAGCGTGCAGGCGCTCATCGCGCTGGCGGATGTGTACCACGTCTCGGTCGATTACCTGTTGGGGCGCAGCGTGCCGCGCCAGCCCCAGCTCGACACCACCGGCCTGACCACACGGCAAATTGAGGCTTTGCAGGTCATCGTCGGCGCCATGCGGCGGTGAACGGTGCAAAATCCTCTGCGTTTTTCCCAAAATAATACTGGAAATGCCTCCCTATTTTTGCTATACTGGAGAAAATCCCCCAGTGCGGCATTACAAAAGGGAGGCATTTTTCTATGGCATCTGTGTTCGATACCTTCAAAAAAAAGCATGACTACCTCGTCTGCGTCGACTCCGACGGCTGCGCGATGGACACGATGGACATCAAGCACATCCGCTGCTTCGGGCCCTGCATGGTCGCGGAATGGGGCCTGCAGCAGTGGGAAAAGCCCATTTTGGACCGCTGGAACGTCATCAACCTCTACAGCATGACCCGCGGCATCAACCGTTTCAAGGGCTTGTCCATCGCCCTGACCGAGATCGACGCGCAGTATACCCCCATCGACCACCTGGCCGATCTGCAGGCCTGGGTGGACAGCGGCGCCGCCCCCAGCAATGACGCCATCCAAAAGGCCATCGACGAGACCCACAGCCCCATCCTGCAAAAGGCGCTGGCCTGGTCCAAGGCCGTCAACGTCGCCATCACCGCCCTGCCGGACGAGGTCAAAAAGCCCTTTGACGGCGCCAAGGAGGGCCTGGCCGCCGCCGCGCAGTTCGCCGACGTGGCCATCGTCTCCAGCGCCAACCGCGACGCCGTGACCGAGGAATGGACCAGGTACGCCCTGCTCGACCACGTCGACATCATGCTGGCGCAGGACTGCGGCAGCAAGGCGCACTGCATCGCCGAGATGCTGAAATTCGGCTATGCGCCCGACCGTGTGCTGATGGTCGGCGACGCCCCCGGCGACCGCGACGCCGCCGACAGGAACGGCGTGCACTACTACCCGATCCTGGTCCGGCACGAGGGCGAGAGCTGGGCCGAGCTGGCCGCGCACGGGCTTGGGCACCTCAAGGCCGGCAGCTACGGCGGCGCGTATGAGAAAGAGCGCATCGACGCCTTTTTGAAGAACCTCGGCGGCTGAGACACACCGCCAAAGCATAAACGCAAAGGAGAGTTTTGTTATGGTCGATCTGAAAGCGAAACCGTTTTACCTGAATGACGACGAGATCAAATGGGTCGAGGACACCATCGCCGGCATGACGCTGGAGGAGAAGTTCGGGCAGCTGTTCGTGCTGATGAAGGCCGGCCCCGCCTGGAGCGAGGACCGGACCGCCAAGTACCTGGCCGACTACCATCAGGGCGGCCTGCGCTGGCAGGGCGGCGACAAGAACGCCGTCTATGAGCAGAACACCACCTTCCAGAAGCATTCCAAGATCCCGCTGCTGATCGCCGCCAACTGTGACGACGGCGGCAACGGCGCCGTGCCCGAGGGCACCTTCGTCGCCACCGCCGCCGAGGCGGGCGCCGCCGCCGATGAGGAGACTGCCTACCACATCGGCCTGGTCGCCGGGCGCGAGGCCTCGGCCGTCGGCGTCAACTGGATGTTCAACCCGGTGGCCGACATCTATATGAACTGGCGCAACACCATCGTCAATACCCGCAGCTTCGGCAACGACGTCGACAAGGTCATCCGCTGCGTGCGCGCCTACATCAAGGGCATCAAGGACGCTGACCCCAACATGGCCGCCTGCTGCAAGCACTTCCCGGGCGACGGCGTCGAGGAGCTGGACCAGCATCTGGCGCTGGGCGTGAACACCTTGAGCGTCGAGGAGTGGAACGCGAGCTTCCGCCGCGTGTACCAGACCATCATCGACGAGGGGCTGGAATCCATCATGGTCGGCCACATCGCCCTGCCGGCGATGAGCCGCCACCTGCGTCCCGGCATCAAGGACCGCGACATCATGCCCGCCACCGAGGCACCCGAGCTGCTGACCGACCTGCTGCGCGGCGAGATGGGCTTCAACGGCATCATCATCACCGACGCCTCGCACATGATCGGCATGAGCGCGATGGTCAAACGCGAAGACGCCGTGCCCGGCGCCATCGCCGCCGGCGCCGATATGTTCCTGTTCGCCGGCGACGAGGCCGAGGACCTCGAATTCATGAAGGCCGGCTACGAGAAGGGCGTCATCACCGAGGAGCGCCTGTCCGACGCGTTGCACCGCATCATCGGCATGAAGGCCCACCTCAAGCTGTACGACGAGAAGGTCCGCATCCCCGACCCTGCCCTGAAAGAAAAGTGGGTCGGCTGTGAGGAGCACAAGCAGTACCAGGCGCAGGCCGCCGACGAGTGCATCACCCTCGTCAAGGACACCGACCACAACCTGCCCCTCGCCCCCGACAAAAAGCGGGCCTACCTCGTCTATGTGCAGAGCACCCCGACCAGCAAGGGCTACAAGGGTGACCCCGTCAAGCAGGTGGTCATCGAGGAGCTGGAGCGCGCCGGGTTCACCGTCGACGTCTGCCCCAACTTCCACGACCTCGAGGTCGAGAAGGGCGTCAACCCGATGAACATGGTGCACATGATGGACCACGGCTCCCGCCGGGAGTTCAACGCCAACCACGACGTGGTGTTCCTGGTCATCAACGTCAAGGGCTACGCGCAGGAGAACGATGTGCGCCTGCGCTGGAGCTGCAACCACAGCCGCGAGCTGCCCTGGTACATCCCCGAGCTGCCCACCATCGGCATCAGCCTGAACTACACCAACCACCTCATCGACGTGCCGCAGGTGCATACCTTCATCAACGCCTACGGCCCCAACCGCACCCACATCCGCGCCGCCATCGAGAAGATCTGCGGCAAGAGCGAGTTCAAGGGCACGGCCAACGACACCGTGTTCTGCGGCCGCTGGGATGCCAGACTGTAAGCCGGCCATATTCCTATTTTAAATCCATCGCCCCTGACCGACATGCGCGGGCAGGGGCGATACTTCTAGAGCAAAAAATGCCGTTCAAGTCGCCCTTTGGGCATACGAACGGCATTTTTTGCGATGGGGTGTGTCCAAGAGAGGGGTGCAGGCGGACCGGCGCAGCCAGTAACGCCGAACCCCTCTTTTGAGCGCCCTCAGGCGCTTTGCCACGCTTTCGCCTGTGATTCCTCGGCGAATTGGCGGCTGTAGAGCGTGTGGTAGTAGCCGTGCTTTTTGAGCAGCTCGCGGTGGGTGCCCTGCTCGACGATGCGCCCGTCCTTGACGACCAGGATCAAATCGGCCTTGCGGATGGTGGACAGGCGGTGCGCAATGAGGAAGGACGTGCGGTCCTTGAGCAGATGGTCGATGGCCTGCTGGATGAGCTGCTCGGTCTGGGTGTCGATGGAGGAGGTCGCCTCGTCCAGCACAAAGATGCGCGGGTCAGCCAGCACGGCACGGGCAAAGCTGATGAGCTGCTTCTCGCCGGTGGAAAGGCGGTCGCCGCCCTCGCCGACCTCGCTGTCCCACCCCTGGGGCAGCTTGGCGATGACGGTATCGGCCGAGACGGCTTTGGCGGCTGCTTCTATCTCCTCCTGCGTGGCGTCCAGGCGGCCGTAGCGGATGTTGTCGCGCACGGTACCGCTGAACAGATGCGGGTTTTGCAGCACATAGCCAATGTTGGCGTGCAGCCACAGCTGGGAGCGCTGCCGGTAATCGACGCCGTCGATGAGCACCTGGCCGGCGGTCGGCTCAAAAAAGCGGCAGGCCAGGTTGACGAGCGTGCTCTTGCCGGCGCCCGTCTCGCCGACCAGCGCCACCGT
>CANRLV010000055.1 GCA_947631565.1 uncultured Gemmiger sp. | reverse complement strand
GGCGCCGCCCCCGCCGCCGCGCCGGCCCGGGCCTGCCGGCCACGGGGGCCCCTACCGCCGCTTTTTTGGCCCCGACCGCCGGGTCGAGGACATCCGCCCGCGCAGACCGCGCTGAGTGGATCATTTTTCTGCCCGCCTAAAACTGCCAAAAAGAAATATTATAAATCCATCGGCCCTGACCGACATGTGCGGTTGCGCCCGCAGGCGCACGTCGTAGGCCAACCGCGCGAAGCGCGGCTCTTAGGCCGGAGACGCAGGGCCGATACCTCTAGAGCAAAAAATGCCGTTTGAGTCGCCTTTTGGCATGAAAACGGTATTTTTTGCGACGGGGTGTGTCCAAGAGAGGGGTGCAGGCGGACCGGCACAGCCAGTAACGCCGAACCCCTCTTTTGCAGCGTGTCGAAAAATTCGACACGCTGAAGCCGCGCTGCCCTTGTGGTGCGGCCCGTTTTATGGTATAGTAAGGTGACAATGGAGGGTTGTGCCCATCCCCGGCAAAAAGGAGCGTTCCCCATGGATGAATTGCAGCAGGCCCGCGCCGCGATCGACGCCGTCGACGCCCAAATGGCGGAGCTGTTTGCCCGGCGTATGCAGGCGGTCGGGCAGGTGGTGCGCCACAAGGCGGCCACCGGCAAGGCCGTGTTCGACCCTGCGCGCGAGCGCGAGGTGCTAAACAAAAACACCGCCCGCATCGCCGACGAAGCCCTGCGCCCCTACTACCGCGCCTTTCTCGAACAGGCGATGGCGGTGTCGCGCGCCTACCAGCGCGCGCTGCTCGGTCAGAACACCGCCGCCTACCAGGGCGTGGAGGGCGCGTGGAGCCACATCGCGCTGCGGCGGCTGTTCCCGTTCGCGGCCAGCAGGGCCTACGCCACCTGGGCCCAGGTGTGCGACGCCGTCGCCGGCGGCGAGACGCAGTTCGGCGTGCTGCCGTTCGAAAATTCCAACGCCGGCGACGTGTCCACCGTGCTGGACCTGCTGTGGGCGCGCCCGGCCCTGACCGTGACGGCGATGGCCGACCTGCCCATCCGGCAGGACCTGCTGGGCGTGCCGGGGTCGAGGCTCGCGGACGTGCGCACCGTGCTCAGCCACCAGCAGGCGCTGGACCAGAGCCGCCCGTTCTTGCAGGCCAACGGCCTGGCCACGCGGGACTGGCCCAACACCGCCGACGCCGCCCGCCATGTGGCCGAGCAAAAGGACAAAACGCTGGCCGCCATCGCCAGCGCCGAGACGGCGGCCCTCTACGGGCTGGACATCCTGGCCCGCGGCGTCAACGAGGACGGCGACAACACCACCCGCTTCATCGTCGTCGAGCGCGGCGGCGCAGACGGACCGGCCGCGCCGCAGGCCGGGCAGCGGCTGGGGCTGCTGTTCACCGTCGACCACAAGCCGGGGCGGCTGGCCCGCGCCATCGAGTACATCGGCGGGCAGGGCTTCAACATGGAATGCATCAAGAGCCGGCCGCTGCCCCATGTGCCGTTCGAGTATTACTTCTACGTCCAGCTCATCTGCCAGCAGGACCTGACGGCGGACGCCTGCACCGCCTTTTTGGGCGGCATGGAGGAGCTGTGCCGCACCGTCCGCCTGCTCGGCGCCTTTACGCTCAAAAACGCCTGACCCCCCAAGGAGGCCCGCCATGAAACTGACCATGCATCTGGGCAAGCGCAGCTATGACATCATTTTAAAGCGCGGCTGCCTGAAAAACCTCTGCCAGTTCACCGACGTCGAGCGCCGCCGCGTCTTTGTGCTGACCGACGCCGGCGTGCCGGCGCAGTACGCCCGGACGGTGGCCGCGCAGTGCAAAAACGCCGCCGTCTACACCGTGCCGCAGGGCGAGGGCAGCAAGAGCCTCAAGGTCTACGGCGAGGTGCTGGCGGCGATGCTGGCCGCCGGCATGACCCGGCGTGACCTGCTGGTCGCGGTCGGCGGCGGCGTGGTCGGGGATCTGGGCGGCTTCTGCGCCGCCACCTATATGCGCGGCATCGAGTTCGTCAACTGCCCGACCACGACGCTGGCCCAGATCGATTCCTCCATCGGCGGCAAGACCGCCATCGACCTCGGCGAGACGAAAAACATCGTCGGTGCCTTCTGGCAGCCGTCGCTCGTCCTCATCGACCCCGACACGCTCGATACGCTGCCGCCCCGCCAGTACGCGAACGGCCTCGCCGAGGCCGTCAAGGCCGGGCTCATCGCCGACCCCAGGCTGTTCACCCTGTTCGAGGAGCCGGACCCCAAACAGCACATCGAGGAGATCATTTACCGTTCTTTGCGCGTCAAGCAGCGCGTGGTCGAGGCCGACGAGCGCGAGCAGGGCATGCGCGCCTGCCTCAACTTCGGGCACACCGTCGGCCACGGCATCGAGGCGGTGCGCGGCGTGCGCGGCCGCCGCACCCGCGGCTGGTACCACGGCGAGTGCGTGGCCCTGGGGATGCTGCCGATGATCGAGGACAAGGCCCTGGCGCGCCGCACGCGCGCCGTGTACCGCAGGCTCGGCCTGCCGGCCCGCTTCGGCGGCGACAAGGAAAAGGTGCTGGCCGCCATGCGGCATGACAAAAAGAGCCGCGGCGAGACCATCACCGTCATCCGCGTGCCGGGGCTGGGCTGCTGGCGCGCCGACACCATCCCGGTCAGCGAACTGGATACCTTGCTGAAATGACCCGAAAGGGGACAGGACGATGAAAAACACCTTTGGCAGCGCCGTCAGCCTGACGATCTTCGGCGAGAGCCACGGCCCCGCCGTCGGCACCGTGCTGGACGGGCTGGCCGCCGGGCTGCCGGTCGACACCGCCGCCGTCGCGGCCGCGCTGGACCGCCGCCGCGCCCGCGGAGACGGGCTTTCCACCGCCCGGCTGGAGCCGGACGAGGTCGAGTATCTGTCCGGCGTGCTGGACGGCCACACCACCGGCACGCCGCTGACGCTCGTGGTCCAAAACACCAACACCCGTTCCGGCGACTATGCCAGGACCGTCGACTTGCTGCGCCCCGGCCACGCCGACTACACGGCCCATGCCAAGTACGGCGGCTGGCAGGACGCGCGCGGCGGCGGGCATTTTTCCGGCCGGCTGACGGTGGCCGCCACCGCCGCCGGCGCGCTGTGCGAGAGCATTTTGGCCGCCAAAGGCGTGCGCGTCTACACCCACATCGCCGCCTGCGCCGGCGTGCAGGATGCCCCGATCGACCCCGTCGCGCCCGTCTGGCCGGACCTGCAGCCCGGGCACTTCGCCCTGCTCGACCCCGCGCAGGAGGCCCCGATGCAGGCGGCCATCCGCGCCGCCGGCAAGGAAGGCGACAGCGTCGGCGGGATCTTGGAGACTGTCGTCACCGGCCTGCCCGCGGGCCTCGGCGAGCCGTGGTTCGACAGCGTCGAGAGCGAGCTTGCCCACCTGCTGTTCTCGATACCGGCCTGCAAGGGCGTCGAGTTCGGGGCCGGCTTCGGCTTCGCGGCCTTGCGCGGCAGCACCGCCAACGACCCGTTCGCGGTGCAGGGCGGGCGCATCGTCACCACCACCAACCGCAACGGCGGCATCAACGGCGGCATCGCGAACGGGATGCCGGTCGTGCTGCGCACCGTCATCAAGCCCACGCCCAGCATCTATCGGGAGCAGGACACCGTCGACTATGCGGCCCGCACGGCCGCCAAGCTGCAGATACAGGGCCGGCATGACCCCTGCATCGTGCCCCGTGCCGCCGTGGTGCAGAACGGCCTCGTCGCGTTCGGCCTGCTCGACCTGTTCACCGTCTGCTATGGCACCGCGGGCCAGCGCGCGTAAAGGAGGGAAAACGGTATGGAATATGGTCTCATCGGCGCTGCGCTCGGCCACAGCTGGTCGGCGCCCATCCATAAGGCGGTGGGCGGCTATGACTACGAGCTTTGCCCCCTGCCCACCGAGGACGAGTTCCGCGCCTTTATGGCCGCCCGGGACTTCAAGGCCATCAACGTCACCATCCCCTACAAAAAAGCCGTCATCCCGTACTGTGACGAGGTCGATGAGCTGGCCGCCGGCATCGGCGCCGTCAACACCGTCGTCAACCGGGACGGCAGGCTGTACGGCTACAACACCGACTATGCCGGCTTTGACTACCTGGCCCGCCGCCACGGCGTTACCGTCGAGGGGCGCACCGTCGCCATTTTGGGCACCGGCGGCACGCACGACACCGTCGCCGCCTGGTGCCGCGCCCACGGCGCCGCCGAAATTTTGACCGTCGGCCGCCGCGGCGGGATTGGCGTTTTGACCTACGCCGAGCTCATGCAGCGCGGCGACGCGCAGGTGCTCGTCAACACCTCGCCCGCCGGTATGTACCCGGAGAACGGCACCTGCCTCGTCGACCCGGCGCGCTTTGCCGACCTGCAGGCCGTGCTGGACGTCGTGTACAATCCGCTTTGCCCGGAGCTGCCGCAGCGCGCCCGCGCCGTCGGCGTGCCGGCCTGGGGCGGCTTTGAGATGCTGGTGGCGCAGGCGGTGTACGCCGCGCAGCGCTTCACGGGGCAGGACCTGGGCGGTGACGAGCGCATCGCTGCCGTCCACCGCGAGCTGCGCCGCCAGGTGTGCAACGTCAGCCTCATCGGGATGCCGGGCAGCGGCAAGAGCACCGTCGCGCAGGCGCTGGCCAAACGGCTGGACAAGCCTTTCGTTGACCTCGACGCCGAGATCGAAAAGCGCGCCGGCATGAGCATCCCGGACATCTTCGCCCAGCAGGGCGAGGCGGCTTTCCGCCGGCGCGAGGCGGCGGCCCTGGCCGACATCAGCAAGGAGGGCGGACAGGTCATCGCCTGCGGCGGCGGCGTCGTCAAAACGCCCGGCAACAACCGCCGTCTGCGCCAGAACGGACCCGTGCTGTGGATCCGCCGCCCCGTCGCGCATCTGGCGATGAGCGGGCGCCCACTCTCGCGCGGGCGCAGCGCGCTGCGCCAGATGGAGCGCGAGCGCGACCCTCTCTACGCCTCCATCGCCGACGCCACCGTCGACAACACCGGCACGCTGGACGATGCCGTGGCCATGGCGCTGCACGCGTTTGAGGACGTGCTGGAAAACTGACTGTAAAATGTAAAAACGTGTAAGGAGCGAACCCCACCCCATGATCATCTCCACCAAAAAAGGCACCCCGCAGGAAGAACTCGACCGCATCATCGATAATTTTGAGAAGCAGGGCCTGTCCGTCACGCTCATCCGCGGCACCGACTACAACGTCTTCGGCCTGGTGGGCGACACCACCCGCATCGCCGAGAAGGACGTGCGCGCCAACCCCTGGGTCGAGAACGTGACCCGCGTCTCGGCCCCCTACAAGCGGGCCAACCGCCTGTTCCACCCGGCGGACACCGTCGTCGACGCCGGCGGCTGCAGGATCGGCGCCGGCGCGCCGGTGGCCGTCATGGCCGGCCCGTGCAGCATCGAGGGCGAGGCCCACACGCTCAAGATGGCCCGCGCCGTCAAGGCGGGCGGCGCCACCATGCTGCGCGGCGGCGCCTACAAGCCGCGCACCAGCCCCTATTCCTTCCAGGGCCTTGGCACCGAGGGCATCCTCGCCATGGTCAAGGCCCGCGAGGAGACCGGCCTGCCCATCGTCAGCGAGCTGATGGACGAGGCTCACATCGACGAGTTCGAGCAGTACGTCGACCTCGTGCAGATCGGCGCGCGCAATATGCAGAACTTCCAGCTGCTCAAGGCGGTGGGCAAAATGCACAAGCCGGTGCTGCTCAAGCGCGGGCTGGCCAACACCATCGAGGAGTGGATCATGAGCGCCGAGTACATCATGGCTGGCGGCAACGAGAACGTGGTCCTGTGCGAGCGCGGCATCCGCACCTTTGAGACCGCAACCCGCAACACGCTGGACCTCTCAGCCATCCCCGTCATCAAGGAAAAGACCCACCTGCCGGTCATCGTCGACCCCAGCCACGCCACCGGCGACTACAAGTACGTCGAGAGCATGGCCATCGCGGCCGTCGCCGCCGGCGCCGACGGGCTGGAGATCGAGGTCCACAACGACCCGCAGTGTGCCTGGAGCGACGGCGCCCAGTGCTTAAAGCCCGACCGCTTCGCCGCCACCATTGAGAAATGCCGCCTCGTCGCCGCCGCTGTCGGCCGCGTTCTGGCATAAAGGGGGCTTACGCTTGACCGTCACCGTCCGACCGTCGGCCGTCAGCGGCACGCTGGCGGCGCCGCCCGGCAAGAGCGCCGCCCACCGCGCCATCATCTGCGCGGCATTGGCCGACGGCGCCAGCCGCATCGACAACCTCGCTTTCTCGCAGGACATCGAGGCCACGCTGGACGCCGTCGCCCAGCTGGGGGCCAGGATCACGCGGGAGGCGCACGCCGTCACCGTGGCCGGCTGCGGGGGCGGCTTTGCCACCGTCACCCACCCGGTGCGCTGCCGCGAGAGCGGCTCGACGCTGCGCTTCCTTGTCCCGGTGTTCAGCCTGACCGCGCAAAAGGTCGTGTTCACCGGCGCGGGCCGATTGCTGGAACGCCCGCTCGCGGTCTATGCCGAGGTGTTCGCGGCGCAGGGCCTGCGCTTTGAGCAGAGCCCCGCCGGCCTGACCATCCAGGGTCGGCTGCGCCCGGCCCGTTTCACGCTGCCGGGCGATGTCTCCAGCCAGTTCGTCAGCGGGCTGCTGTTTGCGGCGCCGCTGCTCGAGCGCCCGAGCGAGATCGAGGTCCGCCCGCCGTTTGAGAGCCGCAGCTACGTCGAGATGACGCTGGACGCGCTGCGCCGCTTCGGCATCGAGGTCAAGGCGCGCAGCACGGCGCGCGGCGGCGCCGTCTACACCGTCGCCCCGCGGCCCTACCGCTGCGCCGACGTCACGGTCGAGGGCGACTACAGCCAAGCGGCCTTTGCCGCGGCGCTCGGCGCCCTGACGCCGGGGGGCTTGGGCATCCGGGGCCTCGCCGAGGGCACCCGCCAGGGCGACCGCATCATCCTCGAGCTTTTGCGCCGCTTCGGCGCCGAGGTGCGCCTGCCCGCCACGGCGGCGGACGATACCGTCACCGTCGCGCCCGGCCCGGCGCCGCTGCACGGCATCGACATCGACCTGGCCGACTGCCCCGACCTCGGGCCCATCCTCATCACCCTCGCCTGCTTTGCCGAGGGCGAAACGACCGTCCGCCACGCCGGGCGCCTGCGCCTGAAAGAGAGCGACCGCATCGCCGCCATGCAGCAGGAGCTGGGCAAGCTGGGCGCCGCCGTCCGCACGCCGGACGACGACACCGTGCGCATCACCGGCGGCGGCCTGAACGCGCCGCGCCTGCCGCTGGAATGCCACAACGACCACCGCGTGGCGATGAGCCTGACGGTGGCGGCGCTGGCGGGCGGCTTTGCCGCCGAGCTCTACGGCGCCGAGTGCGTGGCCAAGAGCTGGCCGGACTTTTTTGACGCCCTGCGCGCTTTGGGCGCCGACATCACGACGGAGGCGGACGAATGAAACAGCATGACCATACCTGGCTCATCGTCGGGCTGGGGCTGCTGGGCGGACGCTACGCCCAGATCCTGAGCGCCCGCGGCTATACCGTGCTGGGCATCACCCGCAGCGCGGATACGCTGCAGTATGCCCTGGACCACGGCTACATCGCCGCCGGCAAGACGGGCGACTTCACCGACCTGCTGGAGAAAGCCGACCGCGTCGTGCTGGGCCTTTACCCCACCACGCTGCTTAGCTGGGTGCGGGAATACGGGCGATACCTGCGCCCGGGGACCTTTGTGACCGACGTGTGCGGCGTCAAGCGCGGCGTGGTCGAGCCGGTGCAGGCGCTGCTGCCGGCCGGCGTCGAGTTCATCGCCAGCCATCCGATGGCCGGGCGCGAGACCAGCGGCATCGCCCACTGCGCCGAGGTCCGCTTCACCGACGCCAACTTCATCATCACCCCCACGCCCGCCAACACGCCGGCGGGCATCGCCTGGTGCCGGGCCCTGGCCGAGACCCTGGGCTTTGCGCGCATCAGCGAGCTTTCGCCCGCCGCGCACGATCGCATGATCGGCTACGTCAGCCAGCTGTGCCACGCCATCGCCGTCAGCCTGATGTGCGCCTCGGACAACTCGGAGCTGGCCATGTACACCGGCGATTCCTTCCGCGATCTGACCCGCATCGCCCGCATCAACGATAAAATGTGGGCGGAGCTGTTTTTGTGGAACAAGGACAACCTCATCGACGAGATCGAGCTCTTCTCGGGCGCGCTGCAGGACCTGAAAGACAGGCTGGTGGCCGGCGACCGCGCCGGCCTGGAGGAGATGTTCCGCCTCTCCACCGCCCGCCGCGCCGCCTTTGACGAAACGTAAAGGAGGGACCCCCATGCCCCGCAAGGAAGGCCAGAAGACCAAGCTGCTGTATCTGCTCGACATCTTTATCCGCGAGACCGACGAGGACCATCCCTTGAGCGTGCCCCGCCTCGTCGAGATGCTGGCGGAGCGCGGCGTCGTGGCCGAGCGCAAGAGCATCTATGACGACATCGACACCCTCAACGAGCTGCCCGGCGCCC
Source organism: uncultured Gemmiger sp. (assembly GCA_947631565.1). GTDB lineage: Bacteria > Bacillota > Clostridia > Oscillospirales > Ruminococcaceae > Gemmiger. The sequence continues at coordinate 7,055 of CANRLV010000055.1, read as the reverse complement.
CCTACGAGATCGTGCAGCGGCGCGGGCGCGGCGGCGGCTACTATCTGGCCGGCGGCACGTTTGAGCTGGCCGAGCTCAAGCTGCTGGTCGACGCCGTCTATGCCAGCCGCTTCATCACCGCGCGCAAGAGCAAGGTGCTCATCAACAAGCTGGGGCGGTTCACCAGCCGCTACCGGCAGGAGACGCTGGACCGCAAGGTGCTGGTCAGCGGGCGCATCAAGAGCACCGACGAGAAGATCCTGTACACCGTCGACGCGCTGCACGCCGCCATCACGGCCGGGGTGCAGGTGCAGTTCAAATACTGTGACTGGGACATGAACAGGCACATGACCCCCCGCCACGACGGCAGGGTCTACTGCGTCAGCCCCTGGGTGCTGGTGTGGGAGGGCAACTACTACTACCTCATCGCCTACACCGAGGGTGCGCTGCGCCACTACCGCGTCGATAAAATAGCGCAGGTGCGCGCTTTGCCGGACACCAAGCGTGAGGGCCGCGGGGAGTACGAGGCCTTTGACGTCAACGTCTATATGCAGCAGGTGTTCGGTATGTTCAACGGCCCGCTCAAGCAGGTCACCCTCAAATGCGCGGAGCATTTCGCCGGGGCGATGATCGACCGCTTCGGCACCGGGCACACGCTGGTGCCCTGCGCGGGGGGCGGCTTCACCATCACGGCCGCCGTGCAGGTCAGTCCCCAGTTCTACGGCTGGGTGGCGGGCTTCGGCCCCGGCGTTGAGATCATCGCCCCGGCCGAGGTGCGCGCCGGGATGCGGCGGACCCTGGCGGCGCTGGGCGCGCTGTATGACGGCGGCGCCGGCGATGAAAAGGAGCTGCCATGAACGGCACGGGCAAAAACGCAAAGCGGCTGGCGGCCCGCTGGGCCCCCTGGCTGCTGCTGGCCCTGCTGCTGGCGGGCATGGCGGCCGTGCAGGGGCTGGCTTTTGCCTATGACGTCAGCTACGAGATCACCAACGGCGATTTCCAGAACTACAATCCCGTCCGCCATCTGCTGGCCGGGCAGGCGCCCTATGCCGATTTTACCGTCTACCTTGGCGCCGGCGAGCTGTACAGCGTCGGCGCCATGCTGCTGGTGCTGGGCAACACCTTTGCCAACAGCGTGTTCGCCGCCAATTTTTTGACCTGGCTCAGCTTTACGCTGCTGGTGCTGGCCGTGAGCGCGGCGGTGCTGGGCGATGCCCGCGCCGCCCGCGGCCTGACCGCGCTTTTGAGCGGGTATTTTCTGCTGGCGGTGCGCGGCGTGCCCCTGCCGCTGGCCGGTCTGGTGCGGCCGCTGTTGGGCGCGGCGGCGGATGTGGGCAACAGCGCGCGGATGCTGCGCGCCGCCGCCCTGCCGCTGGCCGTGCTGGTCATCGCCGCCGTGCTCGGTGCCTGGCGGCGCCGCGGCGGCCGCCCGGCCCGGCTGCCGGACGTGCTGATCCCGATCGTGGCCGGGGCGCTGGTTCCGTGGAGCAACGATATGGGCGCCGCCATGTACATCGCGGTGGCGCTGGCCTACGGTATGTTTTTGCTGCGCCGCCACTGGCCGCACGCGTTGGCGGTTTTGCGCGGTACCCTCGCCTACATCGGCATCAGCGCGGCGGGGCTGGGCGTCTCGGTCCTGCTGGTCAGCCACGGGCATCCGTTTGCCTGGCTGCGCCAGACCCGCGGCGCCGCCGCCTTCCAGAGCTGGTACTACGGGCAGGACGCCGGCGCGCAGCTGTGTACGCCGGGCGACCTGGTGCTGAGCCCCTGCTTTTGGCTGCTGCTGGCGCTGGCCGCTGTGGCCGCCGTGCTGACCCTGCGCGCCGGCCGCGAGGACGATGCCCTGCGCGCGGCGGGCGTGTTCGCCCTCTGTGCCGGCATGGCTTTGTGGGAGCCGCTGTACGCCATCGGCTCCGGGGGCAGATCCGGCCCGCAGGAGGGCGGCCAGGCCCTGCTGGCGGTGCTGGTGCCGGTGTTGGCCGCCGGTGCGGTGCGCGCGCTGCTGCGTCGCCGCGCCGCCGCCTGGAAGCGGGCGCTGCCGGCCGCCGGCATAGCGCTGGCCGCGGTCTGCCTGGCCGTGGGCCTGTACGGGCAATGGCAGCACTACCGTGCCGGCCGCGGGGAGCTGCAGTATGTGCCCGAGCTGGGCGGCTGGCTGGACGACCGGGCCGATAAGCTGGCGGCCGAGCGGGCGCTGACCGGCGATGCGCCGGTGTTCAGCACCTATGCCAGCGGGCTGGAAGCCATGACCGGCCAGCTGCAGCCCACAGGCACCGATTATATCATCCATGTGCTGGGCGACCGCCAGCGGACGGACTACCTGCAGCTGTTCCAGATCGGGTTTGAGAACGGGCTGTTCACCTACGCCTGCACCCCCAGCCCCAAGGTGGCGACCTACGAGCGCTGGGCCCGCAACGCCAACTGGTGGTTCTACCGCGAGCTGTACCGCTACTGGGAGCCGGTCTCCAACACCTACGGCTGCGGCGGGATGCACCTGTTCTGGACAAAGGGCGGTGACCATGACCGCGGCGTGCCCGTCACGCTGACGCTGGCGCAGACCGCCCCCGGTACCTGGACCCTGACCGCGGACGCCGATGCGGATTTCAGCGGCGTGGTCGACGTGCGGCTGGACTATGCGATGACCGCGCCGCCCTTTACGCTGCACAGCTACCTGTTTGTGGACTGCGTGACCGAGAACGCGCTGTGGGCCGCGGCCGGGCGGGGCGGCAGCGCCAGCTTTTTCCTGCCGGGGCAGGGGAGCGCCGCCTACATCCCCGTCACGGTGGCAAACGGCAGCGGTACCGTCACGCTGCGCGCACTGCCGGCCGGCGCGGACCTGCAGGTGCAGGCGGCGGCCGAGGGCACCTTTGAGGACTGGTATTACTTCTTTGAGTAGGGCGGCCCGGTTGAAACCAGGCCCCGTTTGTGGTATGCTGAAAAGACGGGACAGCCCGGGCCTGCCCGCGCTGCAAAGAAAAGTGAGGACCTTATGATGGATGATATCGCCGTGCTCATCCCCTGCTACAACGAGGCGCAGACGGTGGCCAAGGTGGTCACGGATTTTCGGCGCGCCCTGCCGGGGGCGACGGTCTATGTCTATGACAACAACTCCACCGACGGCACGGCGGCGCTGGCCGCCGGCGCAGGGGCGGTGGTGCGCAGCGAGCACCAGCAGGGCAAGGGCAATGTGCTGCGCCGTATGTTCCGCGAGGTCGACGCCCGCGTCTATGTGCTGGTGGACGGCGACGATACTTACCCCGCCGAGGCCGCGCCCGCCATGGCGGCGCTGGTGCACGACGGCGGCGCCGACATGGTCGTGGGGGACCGGCTGTCCTCGACCTATTACCAGGAGAACAAGCGCCCGTTCCACAATTTCGGCAACGATCTGGTGCGCTTTTGCACCAACCGCCTGTTCGGCGGGCGTATCAAGGATATCATGACCGGCTACCGTGCCTTCAGCTACCGCTTCGTCAAGACCTATCCGGTGCTGGCCCGGGGCTTTGAGATCGAGACCGAGATGACCATCCACGCGCTGGAGCGCGGGATGCAGGTCGAGAACGTGGTCATCGAATACCGCGACCGCCCGGCGGGCAGCGAGAGCAAGCTCAACACCTGGTCCGACGGCCTCAAGGTGCTGCGCACCATCGCCCGGCTGTACAAAAACTATCACCCGTTCGGCTTTTTTGGCAGCATAGCGGCGGTGCTGGCGCTGCTGGCGGCGGCGTTCATGGTGCCGGTGCTGGCCGAATACTTCGCCACCGGGCTGGTGCCGCGCTTCCCGACCCTCATCGTCTGCGGCTTTGTGATGGTGGCGGCGCTGCTGCTGTTCATCGCCGGGGTCATCCTCTCCAGCCAGCTGGCCAAGGACAAACGCGATTTTGAGTTCCGCCTGCAGACCGTGCAGCGCTGGGAACAGCAGAAGGAGTGAGCGCCGTGCCGCAGTATGACTACCTTATCGTCGGGGCCGGGCTGTTCGGCGCCGTCTTCGCCCGCCAGATGACCGACGCCGGCAAGCGCTGCCTCGTCGTGGAACGGCGCGGCCACATCGCCGGCAACGTCTATACCGAGGACGTGGCCGGCATCGCCGTGCACCGCTACGGGGCGCACATCTTCCACACCAACTCGAAAGCCGTGTGGGACTATGTGAACCGCTTTGCGGTGTTCAACCGCTACACCAATTCCCCCGTCGCCAACTACAAGGGCGAGCTGTACGCGCTGCCCTTCAACATGAATACCTTCAACAGAATGTGGGGCGTCGTCACGCCGGACGAGGCCGCCGCCAAGATCGCCGAGCAGCGCGCCGCCCACTATACCGAGACGCCGCAGAACCTGGAGGAGCAGGCCATCAACCTCGTCGGCACCGACATCTATGAAAAGCTCGTCAAGCATTACACCGAGAAGCAGTGGGGCCGCCCCTGCACCGAGCTGCCAGCCTTCATCATCCGCCGCCTGCCGGTGCGCTTCACGTTCGACAACAATTACTTTGACGCGCTCTACCAGGGCATCCCGGTCGATGGCTACACGGCGCTCGTGCAAAAACTGCTGGACGGCGTTGAGGTGCGGCTCGATACCGACTACCTGGCCGACAAGGCCGCGCTGGACGCGCTGGCCGGCAAAACCGTCTACACCGGCCCCATCGACGCGTATTTCGGGTATTCGCTGGGCGCGCTGCAGTACCGCAGCGTCCGCTTTGAGACCGAGCTCCTCGACACCCCCAACTACCAGGGCAACGCCGTCATCAACTATACCGACGCCGACACCCCCTACACCCGCATCATCGAGCACAAGCATTTCGTCTTCGGCTCCACGGCGCCGGGCACCCAAACCGTCATCAGCCGCGAGTACAGTGCCGAGTGGCAGCCTGGCGCCGAGCCCTACTACCCCGTCAACGACGGGGCCAACAGCGCCCTCTACGCCCGCTACAAGGCGTTGGCGGACGCCGCGCCGCGGGTGATCTTCGGCGGGCGCCTGGGCGAGTACAAATACTATGACATGGACAAGGTCATCGAACAGGCGCTGGCGTGCGCGGCCGCACAGCTTTCTTGATTTTTGCCCCCGCATCCGCTACAATAAAAGCCGTGCCGGCGCCCCGGCACAGGAAGGACCAAGCCCCGTATGAACCTGATCAGTGCTTCGCTGCTGTCAACGGACCTCTCGAACCTTGCGCAGGAGGCCCGCCGCTGCCTTGCCGCCGGGGCCGACTGGCTGCACATCGATATGATGGACGGACACTTCGTGCCCAACCTCAGCTACGGGCCGCCGGTCCTCAAAAGTCTGAAGGCCGCCCTGCCCGATGCCTTTTATGACGTGCATCTGATGCTGGCCGAGCCGCAGCGCCACTTGGCGGCGGTGGCGGCCGCCGGGGCCGATTCCGTCACCTTCCACCTCGAGGCGATGCCCGACGCCGCGGCCGTGCGCGGGCTGCTCGCCGCCATCCGGGCCGCCGGCTGCCGGGCGGGCCTCTCCGTCAAGCCCGGCACCCCGGCCGAGGCGGTGCTGCCGTATCTCGGCGAGTTGGACATGGTGCTGGTGATGAGCGTGGAGCCCGGCTTCGGCGGGCAGGCGTTCCTGCCGGTGGCACTGGAAAAGCTCGCCGCGCTGCGCGCCGCCTGCGCCGCCCTGGGCGATGCGGCCCCGCGGCTGCAGGCGGACGGCGGCATCAACGCCGTGACCGGGGCGCAGTGCCTGGCGGCCGGAGCGGACGTGCTGGTCATCGGCAGCGCGCTGGCCAAGGCGCCCGACCCTGCCGCTGTGGTCAGGGCCCTGCAAAACGCCTGACAAAAACGATGCCATCTGCCTTCGCACAAAGGAGCGAGTATGCCAACTGCGGCAAAAACTGAAAATCACCGGTATTATGCCGACCTGCTCTGGTGCTGCGCGCCGCTGCTGGCCTTGAGCTGCTGGTACTACGGGGCGCGCCCGGCGGCGCTGATGCTGGCCGGGCAGGCCACGGCTTTTTTGGCCGACTGCCTGCTCGCCCCGCTGCACGGCGCCGGGCAGCGCGGCAGCGAGCCCTCCAGCGCCTGCTTTGCGGCCCTCATCGTGCTGCTGATGCCGGCCAGCGTGCCCTACTATGTGGTCGTGGCCGCCGTGCTGGCCGCCGTGCTCGCCAAGGAGGCCTTCGGCGGCGCCGGACACTATCCGTTCCACCCGGCGGCCGTCGGCGTGGCGGTGGCGGGCCTGAGCTGGCCGCAGCAGGTCTTCCGCTATCCGGCGCCCGGCACGGTGCTGCCCGTCTGGGGCAGCGAGATGCCCGCCCTGACCGCCGGCATGAACGTCACGCTGGCCGCCGGCGGCCTGCCCACCGCCACCACCACCAACCTGCTCATCGGCAACGTCGAGGGGCCTTTAGGCACCGGCGCGGCGCTGGTGGTGGCCGCCTGCGGGCTGTTTTTGCTGCTGCGCGGGCATCTGCGCCTGTCGATGTTCATCCCCTATGTGCTGGTGTGCGTGGGGCTGGCCTGGCTGTTCCCGCCCCTCAATGAGCTGCCGCGCCTGAGCCTGCCGTGGCAGTATATCTACCAGCGTTTGTATCTTGAAAAATACATCCTGCTCGCCGGCAGCACGCTGTTCGGCGGCATCTTCCTGGCCAGCGAGCCGGTCACCCAGCCCAACCGGACGGCCAGCCGCGTCGTCTACGGGCTGCTGCTCGGTCTGGCGGCCACGGCCTTCCGCTATTACAGCGAGTATGAGACCGGCATCTGCTTTGCGCTGCTCATCGCCGGCGCTTTCCCGGAATGGCTGGACCGCGTCAGCCGCCGGGCCGAGAGTGTGCGCCTGCGCAGGAAGGAGGCGAAACGCCGTGCCCGCACCGAATGAACCCTCCCGCGCGCCGCAGTCCCCGCAGGACCGCCCCGGCGTTCCGCAAACGCCGCAGGCCCCGCAGACCCCGCCGCCGTCGCCGGCCGGCAGCGGCAGCGTTCCCATCCGCCGCGCCCCCGCCCCCGGCCGTGACCGCTGGGAGCAGGACCGCGCCGCCGCGCGCCTGCTGGGCCGCGGCATCCATCGGTCCAACAACGGCGCCGGGCCGGTGCACCGCACGCTGCCGCCGGAGCTGCCACACGGCGAGGACCTGG
>CANRLV010000054.1 GCA_947631565.1 uncultured Gemmiger sp. | reverse complement strand
GCTTTTTTCTTCTTTTGCCCTCGATTGCATCCGCTGCCTCTTCTTCTTTTGCGTTTTCTTTGGCACTCAACCATTTTTATGGCCGCGCAGGCCTGCCATTTTTTACTTTTCTTGCCCGGGGTATGGAAAAGCGGCGCATATTGTGCTATAATGGTGAAGGTTTATTGGGCCGGCGGTGTGCGCCGGCTGGAGGGTAAAACGCTGGAGGAATATCTATGACGAAGCAGGAAGCTTTACAGCTTCGCATGACGGCGCTGCGCGTGCGCATGGGCGTGATCGAGGCGACCCACAGCGCCAAAAGCGGTCACCCGGGGGGCAGTTTGTCTGCCGCCGATGTGTTGACCTATCTGTATTTCCGTGAGCTGCGCGTGGACCCGATGGCCCCGCAGGACCCCGACCGGGACCGTTTCGTGCTGAGCAAGGGGCACGCGGCGCCGGCCCTGTACGCCACGTTGGCGGAGCGCGGGTTCTTCCCGGTGGACGACCTGGTCAGCCTGCGCCAGTTGGGCAGCTATCTGCAGGGGCATCCCAATATGCACACGGTGCCCGGCGTGGACATGAGCACCGGCAGCCTGGGGCAGGGCGTCTCGGCCGCCTGCGGTATGGCGCTGGCCGCCAAGCTGCAAAGCAAGGACGTGAACGTGTATACCCTGCTGGGCGAGGGCGAGGTCGACGAGGGCGAGTGCTGGGAGGCGTTTTTGTTCGCCGCCCACCGCAAGCTGGACAACCTGTGCGTGATGATCGACGCGAACGGCCTGCAGATCGACGGGCCCAACAGCCAGGTGCTCAATGTGCAGCCGCTGGACAAAAAAATGGATGCGTTCGGCTTCAACACCATCGTCTGCAACGGCAACTCGATGACCGAGCTGGAGCAGGCCTTTACCCTCTTCGACCACGCGCACGGCAGCGGCAAGCCGACCTGCCTGGTGCTGCACACGACCAAGGGCAAGGGCGTGAGCTTTATGGAGAACGCCGTGGAATGGCACGGCCGCGCCGCCGGCGACGAGGACTTTGAGCTGGCCATGCGCGAGCTGGGCGCCGAGTATGAGAATCTGAGCCAGGAGGTGCAGCGCAGTGAGTGACAGGAACCTGATCGCCACCCGTGACAGCTACGGCCGCGCGCTGGTGGACCTTGCCAATGAGGGCTGTGACGATATCCTGGTGCTGGACGCCGACCTGGCCGCCAGCACCGGCACCGGGCATTTCCGCAAGGCGTACCCGAACCGCCACATCGACTGCGGCATCGCCGAGCAGAACATGATGGGCGTGGCCGCCGGCCTTGCCACCTTCGGCTATGTGCCGTTCGTCTCCAGCTTTGCGATGTTCGCCGCCGGCCGCGCCTATGAGCAGGTGCGCAACTCCATCGGCTACCCGCATCTGAATGTTAAAATAGGCGCCAGCCACGCCGGGCTTTCGGTCGGCGAGGACGGTGCTTCTCACCAGTGCTGTGAGGACATCGCCCTCATGCGCTCCATCCCCGGCATGACGGTGCTGTGCCCGGCCGATGACGCCGAGACCCGTGCCGCCGTGCGCGCTGCCTACGCTTGGAACGGCCCTGTGTATATCCGCACCAGCCGCCTGCCGGTGCCGGCCTTCTACACTCCCGAGACCTGCCACTTTGCCATCGGCCGCGGCGACCAGCTGCTGCCCGGCAACGATGTGGCCATCATCGCCTGCGGCCTGATGGTGCACGAGGCCATCCGCGCCAACGCCATCCTCAAGCGGCAGAGCATCGGTGCCCGGGTCATCGATATGGCCAGCATCAAGCCGCTGGACGAGGCTCTCATCCGCCGCGCCGCCGTCGAGTGCAAGCGCATCATCACGGTCGAGGAGCACAGCATCGTCGGCGGCCTGGGCGAGGCCGTGAGCGCCTGCCTGAGCGAGTATCTGCCCACGCCGATGCGGCGCATCGGCGTCAAGGACGAGTACGGCTCCTCCGGCCCGGCCCAGCAGGTGCTGCAGGGCTACGGCCTGACGGCGGAGGCCATCGTGGCCGCCGCGATGGACCTGCTCAAAAAGAACCCCTCGACCCTGTAAAGCATACAGGCAAACGTCAACCCCCGCGCCGGCGGCGCGGGGGTTGACGTTTTTCATATCGTTTTGCGCAGCAGTGTGTCGCGCAGCCACCACAGGTAGGGCAGCCAGTTCAGGCAGAAGGCCTCCCACTTGCGCTGTATAAAATTCTGGCGGGGCGATGTGCCCTTGATGGCGCCGACATCGATGAAACGGCTTTTCTGCAAGACACGGATGTATTCCTGTCCGGAAGGCAGGGGGGTCTCCTCGGGCACGCTCAATTCCGGCCTGTCAAAGCGGAAGCGCTGCGGCTGCTCGGCGACCAGACGGTTGAGGTGGCTCTCGTCATGGTGGCAGGCGATGATGCCGTCGGCCAGGTCGGCGTCCATGCGCGCCTTGAGCTCCCGGCTCAGCGCCAGGAAGGCCGCCGACGTGCCGCCGTTGAGCCCGCCCTCGACATAATTCTGCCCGCAGTTGTAGGGGATGGCGGCACGGCTGCGGGGACGGCGCTCATAGGGCAGAAAGATCGGGTCGCGGCCACGGTACGGCAGGTCATAAACAACGAACAGCTCCTGCCCGGCAGTCGGGTCCGGCAGCACCATATCGGCCGGGACCGTCTGTTGGCAGAGCAGATTGGCGTTGGCAAAGATCAGCCAGTCAAACGTTTTCAGGGCCTCCTCCTGGCTCAAAAAGGCGTCGAAGCGGGCCATCGTGCTGTACGGCCACGGCCGCGCCTGCCAGGGGATGCGGCGCACGTTGGGCTGCTCCTCGTGGGCGATGGCGTCGGCATCGGTAAAGACGAAATAGGTCTTGTCATGCCCGGGCAGGAAATACTGCTCAAAATTGGGGTAAAAATCCTTCCAGAACACATTGTAGGCGCCGGTACAGATATACAGCATGGCAACGGTAGACATAATTTACGGTTCCTCCCTGATATGCAGCTTGGTCAGCAGCTCGCCCGCCCGCATACGCAGGTAGGCGGCGTCCGAAGTCCACAAGTAAAAGGCGGCGTTCATGGCGTTTGGCAGCACCGCCGCCGCCAAAAAGCGGAGAGCCACGCCTGCCCAGCCGCCCGGCAGCAGCGCGCACACGGCGTACGCCGCCGCCATATCGGCGGCCAGCGTGGCCAGATGCACGAGCTGCACACGCAGGTAGCGCCCCGCGGCGCCGCGCATATAATAGCGGCAGACCATACGCGCCCGCCCCACCCATATGACGGTGTGGGCGATGACGGTGGCCGCCAGGATGCCGGTGATGCCAAAGGGCACGAACAGCGCAAAGCTGAGCACGAGGTTGAGCACCGCCGAGGCGACCATATAGCGCTCGTCCGCCTCAAAACGGCCGAGCACAGCACGGTAATTGCCCAGCATACGGTGGTTCCAGCCCACATACTCGTTGAGGCAGAACACCACCACAAAGCCCAGCGGCAGCAGATACGCCGCGCCCATCCAGAGCTCCATAAAGGGCTGGAACAGGCACAGGTAGGCGGTGGCCACAAAGCTGGCGAACAGATAGCTGAACAGGTCCATGCCCCAGAACACCTGCCGGGCATGGCCGTCGGCGCCGGCGGCGGGGTCATAGACGATGTTGCCGATGGCGGCGGCAAAGCTGTCCATGATCTTGTTGCCAAGGTTGGTGGCGCTGTCCGAGATGGTAGCATAGTTGCCGTAGTTCTGGGTCAGGCGCTCGCCGGCCAGCATACTGGTGACGATGGCATCCGACGAGCCGTAGACCGTTTCCGACAGGCGGTGCACGAGGTAATGCCGCAGGTCATGAAAGATGCCGAGGTTTTTGAAATCCGCCAGCGTGACGGGCACATCGTGCACGGCGGGGAAATCGCGGCGGTAGCGGCGCGCGATGATGAGGTTGGCGGCAACATTGCACAGGATGGTCACCCCGTAATAGAGCACATAGTCAGGCCGCAGCAGCGCCACCGCGATGCGCAGCAGATACGAGGCGACGGTACACACAAGGTCGATGCGGGTGCACAGATACCCCTGCTGGGTGCAGGTGTAGAGCAGCCGCCGCGTGATGAGGAAATACCCCGATACGGCGGAAAGGAAATGCAGCCCGTACACCATATACACGGTGGGCAGCGGCGTATGGGGCATGATGAAGGGCAGTGCCAGCGCAAACACCGCCGCCAGCACCGTGATGGCACCGGCCACGGCGCGGTAGGCCCACTTGTACAGCGCCATGTACAGGCTGACCTTCTCGTTGTCCCCGGCCGCCAGCTGCTCATACAGGCGGTAGCTGATGACGCTGCCGACGCCGAACTCGGCGATGGAAAAAAAGTTGAACAGCTTTTCGACCACGGTGGCGCTGGCCGTGATGGCCGGGCCGAAATTGTACACGAGCAGACGCCGGGTGACCAGTCCCAGCAGCAGGATGATAAGGCTGGAGCCCAGCGTGTAGACAAGATTCAGCAGTGTCCGTTTCGTGCGCAAGATGGTTTATCCTTTCCCGAGACTGCCGGCCCAGAGCGTGAAGCGCGGCCCGAACGCCCGCAGCAGGCGGGCGAACACGCCCCAGCTGCGGCGCCCGGTGACCTGCGCGCGCCCATAGCGCCACAGCGGCTTGCAGCGCAGGATGCCCGGCTCGCAGGCACGGCGGGCGGCTTTGTCACGGCAGGCGGCGGCGCGGGCCACCGGCCAGAACACATCCGCCGCGCGGTGCAGGAATTCTTCCCGTTCCCCGGGGCGCAGACGCTCCTGCAGTTTGCGGCTCTCCATCAGCTTCAGCGCGGCGGCAATGCCGGCCAGCTGCCGGGGCGGATCGCCGGCGTTGAGCAGGCTGCCCGCCCGCCCCTGGCGGTAGACGAGCATCACGACGTCGGCAAAAAACAGCGTATCGCAGGCCTGCAGCAGCAAAAGGCTGAAGGGCCAATCCTCGGCCCAACGCACCGGCTCCCAGAAGGTGATGCCCGTTTCCCGCAGATACTGCCGCCGCAGGCAGTATTTCCACACCGACCAGCCGCAGGTATCAAAAAGGCGCGCCGCGCGGGCGGCAAGGTCCGGGCTGCTGAAGGGACCGGGCCGGAACTGCGCGGCCCGCGGCTCGGTGATCTGACCGGTGGCCTCGTCCAGCTCTCGATAGCGGCCAACGTACCAATCATACCCCGGGTGGGCGTCCAGCACCGCGCGCAGAGCCTCCAGCATACCGTCCGGCCACAGGTCGTCGCTGTCCAAAAACAGCAGGAATTCGCCGCGGGCCGCGGCGATGCCGGTGTTGCGCGCCGCCGAAAGGCCGCCGTTTTCACGGTGGATGACGCTCACACCGGGGCAGGTCTCGGCAAAGGCGTCACACATCCTGCCGCTGGCGTCGGTGGAGCCGTCGTCGATGAGGATACACTCCCAGTCCGGCGGACCGGCCTGCTCCACCACGCTGCCCACGCAGGCGGCAAGATAATTCTGTACGTTGTACACCGGTACAATGACGCTGAAGCGCACGTCCCCCTCGCGCTGCATGGGCTCACCTCCCCTGTTATCGTGTTTCGATGCGCGTCCATTCCGGCGCCGGCAGCGCGCTCTGCTTGCCGTTCGCGTACCAGCGGTCGGGCGCCAGCACCGTCTTGTCCGGCGCCGTGCCCAGGTACTGCGCCCACCAACTGTAGGTGGAATTGCTCAGGATAAAATGCCGGCAGCGGAGCATCAGGCCGAGGTCGGCGGCGGCGGTGCGGCCGCCGGGCACATACACGGCCGGCAGGCCGGCGGTGTCCAGGTTTGCCCGCGCCCACGCGATGTCATCGGAAAAGACGTACAGCACGGCATCCGGCCAGCGCGCGGCCGCAGCCGCCGCGGCGCGGGCGTAGTAGGCCGGGCCGCACACCTGCATATGCGCGTTCTCCGGCCGCTGGTAGTCACCGCGGCGTATGTGCACGCACACCGCGCAGGGCGCGGCATCGATGGCCGCCGCCAGCGGCTCGTCCGCGGTCAGCGCCGGGCGCGGTGCCAGCTCGGCGCGGACGGTATCGGCCTGGTCGGCAAAATAGCGCTCGCTCTGGAAATAACCCCACAGCAACAGGTCTTTGGGCCGCGGGCCGGGGGTCAGGGGCAGGTAACCGTCGGTGGCAAAATGCACGCCCAGGCGGTTCGCCAGCGGCGCGGCGCGGCGCTCAAAGCCGGTCCAATCCCGCGCCAGCATCCCGCCGCGCTGCTCGTGCTTGATAAGCAGCGCCTTGACGGCGTTTTGCAGCGGCAGGTGCCTTTTGGCAAACTGCGGTTCGGCGGTGACGGCGACCTCGGGGCTGATGCACAGGTCCTGCAGCGCGCAGGCGGTGTGCGCGGGCGCGCCGTCCCGCCAGTCCTGCCGGTCCAGCAGGGTGACGGGCTGGCCCAGCCGCAGGCCCAGCGCCCGCGCCGCCGCGTAGATGAACATCTGGTTGCCAAGGCCCCCGGCCAGCTCCGCGTAGATCATCATGCACCCCCCGCCAGCCGGTCATACAGGGCTTCCATGCGGGCGGCGGCGGTGTCCAGCGCATAGCCGGCCGCCGCCAGCTGCGGCCAGTGGTCGGCATGGGGACCGCCCACGGCCAGCGCATCGGCCGTCGCGGCCCATTCGGCAAACGGGGCCGACAGCGGCAGAAAGCGCACCAAATCGGTCACGGCGCCGTCGTTTGGCACGTTGGTCGAGGCCAGGCACGGCACGCCGCAGCCCTGCGCCTCGACCAGCGTGACCGGGCTGCCCTCAAAGTTGCTGGGCAGAAGGAACAGGTCCATGGCGTTCATCTGGGCCGGCACGTCGTCCCGCACGCCGGGCAGCAGCACCCGCTCGGTGAGGCCCAGGTCCTGCAGCTTGGCCTGCATGGCCGGCAGGTCCTCGCCGCCGCCGACCAGCAGCAGCTTCCATCTGTTGTCTGTTTTGTATAATTCGTTAAAAATATCCAAAAGGTATAACAGATTCTTCTGGTGGTTGAAGCGGCCCACAAAGCCGCACAGGCGTTCGTGTTCCGCTACGCCGTACCCGGCGCGCACGGCGGCGCGCAGGGATGCGTCGGGGGCGAAGCGGGCCGGGTCCACGGCGTTGCAGGCGACCGAGAAGTTGGGCTTGCGGTCGATGTGGTCACCGAAGACGAAGCGCCCGGCGGCGACACCGCAGCCCAAAAACCAGTGCGCGGTGCACTGGTAGATCAGGTGCGCCGCCCGCCAGGTCAGGGTCAGGGGCGGGTAGACGATGTGGCTGTGCACGATGAGCTTTGCCCGCGGGCAGAGCAGGCGCATGGCCACGCAGGCCAAAGCGCCGATCTTGCTGGCCGTATGGTAGTGGATGATATCGTAGTCATGGTGCGCGCGCAGGTGGCGGCAGAGCGCCAAAAAGCGGTCCTTTTTGGTGTCCGGCACGGCCAGTATCCTGACCCCGGCGGCGCGCAGCGCGTCCTCGGTGCTGGCCTGGCCGGGGTGGCACAGGCCGACGAACAGCGTGACCTGATAGCGCTGTGTGTCCAGGTGCAGAAGCAGGTTCTGCACATAGCGCTGCACACCGCTCTGGACGCCAAGGTGGTTGCCGATCATGAGGATCTTCATGGCTGCTCCTGTTTGTAAAGATCCACGACGAGCGAGAGTGGACGGTAGGGGTCCTGCACACGGGCGTCATGGTCCGGCGTACGCTGGATGTAGCCCCGGGCATAATCGATGGGTCTGGTGACCGGCGTACCGTCGGTGTCATAATAGTGCAAAAAGTCGGCGCGGGCAAAATCGCTGGCCGTGACAAGCGCCTGCACCTGCTCATAGGTAGGGAACCACAGGTGCCCCCCGCCGCCGGGCTTTCCGTCCCGGTACCAGCCCCCGCCGCCGGGGTCAAACACGATGGTACCGTCGGCGGAACGCTGGCAGCGGGACGCGTACACATCACAGCCGTAATCCGGCACCGAAAGGCGGAAGCAGGCGCCCGGCTTCAGGATGCGGCAGATCTCGTTGAGCACCGGGACCAGGGCGCCGTACGGGATGTGCTCCAGCACATCCTCGGCCTGGAAGGCGTATACACTGTTGTCCGCCAGCGGAAAGGGCCTGGTGATGTCATGCTTGATGGTGTTCCAGTCCGCCGCTTTGATGGACAGGCCGATCAGGCCCTCGCTCTCATACAGGCTGTCGGCGGGGATATCCCCGGCATACAGGCGCAGGCAGGGCAGCCTGGCGGCCTCGGCAAAGGTCATTTTGTGGCCGAGGACATCCCCCAGCTTCCACAGTTTTTTGCGCAGCGTCAGTTCCATGCTTTTCTCCTTTTGCGGGCGGCGGCCTACCAATAGCTGCCGCCCTCGATGGTTTCCTTGTTTTGCAGCGTCTCGGCGGGCAGGGGCCGCACCCAGGCTTCATTGTAAAGCTTGCTCAGCTGGGGGTGGTTATCCCAGCGTCGGCCCTTGATGCCGAACAGCAGCTGCGTGGCGCCGCTCATCTGCACGGCCATGCGGCCGCGGCGGCGGGCATGGGCGGCCAGCGGCAGGCTGTAGGCGCCCGCCCCGATGATGGCGACCTCGTAATCGGCGGCATCCATCTGCCGCTGCATATCCTCCAGCGCGGCGAACCAGTCCGGGTAGCCGGTATCCTGCCCGGCCAGGCCCTGCACGGCCGGGATGACGGTCAGCGAGGCGAATTCCGGCAGCACGTCCCGCCCGGGGAACAGCTGTTCCCGCTTTTGGTACTGCGCGCGGATGCTTTCGGCAAAGGGATGCACCACCAGCACCCGCCGGCCGGCCAGCGCCGCGCTCCACGGGTGGGGGTGGTAGTAGGGCTCCAGCGCGCGCAGGGCGGCAAAGCGGGTGTGTGTGCAGCCTCGGATGACCTGCCGTTCGGCCCCCACGTCCCACAGGGCCAGCAGGTCGGCCTCATGGGCGGCGTCGATGTACAGCCTGCAGAAGCGCGCGAGGGTATCGTCGTCGGTCGGGAACACGCCGGAGAGGTTTTGGATGTCCCGCCGGGCCGTGGCGGAAAAGCCGTGCCCGCCGTTTTGCAGGTACTCGGCCACGGTGCGCATCTCGGTGGCGCCGCAGCGCCCGAACAGAAACGGCTGCCCGGCGCGCAGCGCCGCGGCCGCGGCGTCGTTGCCGGCCTCGGCCGAAAGCAGCGGCACGCCGGCGTATTTTACCTTGAAGCGCAGGCCTTTGTAAAGGTTGCGCGCCAGCTCGTACAGGCGGCCGTCGTTATCCATCCAGCGTCACCCCCGCAAGGTCCAGCCCGTGGCCGGCCAGCATACGCAGCACCGTTTTGGCGCTCGCCGTCCAAAGGAAATGCGCCCGCACCCGCGCCGCGGCCGCGGCGCCCAGCGCCGGCATGGCGGCGGCGCGCTGTACGGCGGCGGCCAGCTCTTCCGGCGTATCGGCCAGCAGACCGGACACGCCGTCCTCGATGACAAAGGCAGGGCCCGGGCCGGGGCGGGCCACCGGCGGACAGCCGGCGTACATCGCCTCCAGCAGGCTCATGCCGAAGATCTCCTTCGGATTGAGGTTCAAAAACACGTCGCAGGCGGCATAATACGCCTGCACCTGCTCGTTGGGCAGGCGCAGGATGCGCCGGCAGCGCCCCGCCGCACCGGCGGCCGCCAGCGCCCCGTCCAGCTCCGCGTCCAGCGCGCCGGTGCCGATGACGACGGCCTGCCAGCCCGGCAAAGCGGCCAGCACGGGCGCCAGGTCCAGCGGGCACTTGTAGGCGTCGATGCGGCCGACGAACAGCAGGTATTTCCCTGCCGGGTCCAGCCCCAGCCGCTGGCGGGCCTCGGCGCGGGACAGCGGCGCCGGCAGCACGGCGGTGTCCAGCCCCACCGGCAGCACCCCGGCGCAGGGCACGCCGCGTTGTTCGAGCGCAGCGGCAACGGCGGGGGTCTTGGCGTAGGTGGGGGTGCGGCGGTAGACGGCCAGGTTGCGGCGGGCCAGCAGGTCCATGGCGGCGCGCAGGGCGGGGTTCTGGCTCTCGCTGGCCACGGCGCCGAGCTGGCTGTAGAAGAAGATGCCGTTTTTACGGCAGAACGCTTCGAGCCCCGGCACGCCCAGCGAGGTGTCCCCCATCACATGGACGGCGTCGACGCCGTATCCCAGCAGCGGCTGCCAGCTCTTGTACAGGGCGTGGGTGCCGAGGCGCCCGGCCGGCAGGCAGACGGCCTGCGCATTGGGGGCCAGCGCCTCCGGCGGCGGGGGCGCGCCCTCCGTCACCGGGTAGACGGCGACGGCGCGGCAGCCCAGCGCCGCAAAGGCGCGGGCCAGGCCGACCTCCTGCCGGTTGTAGGCGCCTTTTGCGCCCGACGGCCCGGCGTAGAGCTGGGGGATGGCAACGGTGAACATCGCGGTCTTCAGCCCTCCTTTGGCGGCGCGTCCTCGCCGGCCGCGGCCGGCAGCGGCCGGCGCAGCACGCGCAGGTCGATGACCTCCCAGCGGGGGGTGCGGCTGTAGGTGTGGATGCCGATGATGTCCTTGCCGTCGATGCCCTGCACGGTCACGGCGCGCGGCCCGACCGCGCACAGCGGCCGCTCGCGCTCCCCTTCCCGCGCAAAAAATTGCAGCCAGACGCCGTAATCCACCCGGGTACTGACCTGCGCCGGATGCACGGTCAGACTGCCGTGACGGAACAGCGGCCCGGCGTTGCGGCAGCCGGGGCCAAAGTCCCGCCAGCGCAGGTCAAAGGCATCGTCGGCCGTCAGGGTCCAGCCCTCGTCATTTCGGTATACGGTGCGGCGCCGCCAGCGGGTATAAAAGCCGTTGCCGGGCATGACCTCGCTGCACAGCAGGGTCAGCGAATCCGGCGTTTGGTCCAGCAGGATGGTATCGCACAGCTCCGTCTCAACGGCAAAGCGGATGACGTGCTCCCAAGTATCCGGGAACTGCACGCAGCGGTAAAGGCGCAGGCTGCGGTCGGCGCCGGTCTCGGGCAGCATCCAGGTCTCGCCGTCCCAGTCGAACACGGTCGGGAAAGAAAGGTGGAACGGCTCCGCCAACACGGTGCGCGGCGTGCCCAGGGCGCCGTCCGCCCCCACCGGGAAGACGGCGATGGCGCCGCGGCCGGCCGCCATGTCGAACTGCTCGCAGAACAGCCAGTCGGCGCCGCCGCGGGTATAAAACAGCGGGTCCGCATACCAAACGCCGGGGGCAAACGGCAGCGGCACAAAGGGCGCCGGCCCCATGGCGGGCAGCGTCTCGCCGTCGGGGCGGGGGCGCAAAGCGACGGTGTACAGCTCTTTCTCGCCCAGCAGCTTGCGCGCCAGGCGGGCCGGGGGCATATGCAGCGCGCGGTACAGCTGGTTCATGGGCAGGCTCCTTTTAACACCCGGGCATAGATCTCCTCCAGTGCCGCGGCGTTGGCGGCGGGGGCAAAGCGGACTTTCGCCGCGGCGGCGATGGCCGCCGGGTCGGGCGCAAGTGCATCGAGCGCGCGCACGGCGGCGGCCAGGGCTGCGGCATCGCCGGGGGCGAAGCGCAGCCCATCCACGCCGGGGGTGACGCTGGCGCCGATGTTGCCGATGTCGCTGGCCAGCACGGGGGTGCCCAGCAGATGGGCCTCGGCGGGCCAAAGCCCGAAACTCTCATAGCAAAGGCTGGGGGCGAGGGCGGCGCGGCTGGCCGCCGTCAGGGCGTGCAGCGCGGCGCGCGGCAGCTGCCCGGCAAAGGTCACGGGCAAGCCGACGGCCTCGGCTTTGGCCCAGGTCTCCAGCGGGCCCGTACCGGCCACGACCAGCTCGGGCGCCGCGTCGCCCAGCAGCCGCCAGGCGGTGAGCGCCGTGCGCAGGCCCTTGAGCTCCTCGAGGCGCCCCGCAAAAATGACGCGGTTTTGCCGTTTTTCCCACGGCAGCACGGGGCCGGTATCCTCCACCGTGACCGGGTTCGGCTTGACGTACAGCTTGGCGGGGTCGAACAGCGGGCGCAGGGCGTTGAATTCCAGCAGCTTTTGGCGGTCAAATTCCGTCAGGGCGATGAGGTGCACGCCGCGCCAGGTGCGGCGGTAGAGTGGGCAGAGCGCCGCTACCAGCGCGCTCTGGGCGGCGCTGCCGCGGTAGCAGCGGTGGCGCACGGCGCACAGGCGGCCGCGGCGGGGGCATTCCTCACAGACATGGCCGTCACGCAGCAGAACGCCGCCCGGGCAGAAGAGGCGGAAATTGTGCAGCGTCTGTACGGCGGGCACGCCCTCGGCGGCGGCCGCCCGGAACACAGCCGGGCTCATGACCAGCAGCGTGTTGTGCACATGGACGATGTCGATGCCATGCTGCCGGATAAGCCCGCGCACGGCGCGCACGGCGGCGGGGTTGTACAGCGTGCGCAGCGGCAGCAGCAGCTTGTCGGTCAGGGGGGCGCCGGCGGCCGGGTTGGACAGCTCATAGGTGAAGACCTTGTGCCCGCGCGCGCGCAGCAGCTGCGCTTCGGCGGCAAAGACGGCGTCCTCGCCGCCGGGGAAACGGTAATGGCAGTGGACGAGCAGGATGTTCACAGGGCCATACCTCCCCAGGATAGAATGGTCCTATTATACCGCGTTTCGGCATAAATAGCAACCGCCGCACAGAAAGCGCAACGGTCGCCATAAGTGAGTAATGTAGCTGCTTTTGGAAGGATGTTTTAAATCCATCGGCCCTGACCGACATGCGCGGGCAGGGCCGATACTTCTAGAGCAAAAATGCTGAAGCAAGTCGTCCGCAGGGCATGCGCGAAGCATTTTTGCGACGGTGGGGAACCAAGGGGGAGGTGCAGGCGACTTGGCGGAGCGAAGCGCAGCCAACGAAGCCGAACCTCCCTCTTGAGACTTCAGTCGTCCATGTCCTCGAAAGCGGCCAGACCCTTTTTGGCCGCGGCTTTGGCGTCGCCGTGGCGGACCTGGGTCATGGTGACAAAGCTGCAGGCGACGAAGAACGCCGCGTAGGGGAACAAAATCTGGTAGCCCAGCGTCTTCATCAGCGTGCCGGCCAGCACCGGGGTGACCACCTGCGCCAGCATCGAGGCCGTGTAGTAGTAGCCGGTGAACTTGCCCACGTCGCTGCCGCGGCACATCTCGACGACCATCGGCAGGCTGTTGACGTTGATGGCCGCCCAGGCCAGACCCACCAGCGCAAAGGCGACGAACATGACCGGGGTGATGCTGTGGCTGTGGGCGGTGAGCAGGTAGCCGGCCAAAAAGCAGCCGGCCAGCAGCACCACGCCGCCCAAAATCGTGCGCTTGCGCCCCACCCTGGAGGCCACGATGCCGATGGGGATGTAGCTGACGATGGCGCCGGCCGTGGCCACCAGCAGGCAGGTCGAGGCGCCGCCCAGCCCCTCGCCCATGACCTCGGCCACATAGGTGGTGAACCAGGTCGTCACGCCGTTGTAGCCGACGAACCACAGCGCGATGGAGGCGAGCAGAAAGCCGAGGCTGCGCCGGACGGGGGCGGGCAGGACCTCGTTGCCGGAACCGTCGTCCTCGGCCAGGTTCCATTCCGGGTGGTCCTTTTCCAGCGCCTGGTTGGCGGCGGTCAGGGCCGGCTCACGGATGGTGAGCAGCAGCACCGCCACCGCAACGATCATGATGCCCGAGACGACGAGAAACAGCGGCTGGTAGTTGACGTGCGCGAGCCCCTGCACCCTGGCGGTGGGGTACAGCACGGCCGCCACGGCCAGGTAGAGGATGCCGCCGACCGCGCCCATCAGGTTGATGATGGCGTTGGCGCGGCTGCGCAGCGGCTTGGGGGTGATGTCCGGCATGAGCGCCACGGCCGGGCTGCGGTAGGTGCCCATGGCGACGAGCAGCAGCCCCAGCACGACCACGAAGGACGCGAACTTGAACGGCGCCGCGGCGGCGGCGTAGCTGTTGTCCAGCACGGGCAGCAGGTTCATCAGCACCACGGCGGCGGCGGTGCCGGCGAGGATAAAGGGCGTGCGGCGGCCGAGCTTTGTGTGCGCGCGGTCCGAGATGCCGCCGAACAGCGGCAGCAAAAACAGCGCCAGCACGTTGTCGGCGGCCATGATGACGCCGGCCAGCGATTCGTCCATGCCGAAGGTCTGGCGCAGGATCAGCGGCACGATGTTGTCATACATCTGCCAGAAGGCGGAGATGGACAGAAACGCCAGACCGACCAGGACGGTGCGGCGGTTGTCGAGCTTATCAGCATTCAGGCGCGGGGGCATGGGCGTTCCTCCTTTGCGGTGCAAGTATCGTATTGGATATTCAATATTATATACTATTTTTTGACGTTTTGACAAGCGAATTTTGCCCCGCTGGCAAGAAATCTGCAAAAATGAGCAAAATCCCGCCGGGCCTCTGCCAAAAAGTATATTTTAACGCCATCGGCCCTGACCGACATGTGCGGGCAGGGCCGATACTTCTAGAGCAAAAAATGTCGTTCAAGTCGCCCTTCGGGCATGCGAACGGCATTTTTTGCGACGGGGTGTGTCCAGGAGAGGGGTGCAGGCGGACCGGCGCAGCCAGTGACGCCGAACCCCTCTTTTGCTTTAAGAGAACATATTGATGAGGATGCCGGCCGCAACGGCGGAACCGATGACGCCAGCCACGTTGGGGCCCATGGCGTGCATGAGCAGGTAGTTGCGGGGGTTGTACTCCTGCCCGACCTTTTGGCTGACGCGGGCGGCCATCGGCACGGCGGAGACGCCGGCGGAGCCGATGAGCGGGTTGATCTTGCCGTGTGTGAGGAAGCACATCAGCTTGCCCAGCAGCACGCCGCCGGCGGTGCCGACGCCGAACGCGACGACGCCCAGCACGATGATCTCGACGGTGCGCAGGTTGAGGAAGGTCTCGGCGTTGGTGGTGCAGCCGACCGAGAAGCCGAGGAAGATGGTGATGATGTTCATCAGCTCGTTGCCGGCGGTCTTTTTGATGCGCTCGACCACGCCGCACTCCTTCATCAGGTTGCCCAGCATCAGGCAGCCGACGAGGATGGCGGCGTCCGGCAGGGTCAGGCTGACGATGACGGTGACGATGACCGGGAACAAAATCTTCTCCCGCTGGCTGACCTTGCGCGGGGTATCCATGACGATCTGGCGCTCCTTTTCCGTGGTGAGCGCTTTCATGATGGGGGGCTGGATGACCGGCACGAGCGCCATGTAGCAGTAGGCCGCCACGGCCACCGAGCCGAGCAGGTGCGGGGCCAGCTGGGTGGTGGTGAAGATGGCGGTGGGGCCGTCGGCGCCGCCGATGATGCCGATGGAGGCGGCCTCCGGCCCGGTGAAGCCGAGCAGGCGCGCGCCGATGAAGGTGAAGAAGATGCCCAGCTGCGCGGCCGCGCCCAGCAGCAGGCTGGAGGGCCGGGCGATGAGCGGCTCAAAGTCGGTCATGGTGCCGATGCCGAGGAAGATCAGCGGCGGGTAGATGCCCAGCTTGACGCCGAGGTAGATGTAGTCGGCCATGCCGCCGACCTCGCCCAGCAGCTGCCAGTTGATGTGCTGCGTCTCGTTGATGAAGATGTCCATGTGGATGAGACCGTCCAGCGGCAGGTTGGCCATGAGCATGCCGAAGCCGATGGGCAGCAGCAGCAGGGGCTCAAACTGCTTTGCGATGGCCAGGTACAGCAGCACGCAGGCGATGAGCAACATGACGGCGTATTTCCAGCCGCCCTCCTGCGTGAAGATGACCGCCCACCCGGAGTTGGCAAAAATATCTGCAATGTTCGTTAAAATCGCCATGGTTTATCCCCTCCGCTCAAAATGGGCGCACATTGGCGGCCACGCCCGCGTCGCCCCAGACGCCGCGGCGGCTCGCCCCGGCGGCGGGCAGGCGGCGGATGCCGCGCACGGCGGCGCCCTCGCCCTCCAGCGCATAGACGGCGGC
>CANRLV010000053.1 GCA_947631565.1 uncultured Gemmiger sp. | reverse complement strand
GTTATGCCATTCTCTTGTGACCACATTTTTTGTGGCCTTTTTTCTTTTTAGGGCTTGACTTTTATTTGCAGGACTCCGTGCTTCTGTATTTTCTCAGCCGCCGCCATCGCTTACAGGGCGATGGAAGCAGCGAATAACGACGTTTGGCCCCTTATTCGGCAAACAGGCGCCGGATGCAGGATAACGGGCCGCCTGATAAGGCTCTGCTGCGCAAAGCGTCAGGGGACCGGCAGCAAAAGCTTTGCGATCCGCACGATCCATTCTTCTACCTGGCTGGACTCGCTCACACCGGTCTTGCACCAGAGGGCAAAATGCTCACAGTTGTTCGTTGGCAGAAAGTACTGCTTTTCCCCCAGGCGGCTTTTGGCCCGCGCTACGGTCTGCTCGGGGGTATACAGGTGATAGCCCTGGATCTGGCGGAGCGCTTCAAAAAGCGAGGACATCAGTGCGCCGGTCAGGTCGGGAACAGGAGAGTGCCTGGGGGCGGCCTCGCCGCGGCGGATGCCGAGTCCCCCCTGCGGGGAAAAATCCAGGGCGTAAATCAGATCGGAGCTGCCCTGAAAATCACGGAACGGGGCCTCGTGGATGGTGATATGGCCGCTGAAGTCACCGGATTCCGCCGCATAGTGGATAACGCGCCAGTTGCCGATATAGATCGCGTAATGCTGGTACAGGCCGCCCCGGCGCGTGACGGCAAGGACATCGCCGGGATACAGCGCTATGCCGTTGATGATCTCGGGTGCAGGGGCGGCGGGGCTCCCGGCTTCGGCCGGTGCGCCGAACAGGCGCCCGGTGCCGAAAAAACGGTTTCCGGCTTCGATGCGTTCTTTTTCCAACACATAACGGCTGCGCGCGCGCCCCATTTCCTGCAGAACATTTTGGATGGCGGTTTGGGCTTCCGGCGTCAGCGAATCAGAAAAAAGGGAAAGCTGTAAATCGAGCGATACCCTGCTTGCGTCCAGGACGCTGATCAATCGGCTCAGGGCATAGCTTTTTTCGCGCACGGAACGGATATCCGCCTGCAAATACCGCTGCCGGGCGGCCTCCATGCGTTCAAGCGCCTCTTTGGCAACACCGTCCTGGACCAGTGCCAGGGCGATATCCACCAAGGAGAAAAGAACATCCTTGTCCAAGATGCACCGCCTTCCTCAGAAAAAATCGTAGCGATCGATCACCTGCGAAACGATGGCGGAAAAATCCTGGCTGCTCAGCGGTGCCTGCCCGGACTTATAGTAATCCTGCAGAAGGTGACGAATCAGATCTCCCTTGGCGAGCTTTGACTTTGATTCGGCCTCCAGCTTGTCGACATAAGCCTTTGTCTCCTGGGCAAGCTTGCGGCAGTCGGCATCGACCTTGGCCGAATAGGCATCCGCCTGGGCAAGCAGCGCCTTGCTCTCCACAACGATACGGGCGCAGTCCAGTACGCGGTCAAAATTTTCGGCAACCGCGTGCTGCAGATGATCTGCGCCGCTGCCCTGCGCCGGGGCCTGCGGGAACTGCGGTTTGCGTTCTATGAGCTCAAAGTCAAACTTGTCTTCCATGGTGACACCATCCCTTTAAATTTGATCCAGTGCGGTCAGCAATCCCTGCAGCCGTTCCAGGTCGTCGGTGTTTCGGCGGGCGGCGAACTGTTCGGCGTCGCAGCGGAAGTCATTGGCGCGTTCATGCAGGCGCAAAATGTCATCGGCCTCCACCACGCTCAAATCCTTGCTGATATCCGTTTGCATATCGGTCTCCCACTTCGCGACGTTCTTGCGGACTTTCTGCCGTAATTTGTTTTTCCAGGTCCCATAATCATAGGCTACGCTGGCCAACTCGATCAGGCCGGCCATCCCCATGGTCAGGTTCCTGGTCGAAGTCAGCCCGATCTTGCTCATCAAATGCTTCAGGGCATTGTGGGTCTCACGGCTGAAGGTATGGTTGAACTTGTCGCCGATCACTTTAAGAGCGTGAGAGGCGAAGTTGGCGGAACCGGCGCCCGCGCCGCCGGCGCCGCCGAACCTTGAGAAGGAACGGAACATCGCGGCGTTCAGTTCTTTTGTCAGCAGCTGCCTGGCCGTATTTTCGACGCTTTTTTCTACGGCAGAGTAGTGCAGGAAAATATCATGTTCGTATGCCTTGACACCCCTGTCCAAAAAATCGTCGAGCCGTTTGTACAGGGTCTTCAGCTCTATCCGGACAAAATCCTGCAGGACCAGCCCTTGTTCATATCCCTCGAACGGCAGCAAATGGTTCTGCACATAAGCGATGGTCTCATCCTTGCTGGCGGTCTCCTGCTGATCGATGACGTCAAGGAGCCTGTTTTCGATCTTTTTCGCACACGGATGGATGACCAGCGCAAGCCGGCTCCGGATATCGTCAAAGCCGGGGCGAATGACACCGTCAACGGCGGCGTCATACAGTTCGGCGAGCTTTTTCAATCCCTCCTGCGCAACCTGCATCTGCTCTGCGGTCGCCGACAGCGCGCCGATGCGGCTTTCCAGGATCGCTCGCGTTCGTTCCGTCAAGGAGGTCAGCTGCTTTTGCAAAACGGCTTCCAGATCCGCCAGCCGGTCTGCCGAGAACAGCTCCTCCGAGATGCCGCCCCAAAAGTCGGCAGCCTGCGGGAACCGAAGGACCTCTTCCTCGTCTTCGGTCACAATGCTGGGGAGCAGGGTCACCGTCAGACAGGGGCGATCCAAAAAAGCCTTTATATGCTCGACGATCTCCCGGACGCGGCGGTCCTGCGGCGCCGCGGAAGGCGGGCAGCGGTTGATGATGAGATGGACGGGGATATCCGGCCGGATCAGATCCATCATCGTGCGGAAAAACGCATGGTCGCTGCGCTGGACGCCCTGGCGGTAGCTTACGGTGTAGATGATGGCATCGCAATCCGGCAGGAAATCCAGCAGGACCTCCTCATGCTCTGCCACCAGCGAGCCGTACCCGGGTGTGTCGAACACGCGGACCCCCGGCAGAGCAGCGACAGCCTGCGGTACGGTCAGGCGCAAACGGCGCACATCCGGGTCGGGGTGCAGCGCCTGCGCCTGAAAGCCGTTCAGATCCACCAGCGCCTGTGTGGCGTTTTTGAGAATGAGCGCATAAACATTGCTCTCTGCCTCGGGATCCACGAAAACCTCCGTCACGGCCCCGGTGGACGGCACCCCGCTGACGGGCAGGACAGGCTCGTCCAGCAGGCTGTTGATGATGGTGGATTTGCCGCTGCACGACTCACCCAGCAGTACGACATAGCTGTCCGGGCGGCAGGCGCGCTGGCGCAGGAACCTGGCCTCGGCCAGCAGCTTGGGCTCGTCGGCCTGCTGCAAAATATCACACAGGGCAGCGATGCTTTTTTTCAGATCAGACATTGTTCTCTGCACTCCATTTCTCCAGATACGCCCGGTCGGCGCGCAAAGCCTCTTCGTCGTATACCGCCTGCGCACCCAGCTCCTCCAGCCGATCCAGCTCGGCCTGGATGGCCCGGATCGCGCCTTGCCGTGCCTGTTTGTATTCCTTCAGCTGCCCTGACAAGCCGCGCCTGAACGTATCATACGGGTCCAGCAGAGCATGGCTGAGATTTTCCCGGAAGCGGTCAAAAACACGCGCCAGATCCCGCTTGGTCTGCTGCCCGCGTATGCCGGTCACGCCCTTGCGGGCGACGCCGCCGAGCACACCTGCGATCAGTGAGACCGCGCCGGCCGCGACGAAGCCTACGGCGGCGCCCGCGACTGTGCCAAGGGGGCCGCCGACCGCGGTACCGACAAGAGCGCTCACCTCACCCCATGCCAGCACCCCGGCACCGCCGCCGGCAACATCGATAACGGCCTGCAGCCCCTTCTCCCATTTAAAGGCCTGGGCCCTGTTAAAGGTCTCTATCTGCGGCATGAACGATTCCTTTTTCAGGATATCCTGCAGCCCCTTCAGTTCATTGACGAGCGGTTCGCAGACCCGGATGTATTCGTTGCAGGCCTCGTCGATGGCGATGCTGTTATACCGGGACTGGTAGTCGGTGACTGCCTGCGTGAGCTTTTCGCCGTCCACGATGCCCGCATCGATCAGGTCGTACAGCTCCTGCTTGAGCTGGTCGGTATATTTGTCCGCCGTTTTGCGGGAAAAGTCCCGCAGCGTATCATATGCTTTATCGGCAGCCTTGCGGATAGAACGGATCTTTTCGTCGATCGCTTCGCTTGCTTTGGTCTGCTCTTCCTTTTGCCGTTCGATCTGCCCGGCAAGCTCTTCCCGGCTCATGCCGCACTGGCGGATACGCTGCGCAAGGGTCTCGGCGACGCTCTGTGTGAACTGCCGCACCCGGACGGCAAAGTTCTGCGCAACGTTTGCCTGGTAGTTGCCGGCAAAGGATTCCAGCGCCTGCACAAGGGCGCCGATGTTGGAGGCTTCGGTCAGCGCCGCATCCTTCGTGAAGGCGCCCCTGGCAGCGTTGAATATATTGATGGGGATGATGTCGCCGATCATCGTCGCATTGATCTCGCCGGCAATGCTGTTCAATGTATTCCGGTTTGTGGTCAATCCGTCCCGGACATCCTGCTTTTTGTCATCGAACCAAATGTTTTGCACAAAATAGGCGGTATGGAAATGGCGCCAGGCGGCTTTGATAAAGTTGGAAGTATCCCTGGTGATCGTCGGTGAAGTGGGGAACACGAAAAGCGCTGCGCACAGGTCGGTGATGTAATTTCTGGTCGTGTCCTCGTTGGCTTGCGTCAAGCTGCCGACACCGGGCAGGTCGACGAGGATCAGACCGGTGCGAAGCAGCGGATGGGTGCGGTATAGAATAATGCGCGCGACACCCAATTCGTTGCCGGGGTTATACTCGTTGTCGACATATTGCCGCAATCCGTCTTTTGTGTTGACCGTTTGCGCGCGGGTGCCGTCCTTCATGATGACTTCGGCCCGGGAGGACTCTCCGTAGCGGATCTCGACCGGGGCACAGGTCGTCTCGCTCACTTCGTTGGGCAGGATATCTTCCCCCAGCATGGCGTTGATCAAAGTGCTTTTTCCGGCGCCCTGCATCCCCAACACGGGCATGACCATATCGGGATTTTTGCTGTGGGCCTCCATATCCAGCAGCTGCTGCGCGTAATCGCTGCCCTCCGGGCTGTAGGCTTTCAATATGCGCAGCAGTTCAGGGGATTCACACAGGGGCTTCATCGGCGGGGACCTCCATTCCTTTAAAGAATCGCTTGTAGCCCGGCAGGCTGAGATAGGCCATGATGGCATCCAGGCTGGTTTGGTTGCGCCGGGCCGCGTCCAGTGCGTTTTGCGCGCAGCGCAGCAGCTCGTCCTTCTGCGCATCCAGCTGGGCGGAAAAGCTGTCGAACTTCTCTTCCAGTGTCAGCAGGACCTGCAGCCTGTCCTCCAGCAGCGCCGCGGTCGCCTGCGGGGCGTTTTCCTGCGAGAGCGTCACGCTTTGCAGCCCGGCCTCCAATCCCGCCTGTGCCGATAAAAGTGCTTTTGTGTCTTCCAGCGTCAGGCGCTGCGTGTTTTGTATCCCGGCGAGATTTTTTTGGGCGTCCGCCAGCAATGCTTTTACTTCGTCGGCGGCGGCCCCCACCTGCCTGGCGGATGCCGCTGCTTTGATATCGGCCGAGACTTCGCGGACAAGGCCGTGCACTTCGTCGACCTGGTCGGACGGCGCGAGGTCTCGCTGCTGATCCCGGACCTCCCTTATCAGGTCGGTCAGCTCCTTTTGACCGCGGTAAAGCCCTTCGATCGTTACGCTGATGCTTGCCTCAAGATCCCGGACCAACTGCTCGGTGACGTTGTCGACTTCCAATTTCACGATACGGTCTCCTCCTTTTCGACGGTGCAGAGCTCACGCAGCAGATGCCCAAGCGTTTTTTCCAGCGCCGGGCTGGTGAAGGCGCCATATTTGTTCTGGATGGTATTGATGAGCAGGTGGGGCGTTTTGGTCAGCTCCGGCTCCATCTGGACCTCCAAAAGCGCCCAGGCATAGATCGGATTTTCATGGCATACATAGAAAAAGCTCTCGCAGGGGATCTGCATATAGGCTCCCAGGCGCTGCATCTCTGAAAGGCCGTCGTTGGCATTGCCGCCGTTGAGAAGCTCCTGCAGATCCTGCACCACCCAGATGACGCGGTCCGCTGCGGTCAGCCGTGTTTTAAGGCAGAGCGCATCGATCTGTTTCCTCGCCTGGCCGATCTGTGTGGTGTTGACCAGAACAAACAGGCATAAGGGGGCAGGACGCGGGAGCGCGTCCAACGCGCCGGCCGGGGAAAGATAAAGCGCATCCGTTATACCGCTTTGCCAAAGCAGCCTGTCCCGACTGATATCATCCCAGCCGACGATGACGGGCGTATGCGCCAGACAGCCGATCTTTTCCATGAAGCAACGGAAAAACTGTCTGTGCTGGGCCCGCACCGCGAGTCGGGAAAGCTCGACCAGGGGCTTGATATAGTCGGCGGCTTCGATCTGCTGCCTTTTTCCGTAAGCGGGGGCGTCGTCGGGCGGTACATCGTCCGTTTGGCCGGCGTCGGCATCTTTTGGCTGCTCCTGCTCCAGCCTCTCCAGAAATCGCGCCAGCGCTCCGCACATCCGCCGCAGGCTGTCGATCTCTACAACGGCCCGCTTTTGCCGGTCGTATGTGTCTTCCTGTTCGTCTATGCTTTGCAATACCGTCTGGACGGCCGGGTCAAGGCTTTTGGAGAACCAATCCTCCATCTCTTTTTCATACAGGGTGCCGACGAGGGCGAGCTGCCGGAGGATGGAATCTCTGGTGGCTTCCTCATCCGGCACGAATGCCTTGACTTCAAGCCGATCATAGCCCCACTCGGTAGTGAAAATATCGCCGAAAAAGCGGGCAACGCGGTTGAAAAATCCCTTTTTGGGCACAAGCTTAGGCGTTGTCACGGCTTTTTTCTGGACGTGGATATCTTGCGGGGCGGCGAAGAGGAGCGAGCGCCGCAGATCCCGGTCGGGGATATTGACGGTCCCGGCCGCCTGCGTGATGAGCGCATTGCCGTCGGAAATAAGCTGTACCAGCTCGTTCCCAAGGGCGGCCACGGCCTTGTTGGTCGCTTCTACGCAGGCGTTCAGGTCCCCGCGGGGGAGCTTGGCGCCGGGCGCCGCAGAGGAAGCGTATACGGCGGATACAAGGGAGCGAAGGAGGGTATCCGTCCCGGGCTTGGGGGCGCCCGGTGGTGCTTCCTCCTCGGACAGGGCAGCCCGGATCTGCCTGCCGGCGTCCGCATAGCGCGCGAAGGCTTGGCCACCCCGTTCTGTTATGTCCTGGACGGCATCGCTGAACCGCACACGGAAATCGGCCAACGGGAAAACACTTTCGAGCTTCTGTACCGGAACATTGACTTTTTCCTGTGCCGCCCTTTGCAGAACGGCGGCACGCTCATAAATCGTTTTGAGCCGCTGCCGTTCGATGCGGGGACGCTGGTGCGCCAAAATAGAGCGTACGGAATCGCGGAACTGCGGATACCGGGAATCCAGATACCGTTTCTTTTCCTCTGTACCGCACGCCAGCGGGCCGCAGCGCCACGGCAGGGCTGATTTGGCGGACATTTGTATGATTCTTACGCTGCTCTTATCCTCGATGTCCGACTGCGCAACGATGCGCTGGACGCGCATTTTGTGCTCCAGGACGACCTCATCCCAGGTCTTATCGCCGCCGGGAGACGGTGTGACGGCATCCAGCATATTCTGGACGATGATGATCGGGCAGTGATATTTTGCGACGATGTCCAAAACATTTTTTGCTTTGCGGTCAGAGTTTTGTTTCGTTGTCGTAACATAGATGCAGGCGTCGACCGTGGGCACAAGGCTTTCCAGCGTGAGCTTTTCATGGCCTTCAAACCCATAGGCATCCAATCCGGGGCTGTCGATGAGCAAAACATCTTCGCCCAGGTCGAATGTCGGTGTGGAAAGCGCGATGTGGCTGACGCGTTTTTTGTTCCCCGGGTTGGAACGTTCATCACTGTATTGGCACAGCGCCTCCGCGGTAAGCTCTTGTCCGGAAAGCTCCCTGTGCGTTCCGTCCAAAAACCGGACCGAGGCGGCAGCTTCCTCCCCACAGGAGCAATAAACGAGCTGCGCCGAAGAGGGGCAGACGGCGCTGGTAAGCAGCTGCCGGCCCAAAATGGCATTGATAAGCGTTGATTTCCCGCTGCTGGTGACCCCGATCACACCGACCTGGATGCGATTTTGTTCCCAGCGTTGTCGGCGATCCTCGATCCAGCTTTGCTCATTGGCGCAGAAATCTTCAAGGTTTGGGTCGGCGCCCACGATGCGCTGAAAATCCAGTAAAGCGTCCCGGCTGTTTAGCATATCCATCCCACCGCTTTATCGTTCGATCTGCATTTTGGAGCATGAAAAGGATGAATGAATACAGACCTCAATCCAACACCTTTACATACTCCCCCTGGCTTCTCACCCACATCTCGATGCCGGTCCCGAATACCTCGGCCTCGACCTCATACCCGCCCCCGGGCAGCTCGCGCAGGACCCGGGCCGTCGGCAGGCGGTCGAGCACGGCCTCCAGGCTCGGGCCGGTGTACAGGAACCGGATGCGCCTGAGCTCGCCGCCGTACATGAACTGGATGCGCTTGCGCATCTCGCCCTCCTGGAAGCGGTCGCGGTAAGGGATGTCGAATTTGTCCTTCGTCACGGTGAACCGTTCGATCTTGTCCACGCGGTAGATGGTCGGGCTCTTGTCCTGCGGGTTGTCAAAATGCTCGGCCTTGTCGATGCCCTCGATGAAAGCGGCCAGATAGAAGTAATACTCGCTGAACAAAATCCCCACCGGCCACACGCGGCGGTGGCGGGCGCTCTGCTTGTGGGTGCCGGTGTAGTCCATCTCGACCACGCGGCGCCCGCGGATGGCCTCGCCCAGGTCCCACAGCTTGTCCACGAATTTTCGCCCGTGGTGCGGCGGCGTGTAATAGAAACGCTCGTTGCCGATGAGCTCCTGCACGGCCTTGAGGTTCTGCACCGGCGTGCAGCAGGCGACCAGCTTTTTGAGGATGGGGTCGAGCTCCTCCTCGGTAAAGGCGCGGCTCTCCAAAAGGATCTTGCATACCGCCAGGATCTCACTTTTGGTCAGCCGCGCCTCGATGGGGTGCTCCAGACGGTACTGTCCGTCGGCATGGTCGAACACAAGGTCGTTGCCGCGCTCGCCGTAAAAGGTACGCAGCACCTCCAGGTCGCGCCGGACCGTCTTGTCCGATACGCCGAACTCGGCGGCCGCCTCGGCTTTGTTCACGCGGTTGCCGGAAAGCAGCTGCTGCTGCAGCGCCAGCAGCCGTTCCTGCCGATCTGCCCTCATGCGAACGCCCCCTCTATCGTTTTATTTGCAAAGCAGCGCGCGGCTTGCGACATCGACACATTCCCGCATTTTTCTCAATTATAACACAGCCATCAGCGTTTTAAAACACTAAAGAATCCCTCATGCAGTACAAAAATAGTGCATCCGGTTTGTGCAAAACGTCATGCTCCAAAAGGCGTATACATATCATTTTACCGCACCCGGTTGGACAGATACCTGTCCAACCGGGCTTCGCGGCGGCGTATGGCTTACCGGAAGAGCAGGGGAGAGGCCGCCCCGGCTTCTTCGTCTTCTTCCTCCTCTTCCTCGTCTTCCTCCTCTTCTTCATTGTCCTCATCGTCTACCAGGGCGGCCTTGGCGGCCTTGGCAGCCTTGACAGTTTCGAGATCAGCTTCCTCGTTTTCGTCATCGTCGCCGCAGCTTTCCTTTTCATCGTCAAGCCATGTGTCGATGAGCAGGAACAGGCCGGCGGCGGCAGCAACGCCGACACCGAGCTTGAGCAGGGTGGAACCAACGGTATCGATATCAAACATAAGGGTCTCCTTTCATTTTTCGGGTCAACAGTCGGTTTTTTCTTCGTCTGCCGTCAGGCGCAGGACCAGCTCGGCAAACAGGTCCAGATAGACCTCGGCCTGTTCGGGCGCGGTGTTCGCCCCGGCCGCGGGCAGGAACACCGCCGTGCATCCCGGCGGTCCGCGCCGGGACAGGCGCAGCTCCAGCCGTGCCCCGTTCTCCACCGCAAAGCGCAGCGTATCCAGGCTGTAGCCCTGGCCGACGGCATACTGCGGCGGCAGCACGGCGCAAAGGTCGCCGTACAGCTGCCCGGGGTCCGGCGGCCGGGGCAGGCGCACCGCGCGCCGGCGCAGACGGGACATCCTTTTCACCTCCCTTTATGGTAAATATTATAGAAATGAGAAGACAACATTTTAAGCGTTCGCGGCGATGCGCAAAATACGGTATGATGATGTTATAGAGTAAGGACCGTCCGGGGAGGTGCGCACCATGCGGGATGCAAAAGCCTATTCACAGCTCATCGGCCGGCGGCTGCGGCACTTCCGCACCGCGCAGGGCCTCAGCCAGGAGCAGGTGGCGTTTGACAGCGGCCTCAACACCAATTCGGTGGGCATGATCGAGCGCGGGCTCAAAAGCCCTACGCTGTTCACCCTCAAGCGCATCTGTGACACGCTGGGCATCACCCCGGCGGAGCTGTTTTTGTACAGCGAGGACGGCGGCGGCGAGGATACCGAGGCGGCCATCCGGCGCGTGACGGCGCTCATGCATGACCTCAAGCCGGAGGACGCCCGCCGCGTGGCGGCCATCGTCGAGCAGGCGGTGTCGATGCGGCAGCCGTGAGGGCCGGGCCCGGTCTGTGATATCATGATAATCGGGCGGCATGGACAAACAGTTGTCCATGCCGCCCGATTTTGACAAAAATTTTCCGGCAGGCGGGTACCGCCGCGGCGGCACAGGAAATTGCCGGCGGCGGCTTGCATTGCGGGGCGCCTTCCTGTATAATGCTGTACAG
This sequence comes from uncultured Gemmiger sp., assembly GCA_947631565.1. Lineage (GTDB taxonomy): Bacteria > Bacillota > Clostridia > Oscillospirales > Ruminococcaceae > Gemmiger. The sequence continues at coordinate 5,120 of CANRLV010000053.1, read as the reverse complement.
AACGTATAGAAAAGACGGAAGGGGGGAACGGTGCAGTGGCGGTGGTCTGGCGCTCGCTGATGGTGTACCTGACGGCGGCCCTGCCCATGGTCGAGGGCAAGGGCGCGGTGCTGCTAGGGCAGATTATGGGTATGCCGGCGCGCTGGTCGTATATGCTGTCGGTGGCGGGGTCCTACACGCCGGTGCCGTTTCTGCTCTACGGCGGCTGGGAGGTGCCTCTGTTCGGGACGGAAAAGATCCCGCCCGCCTTCCGCAAATTTGTGGAGCGCTACGGATGCTGGACGCTGCTGGTCGTGATCTCCATCCCCTTTACCGGCTTTGGCTGCTGGCTGTCGGCCATCACCGCCCGCGCACTGCACCTGGACAAAAACAAATCGGCGCTGTCCATCTTTGTGGGCAACGCCATCGCCATCCTGCTGATGACCGGCTGCCTGTCCGGGCTGTTCATGGCCCTGCGCAGCCTGCTGCATCTTACCTGAAGCCTGCAACACAACGAGCGCCCCGCCATTGCGGCCGGGGCGCTCGTATTATGTGCCATAAAGGTTCAGGCGCCGGCGGCATTTGCCTTGTCCAGCAGGCCGGGCAGCGCCTCGGCGTAGGCGGCAGCGTCGGTATCCCAGTCCTCGTATCCGGGCTGGCCGCGGTGGTCCGGCAGGTCATAGTGGGCGAGCAGATACTGCCCCAGCGCCGCCGTGGCGTGCTGCGCGCCCAGCAGGTTCAGGTGGGTGCCGCCGTCGGCGGTGTCGGCGGACCAGTCGATGCCCGGGTCCGGTACCTCGCCGCCCGGCAGGTTGAAGTCAAGGTAGGGCAGGCCCTTGCCGGCCGCATAGTCCGCGATGCCGTTGTGGCGGGCCAGGTTCCAGTTGGTGGTGGGCACGGTGATGAACAGCACCTGCATCCCGTGCGCCGTGCACAGGTCCAGCAGCCGGTCCAGACAAAAGCGCATCGGCCAGGGGAGAGGCTCCTGCGTGCCGGTGTCATACATATAATCGGCGCCGCCGTAAGCGGCCGCCTCGGTCAGGGGCATGAAGCCCTTGTTCACGTCCCGCCAGGTATAGTCGTTGTCGGTAAACCATTCCTGCGGGGAGAGCACTTTCCACTCGTCATGGAAGCGCAGCAGCGGAAAGAGCTCGCCCGCCGCGTCGGTGACCGCGGCGGACCAGTCGGTCTCGCCGTCGGGACGGCTGTACGCGGTCGAGGTGCACAGCACCAGCAGGCGGGGGCTCTGCGCCTTGAGGATCTGCTGCAGGCGAAAATAGATGTTGTACACCGACAGCCAACCCTCGGCGTAGGTGTAGCCGGTCACGCCGCTTTCGGTATACCACTGCATCGGCGCGATGCCCTGCGCGGCGTTGGAATCTCCCATCACCAGTACGTCGATGGTGCCGGGGTCCTCGCCCAGCACACCGCCCGCCGCATAGCCGGACAGGTACCGGTTGGAGGTGGGCATGACGACGTGCCCCACCGCCTGTACAGCCAGCAGCAGCACAAACAGAAAGGCGGCGATACGCAGCAGAGCTTTCCACCACGGACGGGTCATGGCTTCTCCTTCCAGGCAAAATCAGAATTGCGCGTAGATGAAAGCGGCGGGGTCATAGTTGACGCCGTAGGCACCGAACAGCGCCGTCACCAGCACCAGCGCGATGTACACGCCCCAGCGCGGCACCAGCGGCCAGGCGGCAATACGGCCGCGCAGGCTGACGCCCCGTTCCCGCGCAAGGTCCACGGCCAGCAGCACGGCCGCGCCCACGCAGAGCACGGCGATGTCCTTGCCGTCCAGCTTGATGAGCAGGCTGCCGGTATAGGGCCGCGCCAGGCTGACCAGCATCGCAAAGGCCGCAGTCAGGCCGTTGGCGCGGAACAGCAGCATACCGAAGCAGACCAGCACAAAGGTGCGCGCGGTCTGCCAAAGCTGCCACGGCCGGCGCTGCCGCCACTGCGGCAGCCGCGGGAAGGCACGCAAAAACAGCGGCTCGCACGCCTCGCCCAGCCATTGCAGTACAAAGTAATAGAGCCCATAGGCCAGGTACAGCCAGGCGGCGCCATGCCACAGACCGGTGGCGGCCCAGGTCACGGCCAGCGCCAGCCACACCGGCCAGCGGCGCCCCGCTTCGGCCCCAAAGCGGGCCCGGCAGGCCTTGCCCAGGCGGCGCAGCGCTTTGCTCATCACCAGCGGCTGGAACAGGTATTCCCGCAGCCAGGCGCCCAGGCTGATGTGCCAGCGGCGCCAGAACTCGCCCACCGAACGGGCCAGGAACGGCTGGCGGAAATTTTCGGCCAGCGGTATGCCGAACAGCTCCGCTGAGCCGCAGACGATGTCCATGCAGCCCGAGAACTCGGCGTACAGCTGCAGCACATACAGCAGTGTCCCCGTCACCACGGCCAGGCCGGAGTACTGCGTATAATCGTTGAATACGGCGTTGACATACATATTGGCGCGGTCGGCCAGCACGATTTTTTTGGCCATCCCCCAAGCGATGCGCTGCGCTCCGAAGCAGAGCGCGCGGTAGTCGGGGCGCGGCGGGTCCAGCAGCGCGGGCGAGAGCGCGGCCCAGCGGTCAAAGGGACCCTCGACGATGTGGGGCCAGAAGCTCAAAAACAGCAGTACCTGCCAGTAATGCGCGGCGGGCGCGCAGGCGCCGCGGTAGACATCGATGACATACCCCACCGCCATCAGGCTGAAAAAGCTCAGCCCCAGCGGCACCGTCCAGACCGGCATGGGCAGCGGGGCCGCCCCCGGCAGCCGGGCCAGCAGGGCGTTGGCCGTGCGGACGGCCAGCGGCAGATACTTGAACACGGCCAGCATGCCCAGGCATACGGCCAGTGCCGCGGCGACGGTGCGCCGCTTTTGCCGGGTGCGCTGCGCGCGCGCCGCCTTGCGGGCGGCGGGGTCTGTGTCTGCGGCAGCGGGCAGGGGCGCGGCGTCCAGCGCCGCCAGCCGCCGCGCTGCCCGGTGCACGGCGGCGGCCGCCAGCAGCAGCCAGAACACATACTGCCGGGCGCTGACAAGGTAAAAGATCAGGCTGCCTGTCAGCAGCGCCAGCGGCCGAAGACGCTGCGGCAGCAGTGCCCAGGCCAGCCAGACCGGGACCAAAAACAGCGCCAGATAGAAAAAGGAATTGTAGGCCATCTCAGCCCTCCAGCCGCTGCACCAGCGCCAGGATGGCGGCAGCGGTGGCAAAATTCTCCTCCTTCAGGTCGGTGGGGGCGACATCGATGTCAAAGCGCTCGCCCAGCTCCAGGACCAGCGCCATGATATCGACGGAATCCAGCTTGCCGCTGCGCACAAGCTCCTCGTCGGCGGCAGCGTGCAGCCCCGGCTTGACGGCGGCCAAAATCTCCAAGATCTCCTCCACAGTGTGCATGGTATCTCCTCCAAAAGCTATTCGAGTGTGGGCAGCAGGGCGGTCAGCGCGCCGCGGTCCAGCTTGCCGTTGGCATTCTGCGGCAATGCGAGCAGGCGGCGGCAGACGGCCGGCTGCATGTAAGCGGGCAGGCGCGCCGCCAGCCGGGCACGCAGGGCGTCGGTCAGGTCCTTTTTGGCCTGGTAGAACAGCACCAGCCGGTCGCGGGCAGTGTCATGCAGGCAGACACAGCCCTCCACGCCCGGCTCGCCCAGCGCCGCCGTCTCGATCTCGCCCGGCTCCACGCGGTAGCCCATGTGCTTGATCTGGTTGTCGATGCGGCCCAGGTACATAAGCTCACCGCGCTTGTTCTCCGTCACCAGGTCGCCGGTGCGGTAGACGGTCTCCGGCCAGTCGCGCTGCAGCGGATTTTGGCAAAAGCGCTCGGCGGTCTTGTCCGGCATACGGTAGTACCCGGCGGCCAGAAAGCTGCCGCGCACGCACAGCTCACCGGCCTCGCCGGGCTTGGCGGCGCGGCCCTCGGGCGTGACGACGAGCAGACCGCAGTTGTCACAGGCTTTGCCGATGGGCAGCGCTTCATCGTCGGCAAATTCGCGGTCTACGATATAATAGGAACAGATGTCGGTCGTCTCGGTGGGGCCGAACAGGTTGGCGAAGCGCGCGGTCGGATAATGCCGGCGCCAATAATTGAGCCGCGCCGTCGGCATCGTCTCGCCGGCAAACAGCACGGTGCGCAGCGGCGGGGCGGCGGTGTAGTCCAGCGCCTGCCAGTTGGCCACGATGCCCAGCGCCGAGGGCACCCAATAAATGGTGTTCACGCTGCGCGCGGTCATGTAGTCGAGCAGCTGTACGGGAAAGCTGAACAGCCGCCGGGGCAGCACCTGCACGCAGGCGCCGGTGCGCAGGGCGGCGCAGATGTCGGTCACCGACATCGAGAAGTAGAACGGCGTCTGGTTGCCGAACACCGTGTCCTCATGGATGCCAAAGGTCCCGGCCGCCCATGCACTGTAGGCGAGCACGGCGCGGTGCGGCACGGCCACACCCTTGGGCGCGCCGGTGGAGCCGGAGGTGAACAGGATGTAGGCGAGGTCGGTGTCGATGGCATTGGCACGCACGACGTCCAGTGCGGCGGCGTCCGGCGGCGCGGCAAAGGCATCGTCCAGCGCCAGCACACGGTCCGCGGGACCGGCCAGCGCGCGGGCGGCGCCAAGGTGCGCGGCGTCGGCCAGCAGCGTCACGGGGGAAAGCTGGGCGGTGATGCGCCCCACCCGATCGGGCGGTTGGGCGGGGTCCAGCACGGTGTAAAAGCCGCCCGCCGCCAGCACCCCGAGCATGGCCGGCGCACACAGCGCGCTGCGGTCAAGATACAGCGCCACCGGCCCGCCGCCGGCACCGGCGCGCAGCAGCGCGCTGCCTGCGGCCCGGGCCAGAGCCAGCGTGTCGGCCCAGGTCAGCGCACGGTCCTCATCACAGAAAGCGGGGCGCGCCCCGAAGCGGGCGGCCGTTGTCTCCAGCAGCTCGAGGATGTTCTTCACCGGCACACGCCCCCTTGTGTGATGCTGTCTATCAGTCTACCATATTTTGCGGCGGATTTCCACCCAACGGGGTGACAGAATGGTGACAGGTTTGTAAATTCTGAAAAAAACGCGGCGGCCCGGGCGATGCCCGGGCCGCCGCCCAGACTGTCGAGAAACTGGTATTCCAGCGTTCAAGCTGGGAGAGGAATCTCAATATTTAGGAAGGGCTCGCAAAAGG